>CP032508.2:0-323500 GCA_009497875.2 gamma proteobacterium SS-5 | reverse complement strand
CAGCCCCGGTGTTCATCGACGGCCAAAAGGCCCAGACCCTGAAAGGCCCCCATATCAGCCAAGACTTCATCGCCCTGCTGGATGGCTACATCCAGCAGCGGTTTGGCCAGGGGTTAGGTTAGGCCCGCATATAAACGCAAATCAAATGTAGCCCGGATGGAGCGCAGCGGAATCCGGGGGCACCAACCCCGGATGCCTCCCTGAGCCCCGAATCCCGAGCCCTGAGCCCCATTAAATAGAATGACCTCCATCGAACAGCTCGCCACGCAAAACTTTCCCCAGCACCAGATCGATCGACACCAGCGCCAGGTCCTGGCCGAGCTGGAGGGGTTGCGCCAGCGTCTGAGCCCATCGGGCCGCCAATCAAACAACCGGTCCTGGCGCTTCTGGCGCAAGCCGCAGGTGCAGCGGGGGTTGTATCTCTGGGGCGGGGTGGGTCGCGGCAAGACCTGGCTGATGGACCTGTTCTACGACAGCCTGGGGGAGCTACCCCGCCAACGGTTGCATTTTCACCGTTTCATGCAGCAAACCCATGCCGCCATGGGTCAACTGCAGGGCCGCGCCAACCCCCTGGGCCTGGTCGCCGGGCAGCTGGCCGGAAAGATACGCCTGCTCTGTCTGGACGAGTTCAGCGTCATCGACATCGCCGATGCGGTGATCCTGGCCGGTCTGCTGCGCGGTCTGTTCGAGCAGGGCATCTGCCTGGTCACCACCTCCAATCAGCCACCGGAGCTGCTCTATCGCGGCGGCATCCAGCGCGCCAGCTTTTTGCCCGCCATCGACCTGTTGCAGCGCCACACCCAGGTGCTGGAGTTGAACGGCAGCCTGGACTATCGGCGTCGGCTGGTGGAGCGCGCCGGGGTCTATCACTGGCCCCTGGGTGAAGAGGCCGAGGCCTGTCTGCGCCAGGCCTTTGCCCAACTCCAGTGCGAACCCCTGGAGCGGGACGGCCAGCTCAGCCTGCTCAGCCGCGAGGTGACCTTTCGCCTGCGCTCGGGCGGGCTGATCTGGTTCGATTTCGACGCCCTCTGTGGCCCGCCGCGCAGCCAGTACGACTATATCGAACTGGCCCGCCAGCAGCACACGGTATTCATCTCCGACATCCCGCGCCTGGATGGCAGCAGCGACGACCGCGCCCGCCGCTTCATCCTGTTGGTGGATGAGTTCTACGACCGTGGCGTCAAGCTCATGGCTAGCGCCAGCGTAGCGCCCGAGTCCCTCTACTGCGGCGAACGTCTGGCGTTTGAGTTCCAGCGCACCGCCAGCCGCCTGCAGGAGATGCAGACCGCCGACTACCTGTCGCGGCCGCATGTTCAGAAGACAGAGGGCAGAGGCTGAGGCAGAGCATAGGGCGGCCCGTGGCCGCCGTGCGTTATCAGAGGACAGAGGATAGGCCCCTGGTTCGGGAATAATCCGCGCTTCAACGGCCCTTTTTGGGGCCAAGCGTCTGCCTGGATACCCCATAGTGGATATGAAAAAAGGGTGTAACCCAGCTGGGGGTGCTGGTATATTAGCAAACCGTCATTGACCCGGTTTGCAGCCATCCGGCTGGGTTTGGATGGCAACCATGGTTTCATTTAACCGCCGATTTAGCGGAGAAAAATATGAGCGAAAAAGCAGCACTCATCGAGGAAAAGAAACAACTGATCGACCAGATGCTGGACCTGCAGCGTCAGTTCATCGATTACGAGCACGCCAACGGTATCACCGGCAAGGACTACTGGGCATCCAGCGAAGGCCTGCTGTCTGACTACCGGCAGAAGTACATGGACATGGCCAACCGTGTGGTTGACCTGGCCCACGAGATCGTCGGCTCCAAGCGCGTCGATTGATTCTGCCGTCAGGCACTCAGAGGCCTGGCAGATTCAGAATCCCCCTAAAAAGCCCCGCCTGCGGGGCTTTTTTTATGGGTATCAATCCAACGGCATCACTTCTCCCAGAAGGGTTTGCCTGGGGGCCTGACCAGGCGCAGGCCGGTGAAGGCAAAGTTCCAGTGGGGCAGGGCGCGCTGGCGCAGGCCGGTGCGGCGCAACAGGGGTTGACTGTGCAGACAGCCGCCGCGCAGGGCGCGGTGCCGGTTTGTGAAATCGGCGCTGGCGTACTGGCTGCTGTCCGGCCGCTGGTAGCCCGCGTAGGGCTTGAATAGATTCTTGCACCATTCCCAGACCCGGCCATCGGGGCGGATGGCCTGGGTGCGCACCGCCGTCTCCCACTGAAACTCGTGCGGCAGCACCGCGCCCTGGCTCGGGCCTTGCTGAAGCGCGGCCCAGGCGGCAAAGGCCTTAGCCTCGTGATGACAGATGCCCTGTACCGGTTCATCGGCGATCAGGTCCGCCGGGCCGTTCAGGCCCAGGCCATACCAATGGCCCTGCCCATCCCGACGCCAGTGCAGGGGTGCGCCTCGGGCCTCTTCCCTGAGCCAGGCCTTGGCCCCGCCCCAGAGTTCTGGCCGCTGATAACCGCCATCCTCGATGAAGCCCAGGTATTCGGCATTGTTCACCGGCCGCTGGGCGATGGCGTAGGCGCTGAGCTGGATGATCTGCTGGGGCAGTTCGTTGTCGTAGGCCCAGGGGTCATCAGCACGGCCGCCCAGGCGGTAGGCCCCCTGGTTGACCTCGGCAAAATCCATCTCTGGCAGGCTGGGTTCCAGTACCTGTGCCACCCGGTAGCCTGGATCCTGCTGACCTAGCCGATGCAGCAGTTGCAGGGAGAGCATACGCTCGTAGTCCTTGGCGTGTTCCTGCAGGATGAAGTAGAGGATGGCATCGCCATCCAGCAGGGGGTGGCTGGGCAGCAGGCCGGGATTGGCCAGCAGTTGCAGGTGTTGATCCTGGATCTGTGCCGCCCAGTTGAGCAGGTGCTCCTTGGGCGGCAGCTGGGCGCACTGTTCGGCCAGGGGCAGGGCGGCGGGACGGAACAGGTGCTCGACACGGCGGGACAGGTCGGCATCCTGCTGTACCACCTCACGCAGCCAGTACAGTTCGCGATAGACGGATTGGCCCAGCAGCTGGGCCAGGGAGCCCAGCTCGGGGTGGATCTGCTGGCCAAACTGGCCCTCGGGGCTGGTCTCCGCCAGCTGCATCATCAGACCCTGCAGGGCGGCCAGCTGGCCCAGAAGTTGGTGATCGGTCATGGCGCTAATTGGTCGTGAAAGGGCCAGACTCTACCACAGCCAGGCCAACCGACCTTGATCGAAGGCAAAGCCCTATGGGACGGGAACCCTCAGCTGAGCTGAGCGAAGCGAAGTATTCTGTCCTCTGTCTTCTGTTTTCTGATTCAGACGCAACCCGTGGGCTTGGGCAGGGCACCCCATTTGCAGATCAGCTTCATCGGCCCCTTCTTGAAGATGTCGTAGAGGTGCTTGCTGTCCACGCCCACCTGTTTGGAGAACTTGCGGATCGGCGGCACCACGCCGTTCTCCTCATACATGGCACGGGCGCTCTTGATCAGCTCCAGCATCTCATCGTTGAATTCATAGCCATCCTGCTGCGCCAGGTAGGCGGCCACCTCCTCGCTCCAATCGTCACGGTTACGCAAAAAGCCTTCGCCATCCAGATCAAGATTCATGTTGGGTTCCTCTCAATAGTTGATTAAAAAGATCAGGTATTGCCAGTGTATGGCCCGGCATGATCTAAATCAAGGGCCAAACGCCATATTTTTCGCCTAAGCGAAACGGACAAGGCCTTCCAAATCTCTGTTCTCAGTCCTCAGTCCTCTGAATCAGCCCCTTGCCAGGAACTCATCCACGGCGGCGCTCAGGCCGATATCGCCCCGGAGTACCGCGTCCAGGTAGGCGCGTTTCCACAGGGGCATGAGCAGATCGGCCCGCTTCCACTCGGCGAATATCACCCGTGCCAGTGGGCCGCCCTCTGGCAGAAAGCCGGAGTCGTAATAATCCCGCTCGGCCTGTTCCCGGTCGTATGCCAGACGGCGGATCTGCGCCTGCCAGCGCCCCCGGCTGAAGGTCAGGCGGGCGTAGCTGGCGCGCACATCGCCATCAAAGGGCGAGCCCACCGAGCCGATGTTCAGGATCGGCGTATTGCCGTAGCGCCGCTGGTGTACCTTGTGGGTGTGGGCGGTGACCAGCAGATCGACCCCCTCGGGCACCCGGCCGACCATGTCCGCATCGGCAATGCGGGCGGAGATACCCACCCGGTTGCCGATCATGCTGCCGTGGGTGATGTGGACCCACTGATCACTGTCCGGCCCGTGCAGGGTCAGGTGATCCGGCCAGTGGCGCATGCGCTCCGCCTCATCCCCCAGTTGCGCCAGGGTCCATTCGGCAAAGCGGCGCATCTCCCCCTCCAGTGCGTTTTCCGCCGGGGCCTGGCAGTCCAGCACGTATTCCTCGTGATTTCCCTTCAGGGGCAGCCAGTTGTGGCAGGCGCGGTAGTGCTCGAACAACAGCAGGCAATCCCGGCTGAGCGGGCCACGGTTGACCAGATCGCCATTGAGCACGGTCAGGTCCGGCCGCCAGGCAAGGATGTCCTCGATCACCGCCTGCAGGGCGGGCAGATTGCCCTGAACATCGGAAAAGACAGCAATTTTCATCGATAAACCTCTAACGCCACGCCCAGGGCACAGTATAACCCGATGCCAGCCCCCGCTTCGACGTAGGGCTTTCTTCCAAAAACCACTTGAAATTAAAAAGTTATAAGATAAACTTAATGTTGTTACTTAAAATACAGATGGCCCTCAAGCCCATCCAGCCCCCTGAGCCTCCGCCAGAGGGCGCTTTGCCGGGGCCTGAGCCGACATACAACCCTATGGGAGTCATACCATGACCAGAGCGCGACTGATCCTGCCCCTGCTGTTGCTGGCCCTGCTAAGCGGCTGCGGGGTGAATGAATTCTTTGCCAGCCACGGCACCAACGGCCTCAGATCAGACCAGAAGATGAGCCTGAACGCCGCATTGCAAAAGGTGCGCAGCCTGGAGCGACGCAGGGACTGGAAGGGGGCCGAGGGGGTCTATCGCAGCGCCCTCAACCAGCACGGCGGGAATAAAAAGCTCAAGCGTCGCTATCTGAATTTCAAGGCCCGGCGGCAGGATTATCTGGCGCGCATGGAGGTCAACCGGCTGATTCGTCAGGCCAACGCCCTCAAGCGCAAGCATTACCGGCGCAAGGCGAAGGACCCCAGCTACAACGGCGAGCACTGGCGTGAGGCGATACAGATATCCAAGCGTCTGGCGGACAAGGGCCTGAAGGCGATGCAGGCCGGCCGCAGCAATCTGGCCGAACGGGCCCTCGAGATGTCGGTACGGGTACACTCCAACCGCACCACCCGCAGCGCCCAGCAGCGCTTCATGGAGTTCAAGGAGCGGCAGGAGTTCGCCGAACTGGTACGCAAAGGGCGCAAGATGGCAGACATCTCCAGCGAGCGCTAAGCCTGCTACTGCGGCCTGGTATTGACCTGAATTGGGCAGCAAAGCCCCGTCCCCCTTTGGAGAGAGACCGCCGCAGCCCTGGCCCCCCTTTGCAAAAGGGGGATTGAGGGGGATTGCCCCCCCTGCCCCCTTTGTTAAGGGGGGATTGGTCGCAGAAATCCCCCCTGGCCCCCCTTTGTTAAGGGGGGGGGATTGGTCGAAGAAATCCCCCCTGGCCCCCCTTTGTTAAGGGGGGAAATTTGAGTCTCTCGTCTTTTCCTGTCAAAGGCGTTTCATGCTGATGAAGCGGTTGTCCTGGTCCAGCAGCATCTCGAACCGACCCTGAATACCTCCCTCGCTAACAAAGGGGCGTAGATGCCGGGCGGGGAACTGGATGCGGCGCAGGTCTTCGGCAAGCACAGAGACCATCACAGCGCCACCCTGGTAATAGCGCAGAAAGTCACTGCCACTGATGGACAGAGAGAAGCGGATGGGTTGCTGAGTACGACGAGGGTTCATGGCTGAATCCCAGTTAGCGGCCTTTTGGTCAGGCCGACATTGCTGGGGGCTAATTGCGGTTCCTGTTGATTCCCAAGTTCAGTGGCAGGCGCTGAGGTGCTGGATGAAGGCCTCGAAGGCCTGTTGGGCACCCTGGATGGCGTCTGGGTATTGACTCGGATCGAGGCTGGCGAGCAGGGGCGGCCAGTAGTCCGGCCAGCCTCGGCGGCCGCCGTTGCCGAAGAAGTCGCGGGGCAGATCGGGCAGGTCCTGCTCCAGGCGCTGGGCAATGGCAAAGGCGCCCATGCGCGAGCCCTCCAGCACATAGAGGCCGCCAATTTGCTGGGCCGGGTTGTGCAGCTTCAGCAATGGCCCTTGGTAGGGCCGGGGTTGGCCGTGCAGACGCGCCAGATCCTGCGCCAGCAGCCGGATGCGGGGGCTGTAGCCTGGGCCGGACTGGCCTTGGAACAGAGGCTCGACCTGCCGCTCCAGCTCGGCGGTGGGGCCATGCAGGGCGGCCAGGGCGGCGCTGTACTGCTCGGCGCGGATGCCGGGCTGGATCAGTGGCCGCAGCAGGGGGTGGCGGTCGAGCTGTTGGTGTTGTTCACGGGTGGCTGCGCGCAGTAGTTCGGCCAGGGGGGGTTGATTGGTCATCGCAGCAGTGCCTCACGCAGTTTCAGGGCCATCAGGCGTGCCTCGTTGTCCCATTCCCGGCAGTATCCCATGCGTTTTTCCACCCACTTTTCAAAGGAACGGCGCGGGGATATGCCCAGCTGGCCATCGTGGAATTCCTCTGGCTTGTCCGGCCGCCCGCCCCAGGCGACCTCGTGGATGAACTGCTTGCGCGTCAGGTACAGGCGCAGCGGCGCGCCCCCGGATCGGGGCACGGCAATGGCCAGCACCCCGGCCACCTCGGACAGGGGAAAGCCGGGGATGGCGCGGCTCAGGCTCTGTTCCAGATAGACGTATTCCTTGGGATGGTCCAGGTACCAGTGGTCGAAGGCGTGCAGGGCCTCGGGCTCGAACCCCTCGCCGCTGTGATAGACCTCATCCTGCACGCAGAGCATGGCCCCATCGGTGCGGAACTGCTCGATCAGCCAGGGGGCCAGTTCCTCCCAGGCGCTGCGGATATCTCCATGGCGCATGAGGATATCCCGTGGCTCCTGCAGGCGGCGGGTGAGGCTGTCCACCAGCATCATGCGATTTTTTGACTGAAAGGCCCCCAGCGCCAGGGCATGGGCGCGCACCCGAGCGGCGCAGTGTTCCAGCAGGGGCAGGGAGAGCTGGCGCGGCTGACGGTGGTGGGCGGCGATCAGGCCGCTGAGGCCGTTGCCCACCACCAGGGGAAAGGAGAGCGAGGCGCGCACCCCCATGTTGCTCAGGTAGGTGGCGTGCATGGGCGAGACGCTGCGCAGGTCGGACCAGCTCAGATCCAGCGGGGCCTGATCCCGGCTCAACAGGGGCGTGGATTCGGCCCGGGCATCGGGGATCTGCCGCCAGGGATTCTTCAGATACAGGTTACGGGCGATCATGGGGATATCGCTGGCAGGGAAGCGCAGCCCCAGATAGCTGCCATAGGCCTCCGGCAGGTGTGATTCGGCCAGCACCTCGCCATCGCCATCGGCGCGGAAGGCGTAATAGAGCACCCGCTGGCAGCCGCTCAGCTGCATGATGCGCTCGGTGATGTTCTGTCGCGCCTGGGCCAGCCCCGGGCGGTCCTCCGGTGGCGGCTCCAGGGGCACCTGGGCGGCGCTGGGCACGCCGGCGGGGGCCAGCTGACGGGCCGTCAGTTCGAGGATCACCTGACCCTCGCCGCCACGCCAGGCGATGGCGTCCAGGCCCTGGTCTAGGCCGGGCGGGTTGATCTCGCCGCCGTTGCGGCTGCCTGCGGTCATTCCCAGCGCATCCAACGGCGCGGCGAGATAGTCTGGCAGCGGCTGGCCCAGCAGTTGCTCTGCCTGCAGGGGCAGAAACTCCCCCAGATTGGCGGAGACATGACTGACCTGGCCCTGCCCGTCCAGGGCGATCAGACAGCCGTGGGGCTGGATGGCACCGGACAGGTGCAATTGTTCGTGCTCACAGGCCTGGACAAAGGCACTACTCATTTTGCTGGCCTCCAATCGGTGATCTTTTCTTCAAAATCGGCGCTCTCCAGCGGGCGGCTGAAGTAATAGCCCTGCACCATATCGCAGCCCTGGCCGATCAGCCAGGTCAACTGCGTCTCCGTCTCCACACCCTCGGCCACCAGGGCCAGCTCCAGGGCCTTGGCGAAGCTGATGATGGTCTTGGCGATGGCCTCGTCCTCTTTGTCTTCGCCCAGGCCATCGACAAAGCTCTTGTCGATCTTGAGTTCACGGATGGGCAGGCGTTTGAGGTAGCTGAGGGAGGAATAGCCGGTGCCAAAGTCGTCGATGGAGAAGCGCAGGCCGGCCTCGGCGAGCAGGTCGAAATTGTCCTTCACCGTTTCGTTGAAGTCGAGCAGGGCGTTCTCGGTGATCTCCAGGCGCAGCTGGCGGGCCTCGATCTTGCGCGCCTGCATCTTGTCCAGCAGGTTTTGCGCAAAGCCCAGCTCACGGATCGAGTGGGGCGATACATTCAGCGCCAGCGGCGGCACCTGCAGGCCGATATCGCGCCACAGATTGATCTGATCGAACAGCAGGTTCTCCACCTGCCCGGCGATCTCCAGGATCAGGCCGCTGTTTTCCGCCAAGGGGATGAACTCGGCAGGCGACACATGGCCCAGGTCCGGGTCGTGCCAGCGCAGCAGGGCCTCGGCCCCGACCAGGGGAAAGTCCTTGTCGGTGCCGTATTTGGGCTGAAAGACCAGGCGCAGGCGACCTTCTTTCACCGCCAGGCGCAGGGCGCTCTCCATGGCGGCGCGCTTGAGCAGGCGCACATGGAAGTCCTCGCGGAAGAACACCACCCGGTTGCGGCCCAGCTCTTTGGCCCGATACATGGCGGCATCGGCGGCCTTGAGCAGGCCCGCCGAGTCCCTGCCGTCTTCCGGATAGAAGGCCACGCCGATGCTGGCGGAGACGAACAAACGGTGCTGGTGGATATTGAATGAGGCCGCCAGTTCATCGACGATACGCCCGGCCACCTGGCTGGCGCTCTCCTCGTCGCAGTCGGTGAGGATGGCGGTGAACTCATCGCCCCCCAGACGGGCGGCGGTATCCACGTCGCGCACCGTCTCGCGCAGCCGCTCCGCCGCCTGCTTGAGCAGTTCGTCGCCAACGTCGTGTCCCAGGGTGTCGTTGATGGTCTTGAAGTTGTCCAGGTCGATGAACAACAGGGCCAGGCGCTGCTTGGTGCGTCGCGCCTGGGCCAGGGCCTGGCGCAGGCGGTCCTGAAACAGGCTGCGGTTGGGCATGCCGGTGAGGGTGTCGTGGGTGGAGAGATACTCGGCCTTTCGCTGGGCGTTCTTGATGCTGCTGATATCGGAGAACACCGCCACATAGTGCTCCAGCTGGCCGTGGGCGTCCTCCACCCGGTTGATGGTAAGCCATTCGGGATAGACCTCGCCGTTCTTGCGTTTGTTCCAGATCTCTCCCTGCCAGTTACCGGTTTCCTCCAGCTTGCTCCAGAGCACGCGGTAGAACTCCTCGGAATGACGACCGGACTTGAGCAGATTGGTGTTCTGGCCTATGGCCTCGTCCAGGCTATAACCGGTGATGCGCGAGAAGGCCTGGTTGACGGTCTGGATGTGGCCCTTGGCATCGGTCACCAGGATCGCCTCGCCGGTCTGGTCGAACACCCGTGCGGTGATGCGCATCTGCTCCTCGGCCAGCTTCTTCAGGCTGATATCCTCCGCCTCCATGATGAAACCACTGGGCTGGCCCTTGGCATCCAGCATCAGTTGATGGCTGCTGCGCAGGTGACGGCGATGCTTGCCCTGGGTGAACTGGTGCTCGCCCTGGGTCATGCGGCCCTCGCGCAGGGCGGCCAGGTCCAGGGCCCAGAGGTCGGCGGCCAGGGCCTGGGGCAGCAAGGCGAAATCGGTCTTGCTCAGATAGCCCTCCTTGGGCAGGTCGAAGAACTCCAGAAAGCGCCGGTTGGCAAACACATAGGCACCGCTGATGTCCTTCATGGCGAAGATCACCGTGGTCTTCTCCATGAGGACGCTCAGCTTGGCCTGACTCTCGGCCAGGCGGTCCTGGGCGCGGGCGATCTCGGACACATCCACCAGGGTCACCACCAGGTTGACCACGCTGCCGGTCTTGTCCAGCCCCGGCACCACGCTCAGGTGATGGATGCGGCCATCCAGCTGCACCGATTGAGTGAGGCGGTCGCCATGGGCCAGCACCCCCTCCAGCACGGTCTCCAGATCGGCCAGCCTGGCGGGCAGCCTGAGGCTGGAGGCGGCCTTGTGCAGGGCGGTGGGGCGCAGGTCGAAGCGGCGCTCGGCGGGGGCGTTGAAGCGGATCAGGCGGCAGGCGCGATCGAACACCAGGATGGGAAACTCCAGGGCATCGTAGAGGTGCGAGTATTCCTCATTGAGGCGGAACATCTCCGAGGTCTTGGCGTTGAGCTCGCCATTCAGGGTGACCAGTTCCTGATTGGAGGCCTGAAGCTCTTCATTGGCCGCCTCCAGCTCCTCGTTGGTGGCCTGCAACTCCTCGTTGGAGGCCTGGGCCTCTTCGTTCAGGGCCTGCATCTCCTCGTTGGAGGTGGCCATCTCCTCGACCATGGTCTGCAGGTGTTCGCGGGTGGATTGCAGCTCGTGCTCCAGCTCCTGGCTGACCCCCACAGGCGGGGCATCGTCCTGGGCGGCTGCCTGCTTGGCCGGTTTCTCGCCGACGAAGACCACCAGGCTGAGGTTGGCACCGCCATCGCTGATCGGCTCGACGAACACCCGCACCCACTTGCGCGCCAGCTTGCGCGGCCGACCGCGCTGGGCCTTGCCCTGTTGTTGACGGCGGTGCAGCAGGGTCATCAGCTCGGCACGCAGGGGTTCCACCACCAGATCGGTCAGGGTCAGGCGCGAGGCGCCGGCGGGAAACTGCAAAAAACGCTCCACCTCGCCAACGCTGTGCTGGATATTGCCCTGGCCGTCACAGAGCACGGCGGTAGCGCCAAAATGCTGTACCAGGCTGTTGAGCAGCAGCTCCAGCTTGCTCTCCCGGCGCTGGGCCGGGGAGCGGGTGGGGGTACCCAGCAGCAGGGGCGGATGGCCCAGATCGCTGCTCTTGCGGAACAGTCGCTCGCGCCGATCCAGGGGGTTGAACAGGGATTCAGCGTGGGTGGTGCTCTCCGAGCGGCCGAGAAAGAGAAAGCCCTCCTTGACCAGGCCGAAGTGGAAGGTCTGCAACACCTTGGTCTGCAAGGGGGCATCGAAGTAGATCAGCACATTGCGGCAGGAGACCAGATCCAGGCGCAGAAAAGGCGGGTCGCTGACCAGGTTGTGACGGGCGAACACGATCAGATCGCGCAGGCGCTTGTCTGCCTCATGGTTGTTGTGCACCGGGAGGAAATAGCGCTCCAGCAGTTCCGGGGGCACCTCGCTCATGGCCGCCGCCGGATAGAGGCCACGGCGGCCCACATTCAGGGCATCCTCATCCACATCGGTGGCGAAGATCTGCAGGCGGTATTCCTTGAGCCGCTCACCCAGGGTCTCGGCGAATAGCATGGCGATGGAATAGGCCTCCTCGCCGCTGGCGCAGCCGGCCACCCAGCAGCGGATCTCGCTGCCCGGATTGTGCTGACTGCAGATGGTCTTCACCGCCAGCTTAAGGGCCTCGAAGGCCTCGCGGTCGCGGAAAAAGGCGGTCACCGAGATCAGTATGTCCCGCGCCAGCAGGTCCAGCTCTTGGGGGGTGGACTTGAGCCATTCCAGATAATCGGTCAGGTCGGCGTTGCCGGTCGCCACCCGACGGCGGTGGATGCGCCGCATCAGGGTGCCGATCTTGTAGCCGGAGAAATCGAATTTCAGCTTTTCCCGAAGCTGGTCCAGCAGGGGCGCGATCTGGTCGCTGTCGATGCTGGCCTCGACCTGCTGGGGGATGGCCAGCAGGTCTTGCAGCTTGGCCGGCATGGCCTCCGGCGGCAGGACATGGTCCGCCACTCCGGCCTCGATGGCGGACAGGGGCATGCCGTCGTACTTGGCCGTTTCCGGACTCTGCACCAGGGTAAAGCCGCCGGCCGCCTGGATCGAGCGCAGCCCGGCCACGCCATCGGAGCCGGTACCGGAGAGGACGATGCCGATGGCGCTCTCATTCTCCTCCGCCGCCAGGGAGATAAAGAACTGGTTGATCGAGGGCTTGGGCACTACCTCGGGCGGGGCGGTGACCAGGTGCAGGCGACCATCCCGCAGCAGGGCATTGAAATTGGAGGGTACAACATAGATCACCCCGGCCTCGGGGGCATCGCCCTGGCTGGCCTCGCGCACCTGCAAGCGGGTCTCGCGGCCGAGAATCTCGACCATCATGCTGCGGTGGCTGGGGGAGAGGTGCTGCAGGACGACGTAGGCGCAGGGGCTGTTGGGGTTGAGACCGGAGATCAACTGACTGATGGCCTCCAATCCCCCCGCCGAGGCACCAATGCCGACGATATAGAGGCTGTTGTCTGTCTTCATGGGCGGTTCCATGCGCTGGCTTGCTGGATGGTTCAGGCCAGCCCAGGGGTAGCATGGGAAAGCGGCAGCTTCGCCTACGCCCACCCCGAGCGGGCCAATCAGTGCGCTAGGATAAACCCTAAGCCCGTTCTCACCCAAAAAAATCAGGCATTTGACCCGGTTTTTTTCAGTAGAATTGAGTTGCTATCGGGATTTAGGATGCAGGTCTCTATCATTTTTTCTCGTTCCCACGCGCTGCGTGGGAATGCATCCGTTTCGCGCTGCGGAACCCAACCAGCGCAAACGCCCCATGGCCGCCAACGAACACCGATCACCGCGATCTCCCACCACCCTCGCTCTGCACCACAGCGAAAATCGCGGACGGATACCAATGCAACGCTCCGCAGCGCATGGGAAAGAGAGATTCTGGGAAGTCTTGCCATGGCTTGATGCCAGCGTGAGACACAATTTTAGTGTAAATGGTAAGGTGTCACCGTAATTCCCCTTGTAGAGGGCGTAGTCACCCTCTTCAAGGAACACTGGCTGACGCCTGTTGCCACGCTGAGGCCAACGTCGGGTTACGCTGCGCTAACCCGACCTACGGAGCTTCGCCGACGCCCTGCGTGGTGCGCTTGCGGCTTGAATCCGGCCTGTATCTCAGTCCTTGTCTGGCGTTGGCTTGCCGCGAGGCATAGGGCGGGCCGCGCCCGCCGCCAAGCCGCTTGCAATGGGGCTGCACCTTGCGAGGGCGCGGCGGCCACGGGCCGCCCTATGTGCTGTCAGGCGCAGGTAAAGGTCAATCTCTCCGATGGGCTGAGGTTTGTGGGTAATCGGGTTTGTCGTTCTTTGTCCGCAGCACGGAGTTTTGGCATTCCCACGCGGCGCGTGGGAATGAGGCCAATATTGATGTTAACTGGAGAGTTACAATGAAGAGGTTAATGATTGCTTTAGCCCTATGCGTCAGCGCCAATGTGAGCGCAGCTGTGTATAAATGCGAGGATAAATACGGTCGGGTGACCTTTAGTCAGGTGCCATGCGCTGTTGATGCTGAGAAGATAGAGGTGCGTGAAGTCTCCGCCATTAAGTCAGACCTGGATGTTCAGGCCATAAATCAGCGTGCGCAGGAGCGGGTTGAAGCGGCAGAGCAGGCACGGGCGGCACGGGCGAGGGCGGCCTTGGAGGAGCGCCGACATCAGGATAACATCAAGGCGCAGAAGGAGATTGCCGAGGCCCAACGGGAGCAGGCCAGGGCGTTAAGGGCCATTCCTCGCTGGTGATGGCGGCGGGAGCGACCCGCCCTATGTGATGCATTAGCAGGCCGCGTTGATAGGGCGGCCCATGGCCGCCGTGGGCCTGGCCAAGAACATCGGACCTGGCCAGGGTGCTTGAAAAGTTAGAAGGTTGAAGGTATGAGCCCAGCAGGCGTTGCTCGAGTCCCGCAGCCGCCAAGATAATGTTTCATGTTCCTGTGTGGTGCTGTCCGCTCCATGTCCGCTAGTTAGGAACCCCAGCAGATTTGGCCAAAAATCGGGCTTGCCGAAAATGGCCTAGGTAATTGATTTAATTGGTCGGAGTGAAAGGATTCGAACCTTCGACCCCTGCCTCCCGCAGGTGATTTATACCCCTTTTTGGAATTACAGTGACACCTTACCAGTTACACTAGTTCAAGCTGCTGATGCTCCTTCCTTGGAGACGGAGGACGACCGCGCTGGCCCGGTCGCAACGGGTGCCCCAGCTTCTTTTCAAGTTCCTCTAACGCTTGATCCTCCATCAGCGGACGGCCAATACGCTGCCCCTTCGTCAAAGCCGCTTCGCGTTCCGCATTCGGCGTCATATCCAGAAAATCACCCAGGTGTTCGACGCGATCGAGAAACGGCTTCACAACGACTAGGCCGTCATCCTCGCCCTTGAAATGGGCTGGTGTACTGGACCATAACCATTCCACCGCGCTGGCCACAAGCTCTGCCTTCACCGGATTCATGGCGACATAGCGAAACGCCGCCATCAGGTGCGATTCATCCATGGCAACAGATCCAAACCGTCCCTGAAACAGATGGCCGGTCACCCGTAGTCGTGCATTGATATAGGCCAACGTCGGGTTATGCTGCGCTAACCCGACCTAAAGTGGACCTCAGCATTATTTTTCTTTCGCAACAGGCAAAATATCTGCATACTGCATCGCAATTGCAACGCGCGGAGCACCTAGATGAAAACTGCCACAATTCCTTCTTTGCGGGTTGATCCGGACCTGCGTCGTTCCGCAGAAAGTGTCTTGCATGAAGGGGAAAGCCTGTCGGGCTTTGTCGAACAGGCGATTCGTCAGACCGTTGCCCATCGTCAGGCCGAGCAGGAATTCATCGCACGCGGGCTGATGGCTCGCAATCAGGCCAGGCAAACCGAGCGCTATGTCGAGGCTTCTGCCGTGGTAAATCGGCTCCAAGGGATGCTTGATAAGGCTAGGTCGAGCAAATCCCCGGCATGACGTATCGGGTTCGTTTTACTCATGAAGCCGAGGCAGACCTGGTCAGGCTGTATGAGTTCATTCTTGAGCGGGATGCTACGGATTGGGCTCTGGCCGAACGGGCGCTGGAGGCAATTCACGCGGGTATGGCCACTTTGGAGCAGATTCCTTTTACGTGCCGCAAGGCCCCGACCGATTCGCCGTTTCTGCGTGAGCTGATCATCCCGTTTGGCGCGGCAGGCTATGTCGCGCTTTTTGAAATTGACGATGCCGAGACGGTGACAGTGCTGGCGGTGCGCCATCAACGCGAGAGCGACTACCACTGATCGTTCTGCTCACCCGCTCCACCTGAGCGGGCCGGTAGCTGGGACATTAGGCGACACCCAGTGCGCCGGGCCCTGCAGCAACTCAGCCCGCCCCTAGCCGACCCCCAAGACCAACAAAAGGCCCTGCTGCAACGCCTGCTGCATGACTTCGCCGATCAATTCAGTCGGCTCATACTGCGCAATAGCTAAAGTGGACCTCAGATTACTGTGAAACTCACGGCACCGACTGGCTTGCCGTGCGGCATAGGGCGGGCCGCGCCCGCCGCCAAGCTGCTTGGAATGGGGTTGCCCCTTGCGCGGGCACGGCGGCCACGGGCCGCCCTATGTGCTGCCCTATATTCTGCCAGGTGAAGGTGATGGACACATCTTCCAATCCCACCCCATTCGGCTAGAATCACCCAACCCGGCCGCGCCGGTAATCAATCAGAACAAGGCAATCAGAACAAGGACCGCCCCATGCTCACCGGAGAACTGCGCAACCAAATCGACGCCATCTGGAACGCCTTCTGGTCCGGTGGCATCTCCAACCCGCTGGAAGTCATTGAGCAGATCACCTACCTGCTCTTCATTCGCCGCCTTGACGATGCCCACACCCTGGCAGAGAGCAAGGCCCTGCTGCTGAAGCAACCCCTGGCCAACCGCGTCTTCCCCGAAGCCAGAGACGACAAGGGCCGCCCCTTTGATGACCTGCGCTGGTCGCGCTTCAAGCACTTCGCCCCCGCTGAGATGTACAACGTGGTCGGCGAGCACGTCTTCCCCTTCCTGCGCACCCGGGGTGGCGATGGCACCACCTACAGCCACCACATGAAGGATGCCCGCTTCACCATCCCCAACCCGGCGCTGCTGGCCAAGGTGGTGGACATGCTCGACCAGGTGCCGATGGACGACCGCGACACCAAGGGCGACCTCTACGAATACATGCTCGGCAAGATCGCCAGCGCCGGCCAGAACGGCCAGTTCCGCACCCCGCGCCACATGATCCAGCTCATGGTGGAACTCGTCGCCCCCACACCCAAGGACAGCATCTGCGACCCCGCCTGCGGCACCGCCGGCTTTCTCGTCGCCGCCGGTGAGTACCTGCGCCAGCACCATCCCGACCTGTTCAACGACCCCCAGCTGCGCGAGCACTTCCACAGCGGCCTGTTCAACGGCTACGACTTCGACAACACCATGCTGCGCATCGGCAGCATGAACATGGCCCTGCACGGCGTTGACAACCCCGACATCCGCTACAAGGACTCCCTGGCCCAGAACCACGCCAGCGATGCCGAAGCCTACTCCATCATCCTCGCCAATCCCCCCTTCGCCGGCTCGCTGGACTACGAGAACACCGCCAAGGACCTGCTCGCCATCGTCAAGACCAAGAAGACCGAGCTGCTGTTCCTCGCCCTCTTCCTGCGCCTGCTCAAACCCGGTGGACGGGCGGCGGTCATCGTCCCCGACGGCGTGTTGTTCGGCTCATCCAACGCCCACAAGGCCCTGCGCCAGATGCTGGTGGAAGAGCAGAAGCTGGATGCCGTCATCTCCCTGCCGTCCGGCTGCTTCAAGCCCTATGCCGGAGTCTCCACCGCGATACTACTGTTCACCAAAACCAACTCGGGCGGTACCGATCACGTCTGGTTCTACGACATGCAGGCCGATGGCTGGAGCCTGGATGACAAACGCCAACCCCTGCTGCCGCCCGAAAAGCTGGGCGCCAACCCCCAGCAGGCCCTGACCGACGCCGACCACGCCAAGAACAACCTGCCCGACCTGCTCGCCCGCTGGCCCGAGCGCGACAGCAACGAACGCCAGCGCGAACGCACCGAGCAGAGCTTCTGCGTGCCCAAGGCCGAGATCGCCGCCCAGGGCTACGACCTATCCATCAACCGCTACAAGGAAGTGGTGCATGAAGCCGTGGAGTACCCGCCACCCAAGGAGATACTGGCCAAGCTGGCGGCACTGGAGGAGGAGATACAGGCGGGAATGAAGGAGTTGGAGGGGTTGCTGAAGTGACTACCAAGCAAGTGAAGCTCGGCGATCTTGTAAGTGCAGCGAGGGTGGAACGAGCTGGGAATCTAGACTTGCCGATATTATCCATGACACGGTCCGGCGGGCTTGTTCCACAGGACAGTGTTTTCAAGAAACAAATAGCCAGCCGTGATTTGAGCAAATACAGGGTTGTCCGCCCCAATCAGTTGGTTGTTGGAATCCACATCGATGAAGGTGCACTTGGAGTCTCCGGTGACGACCAAGCTGGAGTGGTGAGTCCCGCCTATACTCTCTGGGATTTGTTAGATACTAATTCACTGCACCCGGATTACCTACATAGATACATAAGATCACCAAAGGCAATAAGTTACTTCATAGCAAATTACCGACAAACTGCTGAACGACGTGGGAAAATTCCACGCGATAAATTTCTGGACCTTGACGTTCCCCTCCCACCCCTCCCCGAACAACGCCGCATCGCCGCCATCCTCGACCAAGCCGATGCCCTCCGTGCCAAGCGCCGGGAAGCTCTGGCCCAACTCGACAGCCTCACGCAGTCGATATTTATTGAGATGTTTGGGGACCCGGTGACGAATCCGAAGCGGTGGGAAGTCAAGACCCTTGGTGAGGTGACTAATTTTTCTCAAGGCGTCCAAATTGGCCTCGAATACCACAAAGAATACCCGGCAGATGGTTTTAGTAGATTCCTAAGGATTTCAGATTATACCAAAGCCGATTCTGAACCACGTTTTGTACCAACACCGCATACTAAGTATTATGCCACGTCCGACGACGTCATCATGATCAGGTATGGTGAGGCCGGTAGAGTGGTTCGTGGTTTTGATGGTTACATTGCAAACAATCTTTTCAAGATCAGTCCATCAGGAAACAATCTCGACAATACCTTTCTTTTCACTCTCCTTGGATTGCCTAAGGTAAATGATCTCTTAAGATCAGGGTCAGCAACTACCTCTATGCCTCAAGTAAACCATAAAGTAGTCGGACAATTGAGCATTCCTATTCCACCAATTGACCTCCAAAAAAGCTTTACCGCTATCATCGAATCTGTTGAGAAGCAAAAAGTAAAACTCAGCACCCAGTTAGATGAACTAGGTACTTTTTTCGCCTCCCTCCAACACCGCGCCTTCCGAGGCGAGCTATAAGTGAACCCCTTCGCCCCCCGCTTCACCATCACCCACTCAATGACCGCCGCGCTGGCGGCCATCGAGCGGGCGCGGGGCTTTCTGGAGGCGGCGACGCTTTCCGAGGCCTGGCTGCTGCGTATGAGTCAGCAGGCCTTGCTGCGGGAGGCGCACCACAGCACGCACATTGAAGGCACGCAGTTGACGCTGGCGCAGGCCGAGCGGCTCTGGTCTGGCGAGGTGGTGGCCGAGGCGCGCGCCGACGACACCCGCGAGCTGTTGAACTACCGCGATGCCTTTCATCTGGTGGCGGATTATCTGGACAGCGGCGACCCGATTACCGAGGGCCTGATTCGGGAAATTCACAAATGCCTGGTGCAAGGCGTGCGCGGCGGCGATGCGCAGCCCGGTGCGTATCGGGTGATTCAAAATTATGTGGCCAACAGCCTGACGCGGGAGGTCATCTATACCCCGCCACCGCCGGAGCAGGTGCCCATGCTGATGTGGGAACTGGTGGAGTGGCTGCGACTGGATACGCCGGTACATCCGGTGTTGGTGGCGGGCATTGCGCAATTTCAGTTGGTACACATCCACCCCTTTGTGGACGGCAACGGGCGCACCTCCCGCCTGCTTTCCACGCTATGCCTTTACCGTGCCGGGTATGACTTCAAGCGGCTATTCACCCTGAGCGAGTATTACGACCGTGATCGCAGCCGTTTTTATGCGGCCTTGCAGGCGGTACGCGAGCAGGACATGGATTTAACCGGCTGGCTGGACTATTTTGTAACCGGCCTGGCGGCGCAACTGGAGGAGGTGAAGCTGCGCGGGGCGGCGGTGATTCGCGCTGATCTGCTGGGGCGTGAGGCCAAACTGTCACAGCGGCAGGCGGCGGTGTTGGCCGAAGTGCTGGCGGCAGGCCATGTGACTTTGGCGAAACTGGAACCGCTGTTTGCGACGGTAAGCCGGCGTTCGTTGCAGCGTGACCTGCACATTTTGCTGGAAAAGGGGCTGATTCGGGAGGTGGGTGGTACCACCACCGATCCGAACCGGGGCTATGCGGCACCATGACCCAAGCTATGACAAGCTGTGACATGGGGCTATGACAAGCTATGACATTGGACTATGGCGCTTCAGCTTGAAAGTTGCCGCTGAACCCTGACCGAGGAAACGATCATGCGCCCATCTGAAGCCCTGAAACGCCACCGCGACCGCATCCGCGAGATCGCCCTCAGCCACCGCATCACCAACCCGCGCGTGTTCGGCTCCGTGCTGCGTGGCGAAGATACTGAGGACAGCGACCTGGACATTTTGGTGGGGCCGACCCAGGAAACCACGCTGATGGATATAGGCGCCATACGCTTTGAACTGGAGGAGTTATTGGGGCTTGAAGTTGATGTCTTGACCCCTCGTGCCTTACCGGAAAGTTTTCGTTACCAGATCATCAAGGAGGCGGTGCCACTGTGAGTAAAGGCAATGTATTGCGCAATCTGCCCAGGTTGCATGAGGATGTTCAGCGCTTGCTTGATTCGCTAAGCCCGCCATGAGCAACTTCCAGTTCCTGCAGAAAGAGTGGCCGTCGCTGTTCATCGCGGCCCACAAGGCCGAGGGGCTGGTACACAGCGACCCCCGTGCTTCCTGCTTCTATGCCCGCTATGCGCTGGAGCAAGCAGTGCATTGGCTTTACAAGCACGACAAGGGCCTGCATCTGCCCTATCAGGACAACCTCAGCGCCCTGATCCACGAGCCGAGCTTCAAGCACAGCGTCGGCAATGCCCTGTTCACCAAGGCCAAGCTGATCAAGGAGCTGGGCAATCTGGCGGTGCACAGCAACAAGTCCATCGCCTTCACCGATTCCCTCAGCGCCAGCCGCGAGCTGTTTCACTTCTGCTTCTGGCTCGCCCGCACCTATACCCAGTCCGTCCCACCGGCACCGAACCTGAGCTTCAGCGCAGCCTTGATCCCCAAGGGTCTGCCCATTCCCTCCCAAACCCTGGCGCAGTTGCAGCAACTGGAAAAGGACCTACAGGCAAAGGACGAAAGGCTCTCCGCACTGCTGGCCGACAAGACCGCCCTGAGCGAGGAGCTGAAGAACCTGCGCGAGGAAGTGGCCGCTGCCAAACAGGCCAACGCTGCCCTGCCCGATACCCACGACTACTCCGAGGCCGAGACCCGCAAGGCGTTCATCGACCTACTGCTGAAAGAGGCCGGCTGGGCGCTGGACCCGGCCAGGAACTTCGAGGTGGAAGTCACCGGCATGCCGACTTCGACTTCGCTCAGCCACCGGGCTTCGGCTTCGCTCAGCCACCGGGCTTCGGCTTCGCTCAGCCACCGGGCTTCGGCTTCGCTCAGCCACCGGGCTTCGACTCCGCTCAGCCACCGCTCCCTGAGCGGAGCCGAAGGGAGCGGAACCGAACCAGGGCTTGCCCTGAGCGGAGCCGAACAAGGGCTTGCCCTGAGCGGAGCCGAAGGGAAGGGCTATGTGGACTATGTGCTCTGGGGCGATGACAGCAAACCCCTGGCATTGATCGAAGCCAAGCGCACCACCAAAGACCCCAACATTGGCCAGCAACAGGCCAAGCTCTATGCCGACTGTCTTGAGAAACAGTACGGCCAGCGCCCCATCATCTTCTATTCCAACGGCTACGAGCACTGGTTATGGGACGATGCCAGCTACCCACCCCGCGAGGTGCAGGGCTTCTACAAGCAGGCGGAACTGGAGCTGCTGATCCAACGCCGCAGCAGCCGCAAGCCGCAAGCCGCTGGCCGGCACCGTCATCAACGACAAGATCATTGAGCGCTACTACCAGACCCGCGCCGTGCGCCGGGTCAGCGAGACCTTTGAGCAGGACAACCAGCGTAAGTCCCTGCTGGTGATGGCCACCGGCGCAGGCAAGACCCGCACCGTCATCGCCCTGGCCGACGTGCTCATGCGCTGCAACTGGGCCAAGCGCATCCTGTTTCTGGCCGACCGTATCGCCCTGGTCAATCAGGCGGTCAACGCCTTCAAGACCCATCTGCCCGACGCCGCGCCGGTCAATCTGGTCACCGACAAGGCCACCGAGGGGCGGGTCTATGTCTCTACCTACCCGACCATGATGGGGTTGATCGACGGCTTCGACTTCGCTCAGCCACCGGGCTTCGGCTCCGCTCAGCCAACGTCGCGGCGCGGCCTGAGCGGAGTCGAAAGAGGGCGTGCCCTGAGCGGAGTCGAAGGGCAGCGCAAATTTGGCGTCGGCCACTTTGATCTCATCGTCATCGACGAGGCCCACCGCTCCGTCTACCAGAAATACCGCGCCATCTTCGACTACTTCGACTCCCTGCTGGTGGGCCTGACCGCCACCCCCAAGGACGAGATTGACCACAACACCTACGGCCTGTTTGATCTGGAGACCGGCGTGCCCACCGACGCCTATGGCTTGGATGAGGCCGTGGCCGACGGCCATCTGGTGCCGCCGGTGGCGATCTCCGTGCCCCTCAAGTTCCAGCGCGAAGGTATCAAGTATGACGATCTCTCCGACGAGGAGAAGGAGCAGTGGGACGCGCTGGAGTGGACCGAGGACGGCACCACCCCCACCGAGGTGGATGCCGCCGCCCTGAACAAATGGCTGTTCAATGAGGATACCGTCGATAAGGTGCTCCACACCCTGATGACCAAGGGCCAGACCGTAGCGGGCGGTGACCGGCTGGGCAAAACAATCATTTTTGCCAAGAACAACGACCACGCCGATTTCATCGCCGAGCGTTTCAACGTCAACTATCCCCACTACAAGGGCCACTTCGCCCGGGTGGTGACCTACAAGACCGAGTACGCCCAGAGCCTGATCGACGATTTCTCCGCCAAGGACAAGATGCCCCACATCGCCATCTCCGTGGATATGCTGGATACCGGCATCGACATGCCCGAGGTGGTCAATCTGGTGTTCTTCAAGATCGTCCGCTCCAAGACCAAGTTCTGGCAGATGGTCGGGCGCGGCACCCGCCTGTGCAAAGACCTGTTCGGCCCCGGCGAGGACAAGCAGAACTTCTACATCTTCGACTTCTGCCAAAACCTCGAATTCTTTAGCCAGAACCCCAACGCCAGCGACGGCTCGGCCAGCGAACCCCTCAGCACCCGGCTGTTCAAGGCACGGCTGGAGATCATCGCAGAGCTGGATCAAAAGCTGGCCAAGGGCACAGGGGTGAATGAGCCAATATCCAACCCCTACGGTGATCAACTCACCGAGGCCCAACTGCGCCAAGACACTGCCAGTCTGCTGCAACAACGGGTAGCGGCAATGAATCCGGATAACTTCGTCGTTCGCCCCCAGCGCCTCTACGTGGACCGCTACGCCAAGCCCGAGACCTGGCATAAGCTGGACCCCGAGGCCCATGACGCACTGGCCAACAAGGTGGCACCGCTGCCCTCCCAACTCAGCGACGATGATGAAGAGGCCAAACGCTTCGACTTGCTCCTGCTCCGCACCCAGTTGGCGGTACTCCTGGCGGGGACTGATTTCAGCAGCCTGAAAGCCAAGATTCAAACCATCGCCGGCAGTCTGGAAGAACTCGACAGCATCCCCGCAGTGAAGGCGGAGATGGTCCTGATCCAAGCGGTCATCACTGAGGAATGGTGGGAGGATGTCACCCTGCCCATGCTGGAAATTGTCCGCCGCCGCCTGCGCAGTCTCATCAAGCTGATCCCCAAGGGTCAGAAAAAGGTGGTCTATACCGACTTCAAGGACGAACTGGGCGAGATCGGCACCATCGAACTGCCCCAGGTGACCGCCGGCCTCAACATGGCCAAGTTCAAGGACAAGGCCCGCCAGTTCCTCAAGGCACACGAAACCCATCTGGCCCTGCAGCGCCTGCGCCGCAACCAACCCCTGACGGCAACCGACCTCGACGAACTGGAAAAGATGCTGCAACAGGCCGGTGGCACCACCGAACTCATCAGCAAGGCCAAAGAGACCAGCCACGGGCTGGGCCTGTTCATCCGCTCACTGGTAGGACTGGACCGCGAAGCAGCCGCCGACCTGTTCAGCGAGTTTGTCAAAGGCACCACCGCTACCGCCAGCCAGATCGAATTCATCGACCTCATCGTGCAGGAACTGACCCAGACCGGCGTGATGGAACCCAGTCGCTTATTCGAGTCGCCGTTTACCGACATCAATGCACAGGGGCCGATGGGCGTGTTCCCGCCGAATCAGGTGCAGCAGATTGTGAGTGTGTTGGAAGAGATAAAAAGTAGAGCAGTCGCCGCTTAGCTTCAGCTACCTCAGAACCAGGAGCTGGGTTCAAACGGGCACACTTTCCGTAACTTCTACCTGGAAGGGTGTTGGTTCTGGCGGCAGATTGATTCTAAGCGTCTGATTTAATTGGTGGGCGGTACTGGGATTGAACCAGTGACCCCTGCCGTGTGAAGGCAGTGCTCTCCCGCTGAGCTAACCGCCCGGTTGACCGGGTTTATCGGGGCAGGTCGCTGGACCCGCTGAGGTAGATGTCCACCGCTTGGGCGCATTGGCGACCTTCGCGGATGGCCCAGACGACCAGGGATTGGCCTCTGCGCATGTCGCCGGCAGCGAAGACGCCAGCAAGCGACGTATGGTAGGCCTTTGCGCCTTCGGTGTCACCTTTTACGTTGCCTCTGGGGTCCAGTTCCACCCCCAGGTTTTTCAGCATGCCCTCGTGTACCGGGTGGACGAAGCCCATGGCCAGGGTCACCAGTTGGCAGGGGATGTCGAACTCGGAGCCGGCTATCTCGCTCATCTGCCATTGGCCCTGATCGTCCTTGTTCCATTCCACCTTGACGCAGCGGGCGGCCTTGACCTGGCCTTGGCCGTCGTCGATGAATTCCTTGGTGAGGATCTGCCAGAGGCGCTCGCAGCCCTCTTCCTGGGAGCTGGAGGTGCGCATTTTGTTCGGCCAGTCGGGCCAGGTGAGGGCCTTGTCTTCCTTCTCTGGCGGGCGCGGCAGGATCTCGATCTGGGTGACGGACTTGGCCCCCTGGCGGTTGGAGGTGCCGATGCAGTCGGAGCCGGTGTCGCCGCCGCCGATGACCAGTACGTCTTTGTCTTTGGCCGAGATCAGGCCCGCCTCGGCACCAGGTACGCCCTGCGCCAGGCGCGAATTGGCGCGCAGGAAGTCCATGGCGAAGTGTACCCCGGCCAGTTCGCGGCCGGGCACCGGCAGGTCGCGCGGCTGCTCGGAGCCG
The DNA here is from genome assembly GCA_009497875.2 of gamma proteobacterium SS-5. NCBI lineage: Bacteria > Pseudomonadati > Pseudomonadota > Gammaproteobacteria > Chromatiales > Sedimenticolaceae > Magnetovirga > Magnetovirga frankeli. The sequence goes on along the minus strand of CP032508.2, from coordinate 298,997 downwards.
CCAGCCAGCACTAGGGCGTCGAATTGCTGGCGCAGCTGCTCCACCGCAACGTCTTTGCCGACCTTGACGTTGGTGCGGAAGCTGACCCCCTCGGCGCGCATCTGCGCCACGCGCCGGTCGATGAGCTTTTTGTTCAGCTTGAAGTCGGGAATACCGAAGCGCAGCAGGCCGCCGATACGCTCCTGGCGCTCGAATACGGTGACCTGATGACCGGCGCGGGCCAGTTGTTGGGCGCAGGCCAGGCCGGCCGGGCCGGAGCCGACCACGGCGACGCTCTGGCCGCTGTGTTGCTGGGCAATCTGCGGTTGAATCCAGCCCTGCTCCCAGGCCTTGTCAACGATGGCGCATTCGATGCTTTTGATGGTCACCGGCTGGTCCACCAGGTTCAGGGTGCAGGACTCCTGACAGGGGGCCGGGCAGATACGACCGGTGAACTCGGGGAAGTTATTGGTGGAATGCAACACCTTGCTGGCCTCTTGCCAGCGGCCGCGATAGACCAGGTCATTCCAGTCGGGAATGATGTTGTTCACCGGACAGCCCTGATGGCAGAAGGGGATGCCGCAGTCCATGCAGCGTGCGCCCTGCAATTGCATCTGCTCATCGGACAGGGGGATGACGAATTCCTCGTAGTGGCTGAGGCGGTCGGCGACCGGGGCGTAGCTGCGCTCCAGCCGTGGATATTCCATGAAACCGGTTGGCTTACCCATGATCAGTGTCCCCCCTGAGATGCCGCTGTGGCCTGTTGTTGTGTCTGCTGCATCTCCTGCAGGGCGCGGCGGTAGTCCACCGGCATCACCTTGACGAATTTGGGCAGCACCAGCGCCCAGTTGTCGAGCACCCGGCGGGCAACGGCAGAGTTGGTGTAGTGAAGGTGTTTTTCCACCAGTTGGCGCAGGCGCTGGGCATCGTGGCGGGTCATGTCGTGGAGCAGATCGACCTTGCCGTGGCTTTCCAGATCGCCGCCGGAGTGGGTGTTGGATTCCAGGGCCTGATCCTCGCTGCTGATGGGCTCCAGCTCGACCATGGCCAGGTTGCAGCGCTGCTCGAAATCGCCCGTCTCATCCAGCACATAGGCGATGCCGCCGGACATGCCGGCAGCGAAGTTGCGCCCGGTCGGCCCCAGCACCAGGACGACGCCGCCGGTCATGTACTCGCAGCCGTGGTCACCCACGCCCTCGACCACCGCCGTGGCACCGGAGTTGCGCACGGCGAAGCGCTCGCCGGCAACGCCACGGAAGAAGCACTCGCCCTTGATTGCGCCGTAGAGCACGGTATTGCCGACGATGATGTTGTCCTCGGCCTGGCCGATGGCGCTGTTGGCCGGTGGGTAGATGACGATGCGTCCACCGGACAGGCCCTTGCCGACGTAGTCGTTGCCTTCGCCGGCCAGTTCAATGCTCACCCCCTGGGCAAGCCAGGCACCCAGGGATTGGCCGGCGGTACCCTGGGCCTTGATATGAATACTGTCATCGGCCAGACCGGCCAGGCCGTATTTTTCCGCTACGCGACCGGAAAGCATGGTGCCGAAGGTACGGTTGTAGTTGTGCACTGCCATTTCAATACGTACCGGTTCGGCCCGATCCAGGGCCGGGGCGGCCTGACGGATCAGCTCATTGTCGGCGGCCTGGTCCAGGCCGTGGTCCTGGGTCTGGCAGTTATACACCGGCTCAGCCTCGGCGCTGGCCGGTTTGGCGAGGATGCGGCTGTAGTCCAGCCCGTGCGCCTTCCAGTGGTCTATGGCCTGGCGCATGTCCAGACGGTCGCTCTGGCCAACCATCTCGCTGAAGCGTCTGAACCCCAGCTGAGCCATGAGCTGGCGCACCTCCTCGGCGACGAAGAAGAAGTAGTTGATCACATGCTCAGGCTTGCCGGTGAAGCGCTTGCGCAGCTCCGGGTCCTGGGTGGCCACGCCCACCGGGCAGGTGTTCATGTGGCACTTGCGCATCATGATGCAGCCCTCGGCGATCAGCGGCGCGGTGGCAAAGCCGATCTCATCGGCACCGAGCAGGGCGGCGATGACCACATCGCGGCCGGTGCGCATGCCGCCATCGGCCTGCACGGCGATGCGCGTGCGCAGCCGGTTCAGCACCAGGGTCTGATGGGTTTCGGCCAGGCCGATCTCCCAGGGGGAGCCGGCGTGCTTGATCGAGGTCAGCGGCGAGGCACCGGTGCCGCCATCGAAGCCGGAGATGGTGACATGATCCGCATGGGCCTTGGATACGCCAGCGGCGACCGTGCCCACGCCCACCTCGGACACCAGCTTGACCGAGATGCGCGCCTTGGGATTGACGTTTTTCAGGTCGTGGATCAGCTGCGCCAGGTCCTCGATGGAGTAGATATCGTGGTGCGGCGGCGGCGAGATCAGGCCCACGCCGGGGGTGGAGTGACGCACCCGTGCGATCTGGGCGTTGACCTTGTGGCCGGGCAGCTGACCGCCCTCGCCGGGCTTGGCGCCCTGGGCCATCTTGATCTGGATATCGTCGGCGTTGACCAGGTATTCCACGGTGACGCCAAAGCGGCCGGAGGCGACCTGTTTGATCGCCGAACGCTCGGGGTTGCGCGAGCCATCCGCCAGGGGGTTGAAGCGCTCCGGCTCCTCACCACCCTCGCCGGTGTTGGACTTGCCGCCGATGGCGTTCATCGCTTTGGCCAGGGTGGAGTGGGCCTCATGGCTGATGGAGCCGAAAGACATGGCACCCGTGGCGAAACGTTTGACGATCTCACTGGCCGGCTCCACCTCGTCCAAGGGGAGAGGCTCGGCGGCAAACTGGAATTCCATCAGCCCGCGCAGATTGAGCAGGCGCTTGTTCTGGTCGTTGATCTGGTGGGCGAACTCGGCGTAGGTCTGCGCCGAATTGCCGCGCACCGCATGTTGCAGCTTGGCGATGCTGTCCGGGGTCCAGACGTGTTCCTCGCCGCGCAGGCGGAAGGCGTAATCGCCGCCCACGTCCAGGTGCTCGCGGTAGATGGCCTTGTCGCCGAAGGCATCCTGATGCCAGCGCATGGCCTCGGCCGCCACCTCGGCCAGGCCAACCCCCTCTATGGTGGTGGCGGTGCCGGTGAAATATTCCTTGACGAAGCCGCTGGACAGGCCGACGGCATCGAAGATCTGCGCGCCGCAGTAGGATTGATAGGTGGAGATGCCCATCTTCGACATCACCTTGAGCAGGCCCTTGCCCACCGCTTTGATGTAACGCTTCTGCGCCTCCTTGAAGGCCAGCGGCTGGCCCAGCTCCGGCAGCAGGGCCTGGATGGTGTCGAACGCCAGATAGGGGTTGATCGCCTCCGCGCCGTAACCGGCCAGGGTAGCGAAGTGGTGCACCGCCAGCGCGGCACCCGTCTCCACCACCAGCCCGGAGGCGGTGCGCAGCCCCTGACGGATGAGGTGATGATGCACCGCCGAGGTGGCCAGCAGGGCCGGGATGGGCACCCGGCCAAGGTTGCAACTGCGGTCGGACAGGATGAGGATGTTGTAGCCCTCCAGCACCCGCTGCTCGGCCTGGTGGCAGAGCTCGTCCAGGGCCGTGGCCATACCCTCCGCGCCCTTGTCGGCGGCGTAGGTGATGTCCAGGGTCTTGGTACGGAAGGCACCGTGGGTGCTGGCCTCGACGTTGCGCACCCGCTCCAGGTCCTCGTTGGTCAGCACCGGCTGGCTGATCTCCAGGCGCATGTGCTCGGCACCCGTACCCAGGCCGAGCAGGTTGGGCCGCGGGCCGATGAGGGACACCAGGGACATGACCAGCTCCTCGCGGATGGGGTCAATGGGCGGGTTGGTGACCTGGGCAAAGTTCTGCTTGAAGTAATTGGACAGATGCCGCGGGCGGTTGGACAGCACCGCCACCGGGTTGTCCGCGCCCATGGAGCCAATCGCCTCCTGACCGGTCTCCACCATGGGGCTGAGCAGGAACTTGACGTCCTCCTGGCTGTAGCCGAAGGCCTGCTGGCGATCCAGCAGGGTGGCCGGATCGGGCATCATGGGTGCCACGTCCGAGGGCAGGGAGTCGAGATGGACCTGGGTCTGGTCCAGCCAGTCGCGATAGGGCTTGTCGCTGGCCAGCCGGTTCTTGATCTCGGCATCGTCGATGATGCGACCCTGCTGCATGTCGATGAGCAGCATCTTGCCCGGCTGCAGGCGCCATTTCTTGACGATCTGCTCCTCAGGGATGTCCAGCACGCCCATCTCCGAGGCCATGACCACCAGGTCATCCTGGGTGATCAGGTAGCGCGCCGGGCGCAAGCCGTTGCGATCCAGGGTGGCGCCGATCTGGAGGCCATCGGTAAAGGCCACCGCCGCCGGGCCGTCCCAGGGCTCCATCAGGGCCGCGTGGTATTCGTAGAAGGCGCGGCGCTTCTCGTCCATCAGGCTGTTGCCGGACCAGGCCTCGGGGATCAGCATCATCATTGCGTGGGCCAGCTCGTAGCCGCCGGCCAGCAGCAGCTCCAGGGCGTTGTCCAGGCTGGCGGAGTCGGACTGACCCTCGGGGATCAGCGGCCAGACCTTGGCCAGGTCCTCGCGCAGCACCTCGGAGGCCATGAAATGCCGCCGCGCCGCCATCCAGTTGAGGTTGCCGCGCAGGGTGTTGATCTCACCGTTGTGGGCGATCATGCGGAACGGATGGGCCAGGTCCCAGGTGGGGAAGGTGTTGGTGGAGAAGCGCTGGTGCACCAGCGCCAGGGCCGAGACCATGCGCTCATCGGTCAGGTCCTGGTAATAGCTGCCCACCTGGTCGGCGAGCAACATGCCCTTGTACACCAGCAAGCGGGAGGAGAAGGACGGGATGTAGAAATAGCCCTTCTGCGCTATCTGGGAATGGCGAATGCGGTTTTCGATGCGCTTGCGGATGACAAACAGCTTGCGCTCGAACGCCTGCTGATCATTGCAGTTATCGCCGCGACCGATGAAGACCTGGCGGACCACAGGCTCGGTCGGCAGCACGCTCTCGCCCAGGCCCCTGTTATCCACCGGCACATCGCGCCAGCCGAGCAGGAACTGGCCCTCGGCAGCGCTGATCTGGGCGACGATGGATTCGCACTGGGCGCGGTCATCGGCATCCTGCGGCAGAAACAGCATGCCGACGGCGTATTCGCCCTCCGCCGGCAGTCGGCAATCGGCCACCGCGCGCAGGAAGGCATCGGGCAGTTGCAGCAGGATGCCGGCACCATCACCGGCCTTGGGGTCGGCCCCCACGGCGCCGCGATGGGCCAGGCGCTCCAGTATGGTCAGGCCCTGACGGACGATCTGATGGCTCTTCTGGCCCTTGATGTGGGCGACAAAACCCACGCCACAGGCGTCGTGCTCGTTGACGGGATCGTACAGCCCTTGGGCGGGGGGTAAGCCATGACTCATGCGGAGGCCTCGTTTAGCAGTGCCGTAGGTAGCGCGCCAGAGGAACAAGGCCTGGACCCAGTCCCCGGTCGAAAAAGGGCGAGCATAATACTGAAAATCACACCCCCTGGCCAGTTTTTTGGTGGACAGAGGACAGAATTTTGCGTCGCTACGCGACAGGTCAATAAATCTGGCGCAAAGCGCCTCAGCACTCTGTCTTCCGTCCTCCGTCCTCTGTATTACTTCGCCTCTTCCTGCAAGCGTTGCACCGGCCAGACGGTGATGCGTTCCGGTTGCAGGCCCTCGGGCACCAGCAGGCGGGCGCGGGCTGCCGCGCGTTGGTCGGGGTAGAGACCGTAGATGAGCAGATAGCCCTGGCCCTGCTTGATGACGGCCAGGGGCTGGTCTTTGTCCAGTTGGTGGCGGGCGGCAAAGGCACGCAGATCGGCCAGGCGGGTGAAGTGGCCCAGTTGCAGGCTGTAGAGCCCTGCCGGTTGCCGTTTCAGCCAGGCGTTGTCTTGCAGCAGGCCCTTGTTGGGGGCCTGTGCCTGGGGGGCGCGGGCCGCTGGCCTGACCGGTGGCTGGGGCTGTTCTGGCGGACCCCGCTCGGGCCTGGGCGACCCTTGCGGCAATGGCGGTCTGGGCCTTAATTCGGGCGCTGGTTCGGGCTCGGGTGTTGGCTGGGGCCGGGGTCGGGGCGGCAAAACAGGGGCCGGCTGTTGTCCGGCCCCCTGGCGTTCGGACAGGGGCTTATGCCCTGACGCGGCGGCGCGCTCGGCGGGATTGTCGGTCACCGGCAGGCCTGGGCCCTCGGGCAGGCCTGGGGTCAGGCCTTCACCCAGGGGGCTGGGGGTGCTGTCTGAGGTGAGGTTCAGGCGACCGAGCAGGTCTTGGGTCTCGGGCAGCCGGGCGAAGAACAGGCCGACAATGACCAGCAGGCCGAGGATCAGCCCCAGGCTCAGGTTGAACCAGGAGGGGTGCAGCGCCGAGGGGTCATCGAGCAGTTCCAGCAACCGGCCCGGCCAACCGGCGCTGCGCTCCAGCAGGCGATTGAGCTGGCCCAGGCTGGGGTTCTTGCCCCTTTCCTGCTTGTACAGGGCGGCCACCTCCTCCGCCGTCCAGGGGGATAGATAGAGTAGCTGCAAGGGGTCGCCAGCGGCCATGCGCTGCAACTCGGTAAGTTGGTCGCTGGCGGCGAACAGGATGGGGTGAAAGCCCGCCGCACCGGCCTCACGGCGCAGTTGCAGCAGCAGGCGCAGGGCCTCCTGGGGCAGGCGGTCGGCATCGTCCACCGCCACCACCGGCAGCAGGCCGCGCTGCTTGAGTTCGATCAGGCCCTGCATCAGCTCGGATTTCTTGCCCACGCTGCGCTCCGGCATCCAGTCCAGGGCCAGCTGCCGGATCAGCCCCAGGCCGTTGATGTCCGGCGAGCCCTGTACCTGGCTGAGCCGCCACTGGGAGGGGGTCTTGCGACAGAGCTGGCGCATCAGGGCGCTCTTGCCCGAGGCAGTCGGCCCCAGCACCAGGGGTATGCGCTGGCTGTTGGCGGGGTGCTGTTGCAACAACAGCAGCAGTTGCTTGAGTTTGTGGGTGGTGTTGAAGTCCACCGGGGCCTGCCCCCTGGCAGGAGAGCCACCCCCCTTCCCGGCCGGGGTACGGGTTGCGGCGGACCCGGCGGCCTGCGGCCTAATTGGAGCGGTCCGCGCCACGTTCCAGGGTTTCCCTGAGCGCCTCTGTGTCAAACTCACCGGTTACCAGCGCCTGACCAATGCCCTTGAGCAGCACCAGCCGCAGCTTGCCCGCGAGTACCTTTTTGTCCACCGCCATGAGCTCGGTCATGCGCGCCGGGGCCAGCTGTTGCGGTGCCCGGCTGGGCAGGCCGCAGCGCTCGATCAAATCCAGGATCCGCGCCAGGCTGGACCGGTCCAGCCAGCCCATGCGGGCGGACATCCGCGCCGCCAGGCACATACCCGCCGCCACCGCCTCGCCGTGCAGCCATTCGCCATAGCCCATGCCGGTCTCAATGGCGTGGCCGAAGCTGTGGCCTAGGTTGAGCAGGGCGCGCTGGCCGGATTCGCGCTCGTCCGCCGCCACCACGTCGGCCTTGTCGGCGCAGGAGCGCTCGATGGCAAAGGCCAGGGCCTCCGGCTCACGGGCAAGGAGTTTGGCGTAATGGGCCTCCAGCCAGGCGAAGAACTCGGCGTCGTTGATCAGGCCGTACTTGATCACCTCGGCGATACCGGCGCGCAGCTGACGGTCATCCAGGGTGTTCAGGCTGTCGGTGTCGATGAGTACGCAGCGTGGCTGGTAAAAGGCGCCGATCATGTTCTTGCCCAGCGGGTGGTTGACCCCGGTCTTGCCGCCCACCGAGGAATCCACCTGGGCCAGCAGGGTGGTGGGAACCTGGATGAAATGCACCCCGCGCTGATAGCTGGCGGCGGCAAAGCCGGTAATATCGCCGACCACGCCGCCGCCCAGGGCAATCAGGGTGCAGCCCCGGTCAAAGCGCTGTTGCAGCAGGCTGTCGAAGATCCGATTTAGGCTATCCAGGGTCTTATACTGCTCGCCATCGGGCAGGATGCAGCAGGCCAGCTGCAGCCCCTCAAGCCCGGCCTGCAGGCGCTGCAGATAGAGCGGGGCGACGGTTTCATTGCTCACCAGCAGCACCTGCTGGCCGGGGATGTGCGGCCGCAACAGATCGGCATCCAGCAGACCCCTGCCGATGTAGATGGGGTAGCTGCGTTCGGCAAGATCGAGCTTGAGGGTGTGTTGGAGACTGGCCATGGCGATATCCGCTAGGAAAAGGCAGAGTTTAGCATTGCAGAAGACAGAGGACAGAGGACGGAGGATAGAAGGCAGAGGGAGATGTAGCCCGGATGCAGCGCAGCGGAATCCGGGATTGACACCAGCCATTGCGCTAACTGCTGTGCTTTACTGTGAAACAGCCGTAGTAACTCCCGAGTCCCGAAGCGGCCAAGCCTTGTTTCATGTGCCGGGTTGGTGCCGTCCGCTCCATGTCCGTTAGATGCTAAGATGCCTGGGCGTTTCATCACCCTGCTGATCTATGTTTTCTACCCTGTCCAGTCACAGTGACCTGTTCACCGCCTTGATCAACAGCCTGTTGCTGCTGTTGGGAGCCGGGCTGGGTGCCTTAGTGCTGGGTGCCGCGCTGGCCTGGCTGGCGCTGATGCAGGGTCTTGCCGGCAAGGGCTGGTTGCAGCATCTGCCCTTGCTGCCGCTGGCGATGCCGCCGGTGGTGCTGGCCTGGGCGCTGGAGTTGCAGCTGGCACCCCTGGCCCCGGCCGAGCCCCTGCTCGATGTCCTGCCCGGCGGCGCTGGCATGGCCCTGATCAAGGCCATTCTGGTCTATGCCCTGACCCTCTACCCGCTGATCTATCTGCCCCTGCTGCTGGCAGCCCGCCAGCAGGGCCCGGCCATGACCGAGGTGCTGGGCATGACCGATCTGAGTCTGACCGACTACCTGCGCCGCATCAGCCTGCCCCTGGCCCGCTATCCCCTGTTTGCCGGTCTGCTGTTGGTGCTGCTGCTGGTGCTCAGCGACTACCCCAGCCAGCGCCTGCTGCGGCTGGACAGCCTCAGCGCCCAGGCGGTACAGCTTTGGGTGCGGCATGGCCGCCTGGGGCCGATCCTGCCCCATCTGGGCCTGTTGCTGCTGCTGGGCCTGGCCCTGACCTGGCTGCTGCGGCATCTGCGCGGCCCGGCCCCGCCGCCGCAGCGGCTGCATCCCCTGCGCGGCGGCTTGCCTTCCCGCAGCGGGGCATTGCTGGCGCTCTGGGGGTTGGGACTCTTCCCTGTCGCCATCGCCATCATGCTCCCCCTGTGGACCGCCCTCAGCCATCTGGATCATCTGGGGGCGGCCCGGCTCGACCCGGCCAGCTTGTCGCACAGCCTGATCCTGGCGGGCCTGGCGCTGGGTTTCGGCCTGCTCGGTCGGCTGCTTGGCCTGCGCCCTGGGGCAGCATCAGGCGGGGTGCTGGCCGAACTGCTGCGCCACGGACCCGTGCTGGTGCCCGGCCTGCTGCTGGCCGCCCTGCTACAAGCGCTGCCCGCCCTGCCCGGCATGGGGTTGGGGGCGCTGGCGTTGGCCGCCTGGCTGATCGGCCTGGGGCCGGGCCTGACCCTGGCGATGACCCAGCAACCGGCCCTGTGGTACATCCGCAGCCAGGCCTATGCCCTGAGCCGGGCCTGCGCCCTGCCCCTGTGGCGCGGCCTGTTGCCGTTTCGCCCCTATCTATTGCGCCGCTGGCTGCCGGGGCTGCTGTTGGTCTTTTTGCTTGGCCTGCGCGAGCTACAGCTGAGCTATCTGCTGCTGCCCGAGGACTGGCAGACCCTGGCCCTGAGTTTTTACCCGGCGGCATTGCAGCAGCCTGCCCAGGTGGCCCTGCCGGCCCTGCTGTTGCTGCTGCCGGGGCTGCTCGGCCTACCCCTGGTGGTGCTGCACCAGCGCCAGTTCTACCGCCATCCCCATGCCCTTGGACGGGCAGCGGGCGAGGCAGGGAGACAGAGCCAGGCATACAGAGACCTGATTACCCACAAATCTCAGCCAATGGAATAGGGCGGCCCGTGGCCGCCGAGCAACCACTAGGGGCAGGCATCATGGCTGTGGCTTGGCGGCGGGCGCGGCCCGCCCTATGCCGCACGACAAAGTCGGCCTCCCAGCCCAGGATGTGCACGGCCAGCCAAGCCGAGATAAGGCCGAGATACAGGGGCAATCAGGAATACCTTTACCACTCTGCGCCCTCCGCGCTTCTTTGCGTCCTCTGCGTCCTGTCGAGTTCCGGCTTCGCCGGGTCAGGATAATTAAAGTGAGTCTGTAACATGGCCGATCTGCTCAAAGTCGAAAATATCCGCTGCTCGGATGCCGAATGGCCCATCCGCAAACCCCTTTCCCTGCGCCTGAAGGAGGGCGAGATCGGGGTCATCCTGGCCCTGGGGCGGCCCATTGCCGACACCCTGTTGCGCGCCATCCAGGGCCAGGTCGGCCTGGATGCGGGCAGGATAGTGCTCGCCGGGGATCCGATTGCCGGTGGCGGGACGGGTATCTCCAGCGTGGGGCGTAATTGTCGCCTGGTGCCGGCCGATGGGGCCCTGGTGCCCCATTTGAGCGTGGCGCAGAACATCCAGCTGGTCATGCGTGGGCTGAACAAGCGCCAGCGCCAGGAACAGCTGGATCAACTGCTGGACGAGGTGGACCTGCTCCATGCCGCCGATCTGCTGGCTGACCACCTGCCTGCCGAGGAGCGGCAACGCACCGCGCTGGCGCGGGCCCTGGTGGCCCAGCCGCAACTGCTGCTGTGGCAGGAGCCCTTCGCGCCTTACCCCGAGGGCGAGCAGATGGCGCTGGTGGATGAGATCGAGCAGATCCTCCAGGCGCGGCGGCTGACCTGCCTGATCACCACCGCCAATGTCCGCGCCGGTATGGCCCTGGCCCAGCGCCTGGGGGTGTGCGACGACGAGCGCCTGCTGCAATGGGATAGCCCGGAGCGGCTGTATCACTGTCCGGCTCAGCGGGATGTGGCCCGGGCAACGGGTAACGGCGTGTTTCTGCAGGGTTTCGTCCAGCCGGACAACAGCCTGAGTTCAGAATTGGGCGGCCTGAGGTTCAGCCAGGACAACGACTGGATTCGTACCGGCAGGCCGATCGAGTTCCTGCTGCGGCCAGAGCATGTGCGCTTTGAAAAGCGCGGCCTGAGGTGCGCCACCATCACCAGCAAGCGCTTTCTGGGCGGGTATATCGACTATCGATTGCTGCTGGAGGAGGGCTCGGTGATCCCGGTCACCGCCCCCAGCCAGATCGACCTGGCCCTGGGCAAGAAATTCTGCTTCCGGGTGGATATGCCGCACCTGATGGTATTCCGCCCGGACAAGGAAGAGCCGGTGGACCTGGGGCGGGCCTACAGCATTGGCTGAGTCGGGCCTCAGGGGAGGATTCAGGGGGGCAATTCAGGGGCGTTGCCGCAGGGGAGCGGGTTCTGGGGCCTGGGGGGCACCATCGGCGCTGCGGTCAATCTGCTGGTTGATCTCCTGAAACACGGGCACGGCACGGCACAGGCCAATAAATTTGACCACCACCAGCAGCAGCAAAAGCCAGAGCAGGGGCCTCCAGTTGATCTCGGACCAGTTCATGGGTGGGATATTCTAGGGATCTGTCGGATGCAAGAAAGGTTGCCAAGGTACGCAAAAAAAAGGGCGACCTAACGGTCGCCCCTGGATCTTGCGTGGCTGTGCTAAACCCGGTCTGGCCTATACGGCCACCTCTTCGCTGCCGCTGTTGCGGCGGCTGCGCCAGTAGCCGTAGGCGGCGCTGGCACCAACGCCGGCCAGGATCACCGGGCCCCAGACGCCCAGGCCCATGCCCAGCCCCAGGCTCAGGCCGGTTCCCTTCCAGATGGTACCGCCGGTGGCCACCGACTTGGCCGCAGTACCGGCCGCTGCGGTTTTGCCCGCTGCGGCGGCGGCCGGGGTGGTCGTGGTCATGGCCACGGTCTGCATCTTGAGGGCCGCCGGGGCCGTGCTGGCGGCAGCGGCGGATTTGGCCGTGGCAGCGCCTGCGGTCTTGGCCCCGGTCGCGGCGGCGGGTTTGAGCGCCAGCCAGGTGCTGGTATTGCCACCGGCGATCACCGGGGCCTTGCCCACCACCACGCTCTTGCCCACCAGGTTGCTGGCCGCCGTGCCGTTGGCCATCTTCAGCGCCACCATGTCGCCACCGGCGGCGGGTTGCAGATAGAGGGTGGATCCTGCGGCGGTCTTGCCCGCCATCATTGGCTGTACCACGGTGAACTTCTGCCCGCTGAGACTGGCCGCCTGCATCCCCTGGCGGGCACCCTCAAGCTTGAGCAATGTGGTGGAACCGGCCGCTGCCTTGGCGGCTCCGGCACCCACGGGCTTGAAGATCAGCCAGTTGTTGGCCGCAGCGCCACCGGCCATCATGGAGGGCTTGCCGATGGCCACGGTCTTGCCCGCCAGGGCAGACAGCTCCGCCGCCTGGCGCGCCCCTTCCAGCTTGACCATTACCGCCGATCCACCAGCGGAAGGGGTCAGGGTGAGCAGGGTCTGATTGCCCGCCCCGGCCACCGTGCTTACCTTGCCCAGGGTGAATGTCTTGCTGCCGGTGGCACTGAGCAGCTGGGTTACCTGAGATGCGCCATCGACCTGCGCCATTACGATTTCTGCGGCCATAAGCTTCTCCACGTTGAGTTAAAATCCGAAACCCGCCGCGCGGTTCCCTCGGCCTTGGGTTGGCGGCCAGATAGGGGGAATACGCAATCAGGGCTAATGGGTTCGGATAGTAGCAGAGAATTTAACGGGCAGGAACAACGGGCAGGGAAAAACCTCCGGATGCGGGGCATCCAGATTGAATGAAACCAGGCAGCATTCTGCGCCAGGGACGGGCCTGAGCGCCATGAGAAAGCGCAAGCCGCAGGCCTCTACCCAGGGAAAAGGTAGAGGGCCGCGAGACTCGCTGCAATCAGAGGCTGCGTAGTGGGCGGTCGCGCTGTACCAGGCTCTGGTGCAGGGCCACGCCGCCGGCCACCACCACCAGGCCCGGCATGAAGCTGGCCAGTCCCACGCCCAGCTTGGCCAACAGGGCACCCTTGGCGAGCATGCCACCCTTGACCGCAGCCCCTGCGCCCAGCGGTGAGGCCGCCAATACGGAGGACAGGCGATGGTTGCGGTGACGGCGTTTCATCCAGCGGTAATGGGACATGATGCAGACCTCTTAGCTTGGTAATAGTAACGTTTCGCATTTAGCTTAGTCAGGTCACTTTTCCCTGTCAACAGTTTTTGCGAATTATTTGCAATAAGGCGCGAGCACCGGCTCCAGACTTGGCAACCCGCCTCGGGATCCGGCCTCGGGATCAAGCCGATTTGACAGCTGCTTGGCTTCCGAAAGATACTGCCCGGCAAATCCATCGCGCCCGACCTTAAACAACTGTGGCATCAAGCCACAGAACCAGCCCCGCATCGGGGCTGGAAAAGGCAATGGACGCTTAGTCATAATTTAGTTTATTTAGCATAGAGGTTGTACCCATGAATCTGGCAGCATATCTGACCCAATCGACCAGCGGCATCGGCGTGTTTGGTGCCATCGTTGGCGGCGCTGCGGCGGCGGCAAAGAATTACAAGGACAATCAGGACGGCCTGGTCAGTACCAAGGACGCGGTGATCAACACCTCCAAGGAGACCGCCGGTGCCGGTCTGGCCACCGTCGTCAGCGCCGTGGCGGCAGGTGCCGTGGGCAGTAGCCTGGCCCTCAGCCTGGGCACTGCGGTGGTGGTTGCGGCCGGTGCCAAGTACGCCTGGGATCGGGGCATGGAGGCGGTCGATGCCCAGCTCAGCAAGCGCGACATGGACGAGATCGACAGCGCCCTGGCTGATTGATCAACGGCCTTGCGTCCCTGGCTCGGACCCTGGCTGAATCAGGGAGGCCTGGGAGCTGTGAATACCCCAAAGCCCGGATCTTGCATCTGGGTTTTTGCTCTTGCCTTATCCTCCCGGCCAGAACAAGATCCAGCCGGTAACGCTCACCAGAGACTTGTCGCCAGCCGTACCCGTGACCACGCCAATGAGCCCTAGCCATGCATAAGGATCATCCCCTAGCCCCCAACAGCATCGTCTTTTGCGAAAGACGCTGGAAGCCGGTGGCGGTGGTGTTTGGGCTGCTGATTGCCTTCACCTTCCTCTGGGCCTTTTACATCCTCACCCATTACCTGGAGTCCTACGACCTGCACGACTACTCCATCAACGCGGTGGATGGCGGCATGGCGGGCATGGTCAATGTGGCCACCGGGATGCCCGGCATGGGTCAGCAGGGTCTGGTGGCCAATGCCGTGGTCACCGTCATCGACAATGCCCCCCAGGGCCGCTCCCTGGCCTCCGGGGCCATAGTCCATGCCGAGGGCTACATCCTCACCACCGCCCACTCGGTGCAGCAGGTGCGGGATATCGCCGTGGTGGTGTTCAGCTCCCAGGGGCCGCTGAAGTACGAGGCCCGGCTGATCAAGACCCACAGGCAGCACGATCTGGCCCTGCTGAAGATGGTCACCAACGACAAATTCCGGTACCTGAAACTGGCCGATACCCAGCAGCTCAGGCCGGGGGCGCGTCTGACCGCCTTTGGCAAGACCCTGAATGGAGCCATCATCGCCAAATCCGGCCCCATGGCGCGGCGCGGCCTGACCCTGAACCTGGGCAACAGCCAGCTTACCCACCTGATCGAGACGGACCTGCCCTTCACCCCAGCCCAGGGCGGCGGCCCCATGGTCAACGACAAGGCCGAGCTGGTGGGCATCAACATAGTGGTCAACCAGCCCAACAATGGCGGGGTGGCCGGTTATACGGTGCCGGCTCATGTCATCCGCTCCCACTTCCAGGATGTGGTCAGCTTCGATCCGCCCAGCCCAAAGCCAGTCCAGGGCCAGGCCAGGTCATCCGGGCTGGGCCTGGCGGCCGCCTGGTGGGGCAGCGCCCACCAGCAATTCAGCCCGGCCCAACCAGCGCCGCAGGCCCCGTCGGCGGCGCAGGGCATGAGTATAGCCACAGTCCCTGGCAGCCTGCCCCAGGGCCCGCCCATAGACCACATCGGCAAGGCCGGTGACAAGGTCACCCTGTCCGATCTGGAGCACGATACCGGTTTCAGCCTGGGCAGCTTCAAGCTGGATGCCATGTTCGGCCTGGCCATTCTGGGCGTGCTTGGTGGCCTGCTCGGCTCCCTGATGCCCATGGGTGGCAGCATCCTGGTGGTCACCGCCATGATGCTGCTGTTCGGCTATGGCCTCTACCTGATCCGGCCGGTGATCTACCTCACCAACCTGGTCACCTACGGCATCCAGGCGCGGCATCTGTTCAACAAGGGCCTGGTGATGCGTGGTCGGGTGCTGGGGCTGATCCCCTGGATCATCTTCGGCGTGATCCTCGGCTTCTTCATCGGCCACAACCTGCACGACCACCTGGTGGGCTACCTGCTGGGCCTCTATGCCCTGGCCATGGCGGCCATCGCCCTGTATGAGGTATTCGGTCCCAGGCCCGCCCCCCTGGCCCCGGTGGTAGAGGCCGCCCCATCCAACAGGGATGAAGAAATCAGCCAGTTTGTGGAACGGGTAGGCCTGCAGGCCGAGCGCCGCCCAGACCCGAACAAACTGCTGCTGGAAAACATCACCATGGGTACCCCGGTGGGCCTGCTGACTGGCATCCTGGGCATAGGCGGCGGGGTGACCGAGGCCTTCTACCAGCGCCGCCTGGCCGGTATCGCCTCGGCCAACGCCCTGGCCAATACGGTGGTCATGGTGATCGTTGCCTCCTTCACCGCCGCCCTGGTGTCCTTCTTCTACGGCAGCCTGGTCGGGGCCTTTGCCTGGCAGACCCCGCTGACCCTGGCCATGGTGCTGATCCCGGCCATCTTCGCCGGTGCCCTGCTGGGGGCCAAGTTCTTGCAGAACCTGGATCCACGGCTGAAACGCTCTCTGTTCGCCCTGGTCATGCTGTTCATCGCCCTGGCCATGTTCTTCAACCAATGAATGCCCGAGCCACCCCATGCCTGGTCGGCCTGGCCCTTGCCCTGCTCGGCGGCGGGCCGAGCGCCAACCCCGGTGAAGCGGAAAATGCCACCCCCGCCAGGCCCTCCATGAACGGCCTGGTCGGCCATCGGGGCAGCCAGGTTGAGAACATCGCTCCGCCCAACTCGGGCATCTTCATGGCGCGGGACATTGCCCTGTACGAGGGCCACTGGCAGGGCATGGACGTGATGCTGCTGGATGCCGAACTGCGGCAAAAGCTCAGATACCCCATGGGCCTGCGCGGCGTCATCATCAACGAGGTGACCCTCAACGCCGCCCTCTCCGGGATGCTCGGCGGCGATGTCATCGTCGCCATCGACGGCAACCCGGTGACCGACCTGGAAGGCTTCAAGCGGGAGTCCTATCGTATGCGCCTGCGCAACCATGCGCCGATCAAGATACTGCGCAAATCCGACGCCCAGAACGGCGACCGCTACATCATGAACCAGATGGTGTTCGTACTGCGCGCCCAGGGTGAGCTGGGCTTTGCGCAGATGGAATCGGCCCCCATGATCCTGCCCGGCGAGCCCAGGCCGCACCCGGACCGTGGCCCCTGCACCAAGTGCCACAGCCTGGGAGATGGCCGCTTCACCATGCCCGACCCGGACCTGATCACCCTGCCGCCGCCGCGGATAAAGGCGGCGGACGTGGACAAGAATCGCTCGCCCCACGGTGATCGCGGGCCCTGCCTGGCCTGCCATAAGCTGCTGCCTTAGCCCCTGGGCAGAGGCGGCAAATCCCGGGCCCAGGCGCAACCGACCGCTGGCCGCGCAAGCCCCCAGATTTTCCTATCAACCCCTTTGGAGAAGCCAATGAACGAAGAGACCAGCAACCCCTGGAAGAACCCCCTGGGCATGGCCAGCGACCTCTGGCAGCGCCACGTCGGTCGCCATTTGCCTGATAGTGCAGAGCAGCCAGCAGAGCAGATCGCCATCCCGGTGGAGGAACTCGGCAGCGGCCTGCTCAATGCCATCAAATACGGCCTGGCCCCGGTCAGCGCCTTCGGCGGCTACAGCCTCAAAGGGGTGCAGTATGCCGCCCAGGACGGTGCCGAATGGGTGAAAAAGGGGGTCAACAAGGCCCGCGAACTGAGTGCCAAACAGGATTGCGCCGATTGCGACACCGGCTGCGAAGGACAGATGACAGAAGACAGAGGTCAGAGGTCAGAAGACGGGGGGCAGATGACAGAGGTCAGATGACAGAGGTCAGAGGACAGATGTGTTTCGTACCAGGCTTAATTCATCTGTCGCGAAGCGACACAAAATTCTGTCTTCCGTCCTCTGTCTTCAGGCAGCGGCATAGGGCGGGCCGCGCCCGCCGCCAAGCCACAGCTATGAAGCCTGCCCCTAGTGGTTGCGCGGCGGCCACGGGCCGCCCTATTCGATGGGCTGAGATTGGTGGCTAATCAGGTAAAAAGTGAGAAATTTGAAGGGTGAAGTTTGAAGGAATGAGCCTTCGGGCGTTTTTTGAATCGCAGGCAAGGCCGCTCCCACTGGGCCTACCCTAATTGGGGCGCTAATAAATGACCCGCTTGGGGTGGAGCAAGTGGTTAATGTAGTAAGGATTTTTCTCTGTGCGCTCTGTGGCTCTGCGGCCAAATCCCTTTTCTTGCCAGAGGCCATTGCAGGGCTTGGTCCTTGAAGCCCCATGCTCAAACCATTCATCTACCGCAGCCTGTGCCTGCTCGATCGCTGGCAGGGTTTCATGCACACCCGGCCGACCGCGCTGGGGCGTCTGGTCATGGGCTTTACCCTGGCCGCCGGCGTGTTCGGCGTGGATACGCGCATGAACCTGTTGCATCAGGCCTTTGCCCTGGGCCTGGGGCTTTTGCTGTTTTCCAGCCTCAGCGCCCTGCTCATGCAGCGCCGGTTACGCCTGCGCCTTGGGCTGCAACGCAGGCTGCCGCGCTACGCCACCCTGGACCAGCCCCTGAGCTACCCCCTGCTGATCAGGTCTGAGCAACGGCGCTGGCTGCGGGGCTGTTTTATCGAAGAACAACTGCCCGACCCCCGTCCCAGCCTGGCCCAGTTTCGCCGACCCGATGCCGAATCGGCCAGCGACAGCGCCTTTGACCGGCTCATGGGCTATCCGCGTTGGCGACGGCTGCACCGCGCCAACCGCTGGGCCGACTGGCCTGAGGCCGTGCCCCTGCGCGGGCCGCTGGAGCAGGGCCAATTGCGTCTGAACCTGTGCCTGCGGCCCCGCCGCCGTGGCCGCCTGTGCCTGAGCGGCCTGGTGCTGACCCGGCCCGACCCCCTGGGCCTGTTTCGCAGCCGGGTTTTCTTTCCGGCCCCGGCCAGCCTGCTGGTGCTGCCCAGGCGCTATCCCCTGGCCCCCCTGGCCCTGCCCGGGCGGCGTTGTTTTCAACCGGGCGGCTGGGGCCTGGCGGCCAAGGTGGGCGACTCCCAGGAGTTCATCGGCCTGCGTGACTACCGGCCGGGGGATTCGCCCCGAGCCATCCATTGGCCCAGCTGGGCCCGTTCCGGCAAGCCCCAGGTGCGTGAGTTCCAGGACGAATACTTCAACCGCCAGGCCTTGCTGCTGGACAACCTCAGCTGGCCGGGCGACCCCCGCTTTGAGGCGTCGCTGAGCGTCGCCGCATCCCTCTGCGAGGCCATGCAGGGCCGCGACAGCCTGCTCGATCTGATCTTTTTCAGCGCTCAGGGCGAGCCGCTCACCGCCGGTCGGGGCCTGGCCGGCAGCGCCCAGTTGCTGGAGCTGCTGGCCTCGGTCCAGGCCAGTGAGACGGGTGATTTGGGCCTGCTGCAGGGCCAATTGCTGGCCCAGCGGGATCGCCTCAGCGCCCTGGTCTTGCTGCTGCTGGCCTGGGATGAACCCCGTCAGGCCCTGGTGGCCGGCCTCCAGGCCAGCGGCCTGCCCCTGGAGGTGCTGGTGATGGCTCAGGCACAGCCGGACCCGGCCCAGGATCAGGCCCGGCCGCCCCCAGCCGGGCTGCGCCTGCACTGGATTCGGCCACATCATCTGGCGGAAGATTTGGGCCGTTTGAATACAGCCACTCAGGGGAGACCCTAACTTGGCCGACCTCAGACCCAAGCCAGCGCCGCTGCTGTTCGGCCTGCCCCTGCTGTTGTGGGGCTGGCAGTCCGGCCGCTGGCTGCTGGGCGGGCTGCTTGCCCTGCTGCTGGAATGGGCGCAGCGCACCCCCAGGCGCTGGGCCTTGGGCGATACCAGCCTGTTGCGCCTGGCCGATCTCACCGCCTTGGCGATGCTGGCGCTGGTGCTGTTTCACCTCAGCCATGGCCCCTTGGCGCTGGGGCTGTTTGCCCTGCTGCACTGGTCGCCGCTGGTGCTGCTGCCGCTGTTGCTGGCCCAGCTGTTGAGTGGCCGTAGCGGCATCACCCGCCGTGCCCTGTTCTATTCCCAACGACGCAGCCGCGACCCGGCCGCCGACCGGACCATCGACCTGGTGCCCATCTATCTGGCGGCGGTGCTGCTGGCCGCCGGCCAGGACAGCCAGCAGCCCCAGCTGTATTTCCTCGGCTTGTTTCTGGTCATCGCCTGGCTGCTCTGGTGGCAGAGGCCGCGCAGGCCGCTGGCCCCCTGGGTGCTGCTGATGAGCCTGGCCCTGGCGGCGGGGCTGCTCACCCAGGCCGGTCTGCGCGAGGTGCAGGGCAGGCTGGGCGAGCTGGCGGTGGAGCTACTCAGCGGCTGGTTTGCCAGCGACAGCGACCCCTTTCGCAGCACCACCGCCCTAGGCGATTTGGGTCGGCTGCAGCTGTCCGATCGTATCCTCTATCGAATAGAGGCCGAGCCGCCCCTGCGCCGACCCCTGCTGCTGCGCAGCGCCAGCTATGACCGTTATGTGGATGGCATCTGGCTGACCCGGCAGCAGGGCTTTGCCCCCCTGACTGCCAGCGGCCCGCAGAGCTGGCAGTGGGGCGCGGGCGATAGTTCGGCCGACCGCCAGCTGTGGATCGGCGGCCGCCGCGCCGCCGAGCAGAGCATCCTGCCCCTGCCGCTGGGCACCTGGCGGCTGGACTGGCTACCGGTGGCTGGCCTGGAGCGCCACCCCCTGGGGGCAATACGGACCCGTGATGGCCCGCGCTGGCTGCGCTATCGCCTCAGCTACCGGGATCAGGGTGAGACCACCGATGCCCCACCGGGCGAGGCCGATCTGCGCGTACCCCCGGCCGAGCAGCCCCTGCTGGCTGGCCTGGTAGAGCGGCTGGGCCTGGCCGATCTGCCGCCGAGCGGACGCATCGAGCGGTTGGCGGCCTATTTCCGGCAGAATTTTCGCTATAGCCTCAAGCTGCCAGGCCGGGTGGCCGGGCAGACCGCCATCGGCCATTTTCTGCGCCAGCTAAAACAGGGGCACTGCGAATACTTCGCCAGTGCCAGCGTCCTGCTGCTGCGCCAGGCCGGTATCCCGGCCCGCTATGCGGTGGGTTACTCGGTGCAGGAGCAAGACGGGTCGGGCCATTATCTGGTGCGCCACAGCCACGGCCACGCCTGGACCCTCTACTGGCATCGGGGCCGTTGGTGGAATCTGGACACCACCCCGGCGATCTGGGCCGGGCAGGAGGCCGATGCCCGCCCCTTCTGGCGGCCCCTGCTGGATGCCCTTTCCGAGCTGCGCTATCGCCTCGGCCTGTGGCAGGAACAGCCCAGGGGGCAGGGGCAGAACCCCTGGCTGTGGGGCCTGCTCGGGCTGTTGTTCCTGGCCCTGGCCTACAGGCTCAGGCTGGGTCGGGCCTATGTGCAGCCAGGCAAGGGGGGTGGACAACCCCAGGCCAGCGGACCCTGGGCGCAGATCGAGCGCCAGTTGGACGCGGCAGGCTACCCGCGCCAGCCCTGGGAGACCTACGGCCGCTGGCTGGGGCGTTTGCGCCAGGAACCTGGGCTTGGCCCCCTGATCGAGGTCCTGCACGAGCCCCTGCGCCTGCACTACCGCCAGCGCTACGGCCTGGTTGGATTGGCCGAAGCGGAACAACAGCGCCTGGCTGAGCTGTTGCAGCAGGCGCAGCGCCATCTACCAGCCGGTCGCGGAAGCTGAAGCGCCGAATCCGAAAGCAAAAACCGGATCGCAAAGGCCGCAAAGAGTTAAAAGGGTTTTTTCTCGGTTCCACGCGCTGCGTGGGAATGCAGGCCCTCCGCGCTGCGGAGACACGGAACGGCTGAGATACGGCTGTGCTTTACCCTAAAAAGAGCATTTGGCCACAGAGCCACAGAGTACACAGAGAAAAATCAATGTGTTGGAAAGCGAACACTCAACACCTTCTAGGTGAGCCCGGTCTGATAGGTAACTCATTGAATCAACTCTGTGATCTCTGTGTCTCTGTGGCTTAATTGAGGAATATAGGTTTACAAGCTGATTGCAGTTCGGGTGGATGTGAAGCTTACTGTGAAACAACATTGCCGCCTGTCAATCTGGGAGCTTCGAGCGCTGGCTCGGAGGTGCAACGGGGTAGCCATGTCTAACGGCAACCCCGGATTCCGCTGCACAAGGATGTGCAAGTGTCCCGAGAGGCAGGATGCCGATAGGGACCGTTTCACTCCATCCGGGCTACTTCTTCATCATTCTTCTCTGCGTCCCATCGATTAGGAGAAGTTTCATGTTCTGGGGTGATGCTGCCCGCCCCATGAGCGTTAGGCGGCTTTCTTGTTTGGGTTTATCAGAGAATCAATGTCGAATCCGTCCATGCCGATCTCTTCCAGCGGGATGCCGCATATTTCAGCCTGGGACAGCACTTCCTCCAGGGCTTGATAAGCGTTCAAGCCTTCAATGCGTCCTGCACTCTCAAGCCCCTGCTCTTTAAGCAACTCAACTAGCGCAATAAGCGCAGCTTTGTACGGGTTATATTCTGCCATTGGTTTTTTCCTCTAGGATGCCCTGCAAAATGTCCAGTTGCTCTCTCTGTCTGGAAACGTCAGATTCCCATTTTCTTATCAGACCTGCCTTGTACCTATGGTCCCGATCTAGCCAATCTGTGACTTTAGCGCTTGGATTGGCAATCCATTTCTCGTGTTTCTCAATCTGCCCAGCCAACGACTTTATGCCTTTTCTAAGCTGATTCTGCCCAAGCCCTAATTGATCTTTGTACCAGCCTCCATGCCGCCCACCTGATTT
The DNA here is from genome assembly GCA_009497875.2 of gamma proteobacterium SS-5. NCBI lineage: Bacteria > Pseudomonadati > Pseudomonadota > Gammaproteobacteria > Chromatiales > Sedimenticolaceae > Magnetovirga > Magnetovirga frankeli. The sequence continues at coordinate 277,006 of CP032508.2, read as the reverse complement.
TGCCTCTGTATAAGCTGCGCCTGCCATGCCGGAAAGTATAGAGCAGAATCCGATAGCTATTTGATTGGGCGAGGGGAACGTCGGCATTCCCACGCCGAGCGTGGGAACGAGAAAGCTGGCCGCTGACGGCTGACAGCTGACCGGTTTAAAGATCCCGCAGCCCCTCCGAGGGTTCGATGCGCGAGGCGCGCACGCCGCCGAGGAAGGCGGCCATGATGGCGCAGCCGGTGGTCAGAGCGAGGGCGATGAGCAGGTGCTCGGGCAGCAGGCGGCACAGGCTCTGGCCGCCCTGCAGTTGGTCGGCGAACAGCACGTTGATGGCATGGGACACGCCGTAGAAGATGCCGGTGGCCATCATCCAGCCGATGATGGCGGTGTACAGCGCTTGCAGCATGGGAAACAGCACGATATCGCCGGTGCTCAGGCCCACCAGACGCAATACGCTCAGCTCCTTGCGTTTGCGGTCCACGTTGGCCAGCAGGCTGGCCCCCAGCGAGAGGGAGAAGCCGGCCAGGCCGATGATGGCGATGGCCCAGAACAGCACCGTCAGGTTGCGGTCCATGTCCTGCACCACCTCGATGTCGTCGGCGCGGGTGCGCACCTGCATACCCTGGGCCATGAAGGCCTGGCTCAGCCCGGCCACATCGCGGATGTCGGCGGCGTAGAGACGAAAGCCCGGATAGCTGCGCGGGGACTGGTCCTCCAGCCCGCCCCAGCCCAGCGCCGGGACCCGGCGGCCATCGCGGAAGTCCTCCACCGCTTCGAGCAATTCGACCGAGACAAAGGCCCCCTCGCGGTTGAAGGCCACCGCCGGGGCCACGGCGGCGACGATCAGCTCCAGCTCCTGGCGTTCGGCCTGGCCTTGAAAACGGCGCGATACGCTGCCGCTGAGCCGATCACCGGCCTCCACCTGCAGGCGCTGGGCGGCCTGTTTGGAGAGGATGATGCGATTCAGCCCCCTGACCTCGCCGACCCCCTCCAGCAGGGGGTCGGCGGGGGCCGAGGGGATCAGTTCTATGGAGCTGATCCGGCCCGAGCCTGGGGTGGTCATCTCCATGCTGGCGGCGATGCGCCGGGTGCGCGGCACCAGAAAGGCGATATCGCTGCGCTGGCGCATCTGGATGAACCAGTCCGGGCCAAAGCGGCCATTGCCGAGCAGGGTGATCTCGCGGTTGCGTGGGTCTTTGACCAGGTCTTCGATCATGCCGCCGACCACGCCGAACTTGAGGCCGAACAGCACCATCATCGGGCCCAGCACCGCCGCCAGGGCGATGATATAGGCCCCGGAGATGCGCCACTCGCGGAAATAGTCCTTGCTGGAGAGGCGGACAGACTCGGTCAGGTGTCCCATCAGCCGGTCACCACGGTTTCGGTCATGGTGCCCCCGGCGGTGCGCTGGGTACGGTGGGAGAGCTGGCGCAGGCCGAGCTTTTCGATATGCCGCCAGGCGTGGCTGGCGACGATGACGGTGATGTTGAGTTCATCCACCAGTTCGATAAACAGGTTCATGATCTTTTCGGCGGCAATGGGGTCCAGCGAGGCGGTGGGCTCATCGGCGATGACAATGGGCGGGCGGTGGGCCAGGGCGCGGCCTATGGCTACCCGCTGGCGCTCGCCGGTGGACAGGTTGCCCGGATACTTGTCCAGCTGGCGGCGAATGCCCAGGTGATTGGCCAGTTCCTCCACCGCCGCGTCGTTGCCGCCCATGCCCATCAGCCGACGCGACAGGGTCATATTGTCGCGCACCGTCAGGTAGGGTACCAGGCCGCCGGTCTGCATCACATAGCCCATGGTGTTCTTGCGTAGCTTGCCCAGAAAGTTCTGCTGCCCCTTGCGCCAGCAGTTGGCGATATCGATGGGCTCTTCGTTGGCCTCGGGACGGAAACGAAAGGCCCCCACATCGCTGGGCTGCAGGATAAAGGCGAGCATGTCCAACAGGGTACTCTTGCCGCAGCCGCTGTGGCCGATCAGGGCGATCTTTTCTCCCCGGGCGATCTGCAGGCTGGGCACGCGCAGCTGAAAGGCCGCGTCTTCGTCCTCGCGGCTCTTGATCACATCGCGCAAATGATAAATCAGTACCTTCTCACTGGCGCGAGCGGTGTCTTCAGCTTCCACGGGGTTACCTTCTAAAAGCGGGAATTGGGGTTCGGCGACATCGACCCGAAAAAGTATTTGGCCACAGAGTCACAGAGACCACGGAGAATTTTCAACCTATAAACTGCGGATTACGCCGATTATCGCAGATTTAAGTATTGCCTATTCATAGAGTGATTCAGGCGGTTGCTTTCCGGGTCTGGCCCAGCACAGCGTGGGAGGCCAGCCGTGCTGGGCGACCTGGATTGTGCCTGGCAAACAGACTGAAAAACCTGCCTAACCCTGTGAAATCTGCGATTCAACTGCTCTTTTCAGGTTCAAGGCAGCATTTCCAAGGGCACCGGGAACACCGAGTCTCCGTCCACCGGGCCCTGGTCCAGGGAGACCCAGAGGTCGGTATGGTCGTGTACGGCGCGATAATACTGCACCTTCTCCTCCAGCCGCTGGATAAAGGTCAATTGCCTCTTGGCCGGCCAGTTACGCCAGTCGCTGAGGGTAACATTCATGATGTCGCCGGTGTAGGGCAGGTCCTCGATGTATTCGGTGATGAAGCCCAGGTCCGCCAGGTTGCGCGCGCCGCCACTGGAGCGGGTGGAGCCGGCCAGGCGCTCGGGATCGCGGCTGGCGGTGGCGGCCAGGGTCTTGATGTCGTCGAGGAAGGTGCGTGGCGAGAGCATGCCCTCTTCCGCCGCCTCCAGCACCTCGCGCAGCATCTGGTACAGCTCGCTGAGCTGGTCGCGGGTGAGCAGTACGCGCACGTCCAGGGCGCGGCGTTCGGGCTGTTTCAGGTCACGATCGACGATCCAGGCATCGAACACGGCAGGGATCTCGCCCTTCTCCGGGGTGTCCAGATATTGCATGCGCAGGGCGTAACCCAGCTTGCTGACCTTGGCCTGCAGGGCGGCCAGCTCGGGGTTGTCCGCTGCCGGGCTTGCCGTGGGTTGAGCCACCTCGCTACTGCCTTCAGCACTGGTTTCAGCACTGGCCATGGCGTCCGGGGGCGGGGCATTCTGGCTCATCTGCGCCACCAGCTGGGCACCCAGGGTATCCAGCACGCGGCCAAATTCACCCACGGCACCGGTACGCACGCCGTAGTAGAGGTCGCCGATGCCGGGTACGTAGGACAGGGTCTTGTATTGTTCCCGGGCGGTGGCGTGGTCCGCCCCGGCGCTGTCGGTGAGCAGGTGCAGGACGAAGATGGCGATATTGTTGTCCCGCGCCAGCTGCCGCAGGGACTGGGCGCTCATGCCGGTGCCGGATAGGGGGTCGCTGCCCTCGCGGGCACCGGCGTCGGTGATCAGGATCATGTAGCGGGCCTGAAAGTTGCCCCAGCTGATCTGATCTATGGCCTGCTTGATGCCGGCGTAGGCGTCCTCGCGGAAGTCTTGGCTTGAGACCTGGGTGGCCTTGACCTCGGCCACGCTGGCGAAGAAGTCACTGGCGGAACGGCCCTTTTTCAGGTCGGCGAACAGCTTGCTGCGGTAGCCCAGTCCGGGTACGGCATTGGTGTCATCGCGATAGGCCACCAGGCCAAAGGCCACGTCGCCATCCGGGTCGTTGCGCGCTATGTCATCGTAGATCTTCTGTACCGCAGCTCGGGTGCGGGTGATGTAGGGGTCCATGGACTTGGAGGCGTCCACCACGAATACCACGCCGGTATCCAGGGCGATACGATCAGAGGCCGTTGCCGGGGTGGCGGTGTCGCTGCGCACGGCGCTGTCCACCGGCGCGCCCAGGCTGGCCGTGCCGGCCTCGTTGCTGTTGTGCGGCACGGTGGAGACGCGCAGCATACGGCCCTTTTCCGCGCCGATGAAGATGTCGCGGTATTCGCGGATGGGCACCAGGTAGAAGTCGTTGCGTATATCCACGTAGCCCTTGGGCTGCATCGCCACTACCGGGCTTTCCGGCGGTAGCTGGCCGGATTCGGCGGCGCTGTAGAGAAAATCGTAGGGGGCCGGGTCGCCGGGGGTGGTCTCGGCCAGTCGGCTCAGCTGCTCGGGGTCGCGGAACAGCATTACCCGGTCGTGGCCGCTGGGGTCGCGAAAGGCGATGGTCAGGCCATGGTTCCAGTCGATCAGCTGCGTACGCTGGATCCAGCCCTGGGTATTGCCGTGACTGTCCAGCCCCACCTGTACCCAGTCAACCCCATTGTGCTGCTCGCGGGCATAGACGTAGTAGATGTTGAAGGGGTTGACGGGCTGGGCCAGCAGATTACCGGGGCTGGTCACCAGGTTGGCACCGGGCTTGGCCAGGGTGCGCTGGTAGAGGGTCTTCTTGCCCTCGATAAGCAGCGGCCTCTGGCCCGGCTCGGCCAGGCCCATGGGGCTGACCAGCAGCAGACCGGCGAGGAGGATGAGGGGTGTCAGAATTCGTTTGATCATCATGTCCTTCCCAATTGTCTTACCAGCCCACCAGCAGGCGACGGGCCTTTTCGTCTCCGCTGGCGGCGGCGGCCTTGACCCGCAGCTTGAGGTCACGCAGCTGGGCCTCGGCCCTGTCTTCACCCAGCATTATGGCCTGCAGATACCACTTGTGCGCCTGGGCGAAGTCTGGTGCCTCGTAGAAGCTGGTCCTGGGGTCGTAGTAGGCCGGGTCGGCCATCTCCGCCAGCGTCAGGGTGGCCGGGCCATGGCCCTGCTTGGCCAGATAGAAGTAGATCAGATAGGCATCCGCCAGCTTGCCCTCTTGAATAAAGGTGCCGGCCTGGGCAAACAGGGCCTCGGGGTCGGCGGTGTTGCCCCGGTTGCGCACATCGTCGATCAGCGCTCGGGCCTGGTTGCCCTCATCCGCGCTGCCTTGTTCGATCGGCTGTCGGCCCAGATCCGGGGTGAATTGACCGGGCTGGGCATCCTGGCCCGGCGGCGGCGTGATGGGTTGGATCTGGGGCTCCGGCAGGGGCTGTTGGCCCCCGTCATCCTCACCGAAATCGACAAACAGCAGATTGAAGCCCAGCAGGATGACGATACCGACAATGAGCACATAGCGCAGGGGGCCGCCGCCCTTTTTGCCCTTGCTCGTTTGTCGGTCTTCTTCACGCAGAGCATTAAATAATTTACTCTCGCTCATTTACTCTCCCCATTGGCAACACCGCTGCCGTGGTTTGTGCGGTCAACTACGCACCGCTTTATATCATACTGCCATAATTGGAACAAAGAAATCCTAATGTCTCAGAGTCATAGCACAGATTTTCAAACCCTGCTTGAAGAACGCATCCTGATCCTGGACGGTGCCATGGGCACCATGATCCAGCGCCACAAGCTGGCGGAGGCGGATTATCGCGGTGAGCGCTTTGCCGATTGGCCGAGCAATCTCAAGGGCATGAACGACCTGCTCTGCCTGACCCAGCCGCAGATCATCAGCGGCATCCATGAGGCCTACCTGGACGCCGGGGCGGATATCATCGAGACCAACAGCTTCGGTGCCACGGCGAAGGACTTGGAGCGCTTTGGCCTGGAGAAGCATGCCTTCGAGATCAACCGTGCCGCCGCCCAACTGTGCCGCGCCGCCGCCGACAAGTACAGCACGCCGGACAAGCCGCGCTTTGTCGCCGGTGGCCTGGGGCCGACGCAGAAGACCGCCTCCATGTCGGTGGACGTCAACGACCCCGGCGCCCGCGCCATCCAGTTCGACGAGCTGGTGGCCGATTACAGCGAGGCGATTCGCGGCCTGATTGTCGGCGGTGTTGACCTGCTGCTGATCGAGACCATCTTCGATACCCTCAACGCCAAGGCCGCCATCTTCGCCTGCGAGCAGGTGTTTGAGCAAGATGGCCTTATCGGCAACAAGCGTCTGCCGATCATGATCTCCGGCACCATCGCCGACGCCTCCGGCCGTACTCTGTCGGGCCAGACCACCGAGGCCTTCTACAACAGCCTGCGCCACGCCAGGCCCCTGTCCATGGGCCTGAACTGCGCCCTGGGGCCAGAGCAGCTGCGCCAGTATGTCGAGGAAATGTCACGCATCGCCGAGTGCTACGTCAGCGTCTATCCCAACGCCGGTCTGCCCAACGAGTTCGGCGAGTACGACCTGGATGCCGAGCGCATGGGCGCATACATCGGCGAGTGGGCCGAGTCCGGCTTCATCAACATCGTCGGCGGCTGTTGCGGCACCGGGCCTGAGCACATCCGCGCCATAGCCGCAGCCGTCGCCGGCAAGCCGCCGCGCCAGCGCCCGCAGCTGCCGCCGGCCTGCCGCCTGTCCGGCCAGGAGCCGTTCAACATCGGTGCCGAGAGTCTGTTCGTCAACGTCGGCGAGCGCGCCAATGTCACCGGCTCGGCCCAGTTCAAGCGCCTGATCCTCAGCGAGGAGTACGACCAGGCCCTGGATATCTGCCGTACCCAGGTGGAGGAGGGAGCGCAGATCGTCGATGTCAACATGGACGAGGGCATGCTCGATGGCGTCGAGGCGATGCGCCGCTTCTTGAATCTGATGGCCTCGGAGCCGGACATCGCTCGGGTACCCTTCATGATCGACTCCTCCAAGTGGGAGATCATCGAGGCCGGGCTCAAGTGCGTGCAGGGCAAGCCCATAGTCAACTCCATCTCGCTGAAGGAGGGCGAGGCCGCCTTCATCGAACGGGCGCACCTGTGCCGCCGATACGGTGCGGCGATCATCGTCATGGCCTTCGATGAGCAGGGCCAGGCGGACAATCTGGCCCGGCGCCAGGCGATTTGCGGCCGCGCCTACCGCATCCTCACCGAGCAGGTCGGCTTCCCCGCCGAAGACATCATCTTCGATCCCAACATCCTCACCGTCGCCACTGGCATCGAGGAGCACAACAACTACGGCGTCGATTTCATCGAGGCGACGCGCTGGATCAAGCACAACCTGCCGCATGCCCTGGTTTCCGGCGGCGTATCCAATGTGAGTTTCAGCTTCCGTGGCAACAACCCGGTGCGCGAGGCGATCCATGCCGTGTTCCTCTATCACGCCATCCAGGCCGGGCTGGACATGGGCATAGTCAACGCCGGCCAGCTGGCGGTGTATGACGAGATCCCCGCCGAGCTGCGTGATGCGGTCGAGGACGTCATCCTCAATCGCCACACTGGGGATGAAATCAGTGCCACCGAGCGCCTGATCGAGCTGGCACCCAAATACAAGGGCGACGGCAGCGTCACGGAGAAAAAGGAAGACCTGGCATGGCGCAGCTGGCCGGTGACCAAGCGCCTGGAGCACGCCCTGATCAAGGGCATCACCGAATTCATCGACACCGATACCGAGGAGGCCCGCCAGCAGGCGAGCAAGACCCTGGAGGTGATCGAAGGTCCGCTGATGGATGGGATGAATGTGGTCGGCGACCTATTCGGCGCGGGCAAGATGTTCCTGCCCCAGGTGGTCAAGTCGGCGCGGGTGATGAAAAAGGCGGTGGCCTATCTGCAACCCTATCTGGAGGCGGAAAAGAGCGCCGATGCCAAGGCCCAGGGCAAGATCCTCATGGCCACGGTCAAGGGGGATGTGCACGACATCGGCAAGAACATCGTTGGCGTGGTGCTGCAGTGCAATAACTATCAGGTGATCGATTTGGGGGTGATGATCCCCGCCGAGCAGATCCTCCAGGCCGCCCGCGAGCATCAGGTGGACATCATCGGCCTGTCCGGGCTGATCACCCCCTCGCTGGATGAGATGGTGCATGTGGCTAAAGAAATGCAGCGGCTGGGCTTTACTATCCCGCTGATGATCGGCGGTGCCACCACCTCCCTGGCGCACACGGCGGTGAAGATCGCCCCGGCCTACAGCGGCCCGGTGATCTACGTGGCCGATGCCTCCCGGGCCGTCGGCGTGGCCAGCAACCTGCTGTCAATTACTCTGAGGGCCGCCTATCTCGGCAAGCTCAGCGAGGAATACGAGCAGGTGCGCCTGCGCCGCGCCAGCCGCAACGAGGCCAAGAACCTGGCCAGCCTGGCCGAAGCCCGCGCCAACCCGGTGCCCATCGACTGGGCCGGCTACCAACCGCCGGTGCCCCGGCAGCTGGGCGTGCAGCTGATCGAGGTCGGCATCGCCGAGCTGGCCGACTACATCGACTGGACCTTCTTCTTCCACGCCTGGCAGCTCAAGGGCCGCTACCCGCAGATTCTGGATGACGCGGAAAAGGGCGAGGAGGCGCGCAAGCTGTTCGCCGATGCCCAGACCATGCTGGACCAGATCATCAGCGAAGGCTGGCTGCAGGCCAGGGCGGTGGTGGGCCTGTTCCCGGCCCAGGCCGAGGGAGATGACATCCTGGTTTATAGGGACGAGACGCGCAGCCAGGAGCAGATGCGCCTGCACAATCTGCGCAAGCAGGGCAAGCAGCCGGAGGGGCGCTACAACGAGTGTCTGGCGGACTTCATCGCCCCGGCTGCCAGCGGCAAGGCCGATTACATCGGCGCCTTCGCCTGTACCGCCGGGCTGGGCATAGATGCCAAGCTGGCCGAGTTCGAGGCCGAGCACGACGACTACCAGAGCATCATGCTCAAGGCCCTGGCCGATCGCCTCGCCGAGGCCCTGGCGGAATGGCTCCACGCCAAGGTGCGGCGGGAGATCTGGGGCTACGGTGCCGATGAGGGCCTGAGCAACGCCGAGCTGATCGAGGAGAAATACCAGGGCATACGCCCGGCCATGGGCTACCCGGCCTCACCGGACCACACGGAAAAAGACCTGCTCTGGCAACTGCTGGATGTGCACGCGCGCATCGGCATGAGCCTGACCGAATCCAAGGCCATGCTACCCACCGCCTCGGTCAGCGGCCTCTACTTCAGCCACCCGCAAGCGCGCTATTTTGCTGTCGGTGCCCTAGGCAAGGACCAGGTCACGGACTACGCCCAGCGCAAGGTCATGGAGCAGGAGGCGATGGAAAAATGGCTGGGGCCGAATCTGGCCTATGAGGTTTGAGTTTGACGCTGATGCATGGAGCAAATAGGACGCAGAGGACGCAAAGAAGCGCAGAGATCGCAGAGTTTTATTCTCGTTCCCACGCGGCGCGTGGGAACGAGAAATGCGCAAGGCTCGGCCATCGGCCACCACCCTGGTATCGCCGGTAACCACCAGCACCCCGGCTTTGCCAAGTCTTGGCTTGCCCTTGAGCACTGCCAGCACAGCCCTAGGAGCCTGTCGGGTTTAGGTGCCCGTAGCGAGCAAGGTGGGAGAACGAGAACAAATTTTCACGATTTTGAGGCGCATAGTTGGCCTAGGCAACGAAAAATCGGGGCCAATGTTTAAAACAATTCTGGGCCGTTCTTCCCACCGGCGCAGTAGGAGCATCCTAAATCCGACAGGCTCCTAGACGGCACCCATTCAGTTTGATTTCAGCTGGATCCCCTAAAGTCAGCTCCAGGTTCACCTACACCTGGAGAATGTCATGACCAATAAAACCCACCCTCAAGTCCGCGTCTGGGACCTGCCGGTCCGCCTGTTCCATTGGAGCCTGGCCGTTAGCTTTGTGCTCGCCTATCTCAGCGGCGAGAACGACCTGGATTACCTGCATAGCCTGATCGGCTATTTTATCGCCAGCCTGCTGTTGTTTCGCCTGCTCTGGGGCTTTATCGGCAGTCGCCATGCCCGCTTTGGCGACTTTGTCCGCCCACCCTCGGCGGTGCTCGGTTATCTGCGACAGAACCTTCGGGGCAAGGGCCCGCGCTACCTCGGCCACAACCCCGCCGGCGGTGCCATGGTCATCGCCCTGATGTTGACCCTGGGGCTGACCGCCCTTAGCGGCATGGCCCTCTATGGCAGCACCGACTTTGCCGGACCCATGGCTGGCTGGTTCAGCGGCACCCTCGCCGCCGATCTTCTGGAGGAGACCCATGAGTTTCTCGCCCAGCTAAGCCTGATCTTCATCGGCCTGCACCTGGCCGGGGTGCTGTTCAGCAGCCTGGCGCACCGGGAGAACCTGATCAAATCCATGTTAACCGGCCTGAAGGCCGACCTGAAAAAGGAGCAATTGCATGACTAAAACATCACTCACTCTGACCATTTGTGGCGGTCTCTGCGCCAGCCTGCTGGCTGCTGCCTGCCAGGCTGCCGATATCCAGCCCCTGCTGCGGAGCTATCAACAACAGGGTGCCGCCGGGCCGTTCAGCGCCGATACCGGCGGGCGCTTGTGGACCACCGCGGGTGATAGTCAGCGTAAATGCAGCAGTTGCCACGGCGAGGACCTACGCCAGCCGGGCAAGCAAGCCACCACCGGCAAGCCCATCGAGCCCCTGGCACCCTCGGCGCTGGCCGAACGTCTGACCGAGTCGGCCAAGGTGGAAAAGTGGCTCAAGCGCAACTGCAAATGGACCTTCGGCCGGGAATGCAGCCCTCAGGAAAAGGGTGATCTGATCAGTTTCATCAACAGCCGCTAAGAGAGAAATTACCCATGAAAATGAACAACACACTGATGATCGGCACTGCCAGCCTGCTGGTCCTTGGCCTCAGCCTGACACTGGCCGGCCAGCTCAGCGCCGATGACGACTCGGAGCGCGAAGGCGGCATCATCCAACGCTGGTTTGGCGAGGGGGATAAACACGGCCGTCAAAGCGCCTACCTCAAGGACAGCGACCATGCCCGCTATCAGGAAGAATGCGGCAGTTGCCACCTGGCCTACCCGCCCGGACTGATGCCGGGCAGCGCCTGGCAGCGGGTGATGGGTGGCCTGGCCGATCATTTTGGCGACAACGCCGAGCTGGACGAGGTCAGCGTCCTGCAATTACAGGCCTATCTGCTACGCCATTCCGCAGAAAAATCCAGCGCCGAGTATGCCGAACGCATGGCCCGCGCCACCCAGGGGCAACCGACGATGATGCGCATCACCGACACCCAGTATTTCATCGGCAAACACCACGAGCTCAGCGCAGAGATGGTCAAGGACAACCCCAAGGTTCTGAGCTTCAGCCAGTGCCAGGCCTGCCACAGCCGCGCCGACCAGGGCTCCTTCGATGAGGATGAGGTCAGCATTCCCGGCTTTGGCCGCTGGGAGGATTGAGGCCGATGAGCTCAACCGCTCGCCCCCGGCCAAGCTGGGACGCAGGTAGGGCAAAGGGATCTGAACCCGATTTGTAACCACCTGCCCACTCTCATCCCTAAGGAGAGGGCGTCAAATTTCTCCCTTTACAAAGGGGGGCAGGGGGGACTTCGGCACCTGCGTAACTACCAGCGCCAAAAAAACCCGCAGTCGGTCGATGACTGCGGGTCTAAGGACGTCCCTGTACGGTATCTAAACGCCGTTCCTTCAGCTGCCGGAGGAGAAACCTGCGCTTGGTTGCCTGCTTGAGCCGGGCTACTTGTTGGTGAACTCGGGATAGGCCTCCATGCCACATTCGCTCAGATCGACGCCCTCGTACTCCTCTTCCTCGCTGACCCGCAGCCCGATAAACAGCTTGATGACAAACCAAGCCAGCAGGGATATGCCAAACACCCAGATGAAGATGGTCGCCGCGCCTGCCAACTGCCCTGCCAGACTGGCGTCGGCTTTGGTCAGGGGTACCGCCAGCAAGCCCCACAGGCCCACCACGCCGTGTACTGAGATGGCACCCACCGGGTCATCGATGCGCAGCTTCTCCAGGGTCAGGATGGAGAACACCACGATCACACCACCGACCATGCCGATCAGGGTCGCCTCCAGGGCCGAGGGGGTGGATGGCTCGGCGGTGATGGCCACCAGGCCGGCCAGGGCACCGTTCAGGGCCATGGTCAGGTCGGCCTTGCCAAACAACAAACGGGCCAGAATCAGCGCGGCCACCAGGCCACCGGCGGCGGCAGTGTTGGTGTTGAGGAATACCATGGCCACCGAGTTGGCGCTGGCGATGTCACCCAGCTTGAGCACTGAGCCGCCGTTGAAGCCGAACCAGCCCATCCAGAGGATGAAGGTGCCCAGGGTGGCCAGGGGCAGATTGGCACCAGGGATGGCGTTGATCTGACCCTGGGCACCGTACTTGCCCTTGCGCGGCCCCAGCAGCAGTACCCCGGCCAGGGCGGCAGCGGCACCCGCCATGTGGACTATGCCGGAGCCGGCGAAGTCGGAGAAACCCAGGTCATCCCCCAGGCTATAGAGGCCGAACACCGAGCCACCGCCCCAGGTCCAGTTGCCCTCCATGGGGTAGATGAAGCCGGTCATCACCACGGCGAAGAGCAGAAAGGCCCAGAGCTTCATGCGCTCGGCCACGGCACCCGAGACAATAGACATGGCGGTGGCCACGAACACCACCTGAAAGAAGAAGTCCGCCGCATTGGAATAGACCGCGCCGCCGCCAAAGCCGGTCTCGGCGGACTCCTTCAACACCGTAGCGGACAGGGCATCGGCCTGGATTGCGCCGTCCAAGGCTATGCCGGACAGGAACAGATCACCGCCGTACATGATGGCGTAGCCAAAGATCATGTACATGATGCAGGAGATGGCAAACAGGGCCACATTCTTGGTCAGGATCTCGGTGGTGTTCTTGGCGCGCACCAGGCCTGCCTCCAACATGGCAAAGCCTGCCGCCATCCACATCACCAGGGCACCACAGACCAAAAAGTAAAAGGTGTCCATGGCGTACTGCAGTTCATAGATATTGTTTTCCATCGGAATCAACCTCGATTATGGGGCATGAGTGGGGGTTAAAGCGCCTCGGAACCGGTCTCGCCGGTACGGATGCGAATGGCCTGCTCGATGTCAAAGACAAAGATCTTGCCATCGCCGATCTTGCCGGTGCGGGCGGCGCTGGTGATGGCCTCTATGGCCTGCTCCAGCAGGCTGGCGTCCACCGCCGCCTCCAGTTTGATCTTGGGCAGAAAGTCCACCACATATTCGGCACCGCGATAGAGTTCGGTATGGCCCTTTTGCCGACCGAAGCCCTTGACCTCGGTGACGGTGATGCCGTTGACGCCGATCTCCGAAAGCGCGCTGCGCACATCGTCGAGCTTGAAGGGTTTGATGATGGCTGAAATCAGTTTCATCACTCAGGTCTCCTGATTAGGTCCGGACTGGCCGGGGGTGAGGGAATGGGTCTTCCATCAGGCCTAATCAAGCATCATGCCATCGATTGTTTTTTTAGTATATTCAGGCTGATAGATAGTGACGAGCCAAGTCTTCGGGAATCACGGGCGCACCTGTTTGGGTCGCGGATGACGGTTTTTTTCCGACCCTGCACCGGCTTGGTGCAGCAGGGCCCCTGCCGAGTTCTGGACAAGCCCGGCCGCTGCGGTTACTGTTGCCGCCATGGACCCAAAACACCTAGATGATCTCGCCCAACGCCTGATGGACAACCTGCCCAAGGGCCTGCAACAGCTGCAGGCCGATGCCGGCAAGAACCTACAGTCCGCCCTACAGGCCGCTCTGGGCCGCATGAACCTGGTCAGCCGCGAGGAATTCGATATCCAGGCCGCCGTGCTGGCCCGCAGCCGCGCCAAACTCGACCAGCTGGAGCAAAGGCTTGCCGAGCTGGAAAAACGCCTGTCCGAGCGGCGGGACTGATCGAGACCAGCGGGAGGACAGCTTGCTGGGCGATATTGGCAAGGCCCTCAGTTGTGCAGTCAGCAGCCCTTCCACCCAGCGGCTGAGCTTTGTGGCTAATCAGGAGCCCGGATGTCCCTAGCCCAACTCTACTCCCGCGCCCGCAACGGCATCCAGGCCCCGCTGGTGAATGTCGAGGTACACCTGGCCAACGGCATGCCGGGGCTGGCCATCGTCGGCCTGCCGGAAAAGGCGGTGCAGGAGAGCAAGGATCGGGTGCGCGGTGCCATCATCAACAGCGGCTTCAGCTTTCCCATCCAGCGCATCACCGTCAACCTGGCCCCGGCCGACCTGCCCAAGGAGGGCGGCTGTTACGACTTGCCCATCGCCCTGGGCATACTCGCCGCCTCCGGCCAGGTCCCCCGTGCCGGCATCGGTGATGTGGAATTCATGGGTGAGCTGGCTCTGTCCGGCCAGCTGCGCCCGATCAAGGGCGTATTGCCTGCCGCCCTGGCCGCCCGGGGACAGGGCCGCAGCCTCATCGTGCCGCAGGAAAACCTGGCCGAGGCGGCGCTGGTTTCTGAGTTGGAGCGGTTTGGCGCGGACAGCCTGCTGGCGGTCTGTCAGCACATGAGCGGGCACCAGCCCCTGCCCTGGCAGGAGATCGAGCCGGTGGGTCGGGGCTTGCAGGTGGCCGACCTGCTGGAGGTCAAGGGCCAGCCCCAGGCCAAGCGCGCCCTGGAGGTCGCCGCCAGCGGCGGCCACAGCCTGCTGTTTCTCGGCCCGCCCGGCTCGGGCAAATCCATGCTCGCCCAGCGCCTGCCCGGCATACTGCCGCCCATGACCGAGGCCGAGGCCCTGGAGACCGCCTCCATCCACTCGGTCAGCAACAACGGCTTCGATATCGGTGATTGGGCGCGGCGGCCCTATCGCGCCCCCCATCACTCGGCCTCCGGCCCGGCCCTGGTGGGCGGTGGCGGCAACCCGCGACCGGGGGAGATCTCCCTGGCGCACAACGGCGTGCTGTTTCTGGATGAGTTGCCGGAATTCGACCGCAAGGTGCTGGAGGTGCTGCGCGAGCCCCTGGAAAACGGCCACATCACCATCTCTCGCGCCGCCCGCTCGGCGGACTTTCCCGCCCGCTTTCAGTTGATCGCCGCCATGAACCCCTGTCCCTGCGGCTATCTGGGCGACTCCGAGCGCCGCTGCGCCTGTAGTCAGGAACAGGTACGCCGTTATCGGGCGCGCATCTCCGGGCCCTTGCTGGATCGCATCGACATGCACGTCGAGGCCCCACGCCTGCCGCCGGACCTGCTGCTGCAGGCCCAGGCCGATGGTGAAACCAGCGCCCAGGTGCGCCAGCGGGTGCTCGCCGCCCGCCAACGCCAACTGGAACGTGCCGGCAAGGCCAATGCCGCCCTGGGCCCGGCGGAGATCCAGCGCCACTGCGCCCTGGACCCTGCCAGCGGCCAGTTGCTGCAAGACGCCATCCGCCGCCTTGGTCTGTCGGCCCGCGCCTATCACCGCATCCTCAAGGTGGCCCGTACCGCCGCCGACCTGGCCGCCAGCCCGGCGATCCAGGCGGCCCACATCGCCGAGGCCATAGGCTACCGCCGCCTGGATCGCCAGGCCTAAGCCAGATGATCAGTCTTGTCTTTGTTGCTGTGTCTTCTAAGGTGAAGGCGGCCAGGCCTGGATAGATTCCCTATCTGATCAGCCTGGGCTACTGCACTGGCCCTCCAGCATGATTTTTAGCGTGGCCTCATCCAGGCATGAGCGCATGAACTTATTCATCGGCGACATATCTCCAGACGAATAGAATTCCAGCATCAACTGATTTAATTCAAGCTGCCGCCTGGCCGGTAAATTGATTGCCGGATAGCCATTGCTGAGCAGGAGGCCATTCATCATGAAGCGGCCCATGCGCTTGTTTACATCGAAAAAATATTGCTGCCTGGCCATATCAAGAAACACGTAAATGGCCTGGTTATAGATATCATCGATCTGCTCAATTTGTTGCAGCAGATCGGCGTAAAGCCCTGGTAGAAGAGTCCAATCTGGCGGTGTGTAATCGGTTCCGGCAATGGTGACATTGCCGTTTCTGAAATCACCCCAGTTTAATGCGTCTTCCTTTCCGGCGATTGAGTGAAGGGATTTGGCAAACGCCATGTGCAGTGAAAATCTGCCCTGTTTGATTTCTTTAATCAAAAAACGCCAGGTATTCCCTTGATTGATGGCAACTTGTTGGTCGCTGAGTTTGTGCCCGCCAACCGCTATGCCATCAAGCAGGGTTTGTATTTCCGGTAAGGTAAATGCTATGCCTTCTAAATTCACTGCATCATAAACAAATACCGATATCTGCCGCTGTGCAAGCATCAATGCTCTATCCACGTCCGGTTGTATTTTCCAGTGTTTGTCAGTCGCCATGTTTACGCCTACCAGAATTTTGCCTGTTATTGATTTGCCATAAACCCGCCTGAACCGTCAATTCCGAAGCAGGCTCCTAAACCCAAAAAAGCCGCCCGAAGGCGGCTTTCAGGTTCTGAATCAGCAACCCACTCAGAGGATCGGCACGATCAGCAGAGCGACGATGTTGATGATCTTGATCAGCGGGTTGATCGCGGGGCCGGCGGTGTCCTTGTAGGGGTCGCCGACGGTGTCGCCGGTGACGGCCGCCTTGTGCGCGTCCGAGCCCTTGCCGCCGAAGTGACCGTCCTCGATGTACTTCTTGGCGTTGTCCCAGGCACCACCGCCGGTGGTCATGGAGATGGCGACGAACAGGCCGGTGACAATGGTGCCAATCAGCAGGCCGCCCAGGGCCTCTTTACCCAGCAGCACGCCCACCAGCACCGGCACCAGCACCGGCAGCAGGGAGGGCACGATCATCTCCTTGATGGCGGACTTGGTCAGCATGTCCACGGCGCGGCCGTAGTCGGGCTTTTCGCTGTAGTCCATGATGCCGGGCTTCTCACGGAACTGACGACGCACCTCGTTGACTATGCCGCCTGCGGCACGACCGACCGCCTCCATCGCCATGGCCCCGAACAGGTAGGGCACCAGACCGCCGATGAGCAGGCCGATGAGCACCATGTGGTTGTCCAGGGCGAAGGTCACGTTGTGGCCGGCATTGGTCAGGGCGTGGGTGTAGTCGGCAAACAGCACCAGGGCGGCCAGACCGGCGGAGCCGATGGCGTAGCCCTTGGTCACCGCCTTGGTGGTGTTGCCCACGGCGTCCAGCGGGTCGGTGATGTTGCGCACCTTTTCGTCCAGCTCGGCCATCTCGGCGATGCCACCGGCGTTGTCGGTGATCGGGCCGTAAGCGTCCAGCGCGACGATGATGCCGGTCATGGACAGCATGGAGGTGGCGGCAATGGCGATGCCGTACAGGCCGGCCAGGTCGTAGGCACCCCAGATGGAGGCACAGACCGCCAGCACCGGCAGGGCGGTGGACTTCATCGACACGCCCAGGCCGGCGATGACGTTGGTGCCATCACCCGTGGTGGAGGCCTCGGCGATGTGGCGTACCGGCGAGAACTCGGTGGCGGTGTAGTACTCGGTGATCACCACCATGGCTGCGGTAAGCACCAGGCCAATCAGGGCCGAGCCGTACAGGGCCATGGTGTTGTAGCCGCCCATGTCGGCGGCGAAGGCATCGGTGACGAAGTAGAAGCCAATGGCGGCGATCACGCCGGAGACGATCAGACCCTTGTACAGGGCGGTCATGATCTTGGTATCGCCCTCCTTCGCCTTGACGAAGAAGGTGCCGATGATGGAGGCTATGATGGACACGCCACCCAGCACCAGCGGGTAGATGGCGGCCTCGATAGCGGCCCCCTTGACCAGCAGGGCTCCCAACATCATGGTGGCAATGATAGTCACGGCGTAGGTCTCGAACAGGTCGGCGGCCATGCCGGCGCAGTCGCCGACGTTGTCGCCCACGTTATCGGCGATGACCGCCGGGTTACGCGGGTCATCCTCCGGGATACCGGCCTCGACCTTGCCGACGATGTCCGCGCCCACATCCGCGCCCTTGGTGAAGATACCACCACCGAGACGGGCGAAGATGGAGATCAGCGAGCCACCGAAGGCCAGGCCGACCAGGGCATGCAGGGTCTGATCCATGCTCACGCCCATGGCCTGCAGGATGGCGAAGTAACCGGCCACGCCGAGCAGGCCCAGGCCCACCACCAGCATGCCGGTGATGGCGCCACCGCGGAAGGCCACCTGCAGGGCGGCATTGAGGCCGCTGTTGGCGGCCTCGGCGGTACGGATGTTGGAGCGCACCGAGACATTCATGCCGATGTAACCGGCCGCGCCGGACATGACCGCGCCAATGAGAAAGCCGATGGCGGTTTCCGGGTCAAGGCCCACCCAAAGCAGGAGGAAGAGCACCACGCCGACGATGCCGATGGTGGTGTACTGACGATTCAGATAGGCACCAGCCCCTTCCTGGATGGCGTTGGCGATTTCGCGCATGCGATCGTTGCCATCGGGTTGGGCGAGAATCCACTTGACCGAGATAAAACCGTAGGCCAGCGCCAGGAAGGCGCAGACCAGGGCGAATATTAACCCTGCAGACATCTTCTTTCTCCTGTTATTTGAGTGAATTGGAAATAATGATACAGACCCTGCACCGACCATGGACACAGTCAGAGGAGGGTAACCTTAATACGCCGGGGATACCACACCATTGACAATGATCAAGGGCGCAGGCCCGGCATTCACGGCAACACTGGGCACAGGCCCCCGCTTCGTTCTACTTCCAGTCAAACGGGGTTTGGCCCTGTCCCGGCAAATCCGAAAAAGTCGAATCAGATCTCGAAGCCTTCCAGCTTCTTCTCCACCGCCGCCAGCTTGAGGGTGACATAGTCGGGCATGCCGTTGGCCAGGTAGGGCGGATAGGCCTCGCCCTGGATCAGGGGGTAGAGGTATTCCTTGCACTTGGCGGTGATGCCGAAGCCGTCCTCGGTGATGAAATCCAGGGGCATCATCTTCTCCACGTTGGCCACCTCGGACAGGGGTGCCTCGCCGATGCTCCACTTATAGGGGCTGGAGGACTCGCGCACCACCGTGGGCATGATGGAGTTCTTGCCTTCCAGCGCCTTGTTCACCGCCGCCTCGCCCAAGGCGTAGGCCTGTTCCACGTCGGAGGCGGAGGCCAGGTGACGGGCGGCGCGCTGCAGGTAGTCGGCCACGGCCCAGTGGAACTTGTGGCCCAGGGCCTCCTTGATCATGTTGGCGACGACGGGGGCGGCGCCACCGAGCTGGGCGTGGCCGAAGGCATCGCGGGTGCCCTGTTCGGCGAGGAACTTGCCATCGGGCCAGTGACAGCCCTCGGACACCACCACCGAGCAATAGCCGTATTCCTTGACCTTGGCGTCCACCTTGGCCAGGAACTTGTCCTTGTCGAATTCCACCTCGGGGAACAGGATCACCACCGGTATGCCCTGATCCTCCACCAGGCCACCGGCAGCGGCGATCCAGCCGGCATGACGGCCCATCACCTCAATGACGAAGATCTTGGTCGAGGTGGCGGCCATGGAGCGCACATCGAAGCTGGCCTCCAGGGTGGAAACGGCGATGTACTTGGCCACCGAGCCGAAGCCGGGACAGTTATCGGTGATGGGCAGGTCGTTGTCCACCGTCTTGGGCACGTGGATCGCCTGCACCGGGAAGCCCATCTTCTCCGATAGTTGGGAGACCTTGTAGCAGGTGTCGGCCGAGTCACCGCCACCGTTGTAGAAGAAGTAGCCGATGTTGTGCGCCTTGAACACCTCGATCAGGCGTTCGTATTCGCGCTTGTTCTCCTCCAGGCTCTTGAGCTTGAAGCGGCAGGAGCCGAAGCCGCCGGAGGGGGTGTGCTTGAGGGCGGCGATGTCGGAGGCGGATTCCTGGCTGGTGTCGATCAGCTCCTCGGTAAGGGCACCGATGATGCCGTTGCGACCGGCATAGACATTGGCGATCTGCTCGGGGTGCTTGCGTGCCGTCTCGATGACGCCGCAGGCAGAGGCATTGATCACGGCGGTCACGCCGCCGGACTGGGCATAAAAGGCATTTTTTACGGTCATGGGTTCCCCCTGGGTTTTGGATGATCGGGTTTCAGATAGGCGTTCAAACAAAAACAAGCCCGCAATAGCGGGCAAGAATCGGTCAGCGGCGCTGTTCCGGTATATCGCCCTGGTCCTGAGCCTGGTAATCGGCCTGGGTCTGCAGCAGGGAGACAATGCACTCGGTCAGGTCATCGTATTCATGTACCCCGGTGCCGTACTGCTGATAGAGCCGATAAAAAAACTGGCCCCGGTAGTTGCGGTCACCGGTCTTGAAGATGACAAAATTGCACTCGTCGGCCTGCCAGATGGCGGCAGGGACCTGGGATACCTCCCGGTCGGAGGGATGCAGGCGGATCTCACTGTCGGCCAACTGCAACTCCGGCGGCTGCGCATAGCGCTCCTTGAGCGTGGTATTGATGATCCACAGTTCGGTCTCGCTAAAATCGGGAATTTGCTGCATCGGGCAACCACCGCTGGTTTTGGGAGGCCGTATTCTAAACACCTGAGCGCCGATGGGCTAATGAAAAGCCGGAAAATCTGCTAAATTGGTCACTCTTTAAATTGCCACAGAGCCACAGAGATTACAGAGAATTCCTGAATAATCAGAATGGTATGGTCTTTTTACGCCTTCAATCACCGAGCTTTCAGCCACGGCCAAAAACCACTAGAAAAGCCCGCTTGTGCATTGCACAAATGCGCATCAAGCTGCTTATCGGCTCTGTGTTTACCAGGTCTCTGTGGCGATAACTTACTTAGAAGGGGTATCCGATGGCAGACAGATTGGCGGCATTGACAGACTGGCTTAAGGGCCTGGATCAGCTGGGGGCGTTTGACATGGCCCCGGCCTCGGACGACGCCAGCTTTCGGCGTTATTTCCGCGTCAGCTGCGCCGATGGCCGTAGCCTGATCGCCATGGATGCCCCGCCGGATCGCGAGGACCTGGACCCCTTCCTGCGCGTGGCCGAGGCCTTTGCCCGCTTCGGCATCCATGTGCCCCAGGTGTTGGCCACCGAACGTCGGCAGGGCTTTCTGCTGCTCAGCGACCTGGGCTCTGTGCCCTATCTGGACGCGCTCAACCCGGATAACGTGGAGCGCCACTATGGCGATGCCCTGGGTGCCCTGGTCTCGATCCAGGCCTGCGGCCCCCAGGAGGGGCTGCCCCGTTACGACCGCGACCTGCTCTGGCAGGAAATGGAGCTGTTTCGCGACTGGCTGCTGGGCAAACACCTGGGCCTGGAGCTTGGCGCAGCGGACAACGCCATGCTGGAGCGCACCTTTCAGCAGTTGATCGACAACGCCCTGGAACAGCCCCAGGTCTGCGTGCATCGGGATTTTCACTCGCGCAATCTGATGGTCTCCAGCCCCAACCCCGGCGTGCTGGATTTTCAGGACGCCGTGCTCGGCCCGGTCACCTACGACCTGGCCTCGCTGCTGCGGGATTGTTACATCGCCTGGCCGCGGGAGCAGGTCAAGCACTGGGTACAGGGCTACTTTGAGCTGGCCCTGCAATCGGGCGTGGTGCGCCCCGAGCACGAGGAGCACTTCCAGCGCTGGTTCGATCTGATGGGTGCCCAGCGTCATCTGAAGGCGGCCGGCATCTTCGCCCGCCTGAATCTGCGTGACGGCAAGCCGGGGTATCTCAAGGATATCCCGCGCACCCTGGGCTATCTCGTCGAGATCGCCCCGGAATACCCGCAACTGGCCGAACTGGCGGTATTTCTCCAGCGCCAGGTGCTGGCAAACCCGGAGTTTACCCTGGGTTCTGGCTGTGCCAAGTCGGGATGAAGGAGGTCAAATTCAGACCCGATCCTGGGCCCAGTGGCTGAAGTCGTACAGGGAACAGCTGCCCTTGCCCCGGCGTGGCCCGTTGAGCACGCGAAAACGCACCTGGCTGCCCTGCTCCGAGGGGAAGATCTCCACCACCTGGCGGCGTTCGTCATTGGCACCCCGATAGGTCTCGCCCACGGCGATGTCCGTGGTGTGCAGGCGCTTTAGCTCCTTGCCATGGGTCGCCAGGGCATAGATGCGCAGCAGGTCGTCCTCGTTGATATCGACAAAGGTATCCATCTCGCTCAGGGCCATCACCAGGTCCTCATGGTTGATCACGCCACCGGCCACCGGAGTGGCGGCGCTGGCCAGCCGTGCCGGGTAGCGGCGCCAGGCAAAGGGCAGATTCAGCAGTACCCCCAGGGCCAGGATGGGCAGCAGGTTGGTCAGCATCAGGCCGAGCATGGGGGCATAGCCCAGGGGTGCCCCATCCAGGGTATGGGTGGCGGCAAACAGGGCGGTGGCGCAACCGGGCGGGTGCAGGGCGCGGATCAACTGCATGGCGAGGATGGCCAGGCTCACCGCCAGAGCCGCCGACAGGGCATCATGCCCGACGTAATGGGCGCAGGCCAGGCCGACCAGGGCCGAGATCAGTTGCCCGCCGAAGATGGGCCAGGGTTGGGACAGGGGGCCATGAGGGATGACAAACAAGAGCATCACCGTCGCCCCCATGGAGGCAACGATCAGGGGCGAGGCGCTCTCGCCCAGCAGCGCCAGGCTGATTTGGTACAGGGCAAAGATGGTCAGCAGGCTACCGCCCACCGCCACCAGGCGCTCACGCCAGGAGGGGGCCAGCACCGCCAGACCCAGGTGATAGCGCCACCAGGATTTGCCTTTGCGATCGGTCATGCATTTTCCTCTGCGGTGGTTGGGACTGGCCATGGGTGATCAATGGCGGCCCGGCAGGGCTGCATTCCGGCCATGAGGGGGCATGATGGGGCAGGCACCTTTTTGGTGCAATCTACCAAGAGGGATATCAGCAGAGGCCATTTGCCTCGCCTCCCCCCCCCCCCCGCTGTCTATTAGACACACTGGACACAATGCTCCTGAATGTCTATCCTAGCGCCCCATGCAGATTTGCGGGCACGTTTTTACGCCGTCTATTCTGGGGCGGATTCGCGAGCGGCTGTCGGTGGGGGCCGACCTCAGCCGCAGCGCCTTGTCGCGTGAGCTTTGCCGTTGGCTCAACTGGCGTGGTGCGAACGGGCGGTTGCAGGAGGTTCGTGCCCGCAAGGCCTTGCTGGAACTGGATCGGCGTGGCCTGATCGAGCTACCCCCGCCACATCGTCTGCCGCCACAGCAGCGTGATGACGCGCCACTGGAGCCCTGGCAGGGACCGCGCTTCAGCGGCACGCTGGCAGAGCTGGGCGGGGTGGAATTGGTGGCGGTGACCGGTGAGGAACTGAGCCTGCTTTGGCGACGCATGATGGCCACCCATCACCCGCAGGGAGCGGGGCCCCTGTGTGGTGCGCAACGACGCTATCTGATCCATTCGCCGCAGATGGGCTGGCTGGGCGGGCTGGCCTTCAGTGGCTCGGCCTGGCATTTGCGGGAACGGGACCGCTGGATCGGCTGGAGCCCGCAGGCCCGCCGGGCCAATCTGTCGCGGGTGGTGGCCAATAGCCGTTTTCTGCTGCTGCCCAGTATTCAGGTTCCCCATCTGGGCTCCCACGTGCTGGCTTTGGCCAGCCGTCAGGTGGTGGCGGATTGGACGCGGGACTATGGCCAGGCGCCGGTGTTGCTGGAGACCTTTGTCGATGAAACCCAGTTTGCCGGAACCGTCTATCGTGCCGCCAACTGGCAGCGGCTGGGGCAGACCAGCGGACGTGGACGACAGGATCGCGGCGCGGGTGTCAGCAAGGCCGTCTATGCCTTGCCGCTGACGCCAAACTGGCGTAGCGTACTCTGCCAGGAGCCCAAGCCCGAGCTGCGCATACCGGAGCCCCTAGACCCTGAGGCGATCCCAACGGGCGGTGGTTCCTGGGCAGCGCAGGAATTCGGCACCTTGGCCTTGCCCGATGGACGTCTGCGCACACGCCTAATCCGTCTGGCCGAGGCCTTTTTCGCCCAGCCGACCGCCACCCTCAGCAGCGCCTTGCAGGGCGATGCCGGACAAACCAAGGCCGCTTACCGTTTCTTCAAGAACCCCCAAGTGACTCTCCAAACCCTGCTGCAACCCCATTACCAAAATACCCTGGCGCGTATCACGGCCCACCCCTGGGTGCTGGTGGCACAAGACACCACCAGCCTCAATTACGCAGCCCACCCCGCCACGTCGGGTCTGGGCCCCATCAATACCCGCGCCGATGGTGCCCTGGGCCTGAAGCTGCACGACAGTCTGGCCCTGACTCCCGAGGGCGTACCCCTGGGATTGGTGGATATCCAGCTCTGGGCCCGTGATGCCGAGGCCATGGGCCAGGCGAGGCAGCGCAAGCAGCGGCCCATCGAAGAGAAGGAGAGCCTGCGCTGGCTCACCAGCTTTCGACGTACCGCCGAGTTTCAGCGCCTTTGTCCTCAGACCCGGCTGGTGAATATCGCCGATCGCGAATCCGATCTGTACGAACTGTTTCAAGAAGCCACCCGGGATCCCCAAGGTCCGCACCTGCTGATCCGTGCCAACCGCACCACGCAGCGCCAGGTCGAGATCGATGAGGGTATCGCCCCCTTGTGGGACTACCTGCCGGCTCAGCCCCTGATCGGTCGGCAGCTGATCCAGATTCCCAGCCGTGGCGGACGCAAGGCACGGCTGGCCGAGCTGGCGCTGCGCCTTGCCCCCATCCGGCTGCAGCCACCCAAGCGACTCCAGGCCGAGCCGATTGACCTCTGGGCGATCCATGCCATTGAATCCTGCCCCCCAGAAGAGGGCGATGCGGTCGAATGGCTATTGCTCACCACGGTCCCTACCCAGACCTTGGAGGAGGCCAGTGAGCGCCTGGGCTGGTATGCCGCACGCTGGAACATCGAGGTCTATCACCGCACCCTCAAGAGCGGTTGTCGCATCGAAGACCGTCGCCTGGGCGATGCCGATAGCCTGGCATCCTGCCTGGCCATTGACCTGGTGGTCGCCTGGCGCATCCTTTATCTCACCAAACTTGGCCGCGAGGCCCCCGATCTGCCCTGCTCGGTGTGCTTCGAAGTGGATGAATGGAAAGCCCTGTACTGCTACACCGACAAGACCCCCGTACCCCCCGAAAGCCCGCCTCCGCTGGGTGATGCCATGCGTCGAGTGGCCAAGCTCGGCGGCTTTCTCGGACGCAAGGGCGATGGTCACCCCGGTGCGACCACCCTATGGCGCGGGCTGGATAAACTCTACTACCTCACCGAGGGCTTCCGCATCTTTCACCCATCGGTACCCGGCGGGCCTTAGGGATTGTGTCCAGTGTGGGTAATAGACAGCCCCCCCCGAGGGGGTTGGGAGGAGGGGACGGGTGCCAAAACCGTATTTTCCCGACCGTACTGGACATTTTCCCGGCAATTGCGCAGAATTCGCAAATCGTTTCGCCCCTGTCATCTCAACCTGCTTATATCCACAGACAAGGCTGCCATGTCACGAATCCTGGTGCTGAATGGCCCCAACCTGAACCTGCTGGGCAGCCGCGAGCCCGGCATTTACGGCCAGCTGACCCTGGCGGGGATTGAGCAACAGCTGCAACGCCAGGCCATGGAGGCCGGGGTGGGGCTGGATTTCTTCCAGAGCAATGCCGAGCATGAACTGATCGAGCGCATCCATCAGGCCCCCGCCCAGGGCGTGGGCTTCATCATCATCAACCCGGCCGGCTACACCCACAGCAGCGTGGCCCTGCGCGATGCCCTGTTGGCGGTGGCCATCCCCTTTATCGAGCTGCATCTGTCCAACGTACATGCCCGCGAGCCCTTCCGCGCCCACTCCTATTTCTCCGACATCGCCGTCGGCATCATCATGGGCCTGGGCGGCGATGGCTACCGCCTGGCCCTCAGCGCGGCGCTGCACAAACTTGCCAGCACACAACCCTAGAGAGTTGGAACCATGGATATACGTAAAGTCAAAAAACTGATCGAATTGCTCGAAGACTCCAATGTCGCCGAGATCGAGATTCATGAGGGCGAGGAGTCGGTGCGCATCAGCCGCCATGGCTCAAGCCCGACCGCCATGCCCTTCATGATGCACCCCGGCATGATGCCTCCGGCCAGCCCGGCCACCCCGGCCGCCGCCCCCAGCGAGCCCGCGCCCGAGGCCAAGGCCGAGGAGGTCAGCGGCCACCTGATCCGCTCCCCCATGGTGGGCACCTACTACCGCTCCCCCTCGCCCGACGCCAGGCCCTTTGTCGAGGAGGGCGACAGCGTCTCAGCCGGCCAGACCCTGTGCATCATCGAGGCGATGAAGATCCTCAACCAGATCGATTCCGATGTCTCGGGCAAGGTAAAGAAGATCCTGGTGGAGAACGGCCAGCCGGTGGAGTACGACCAGCCGCTGTTTGTCATCGAGTAACGCCATGATCGAAAAAATCGTAATCGCCAACCGGGGCGAGATCGCCCTGCGTATCCTGCGCGCCTGCAAGGAGATGGGCATAAAGACCGTGGCCGTACACTCCGACGTGGACCACGACCTGATGCATGTACGCCAGGCCGATGAGACCGTCTGTATCGGCCCCGCCGCCTCGGCCCGCAGCTATCTCAACATCCCCGCCATTATCAGCGCCGCCGAGGTGACCGATGCCATGGCCATCCACCCCGGCTACGGCTTTCTCTCGGAGAACGCCGATTTTGCCGAGCGGGTGGAAAACAGCGGCTTCATCTTCATTGGCCCGCGTGCCGACACCATCCGCAAGATGGGCGACAAGGTCTCCGCCATCGAGGCGATGAAGGCCGCCGGGGTGCCCTGCGTGCCCGGCTCCGATGGGCCGCTGAACGATGACGGCACCCGCTCCCTGCGCCTGGCCAGGCAGATCGGCTACCCGGTGATCATCAAGGCCGCCGGTGGTGGCGGCGGGCGCGGCATGAGGGTGGTGCACACCGAGGCCAGCCTGCTCAACGCCATCACCATGACCCGTTCCGAGGCCGCCGCCGCCTTCGGCAACGACATGGTGTATATGGAGAAGTACCTGGAAAACCCGCGCCACGTCGAGTTTCAGGTGCTGGCCGACACCCAGGGCAACGCCATCTACCTGGGCGAGCGCGACTGCTCCATGCAGCGCCGCCACCAAAAGGTAGTTGAAGAGGCCCCGGCACCGGGCATCACCGAGGAGGAGCGCGTCCGCATCGGCGAGCGCTGCGCCGAGGCCTGCCGCCAGATCGGCTACCGTGGCGCCGGTACCTTTGAATTCCTCTACGAGAACGGCGAATTCTTCTTCATCGAGATGAACACACGGGTGCAGGTGGAGCACCCGGTCACCGAACTGGTCACCGGCGTGGACATCGTCAAGGAGCAGATCCGCATCGCCGCCGGCGAGCCCCTGGCCTATCGGCAGCAGGACATAGTGCTGCGCGGCCACGCGGTGGAGTGCCGCATCAACGCCGAGGACCCGAAGAGCTTCATGCCCTCGCCCGGCGACATCTCCAGCCTGCACGTCCCCGGCGGGCCTGGGGTGCGGGTGGACACCCACATCTACGCCGGTTACCGGGTACCGCCCCACTACGACTCCATGATCGGCAAGCTCATCACCCACGGCGAGACCCGCGAGTCGGCCCTGGCGCGGATGCGCACTGCCCTGGACGAGATGGTGGTGGAGGGGATCAGGACCAACATCCCCCTGCATCGGGAAATCCTGCGTGATTCCGCCTTCATGGCCGGCGGGGCCAATATCCACTATCTGGAAGAAAAGCTGGGCCTCTGAGCCCGCGTCATGTCCTGGCTGCAACTGCACATGCGCACCAGCAAGGCCGATGAGGCGCGGCTGGAGCAGACCCTGGAAGACCTGGGTGCCCTCTCGGTGACCCTGGCCGATGCCGCCGACGAGCCCATCCTGGAGCTGGGTCCGGGTGAAACCCGCCTATGGCAGCAAATGCAGTTGAGCGCCCTGTTCGAGGCCGATGCCGACCCCGCTGCCATCACCCAGGCCCTGCGCGACCAGCTGGGCGAGGGGCAGGCCAGCGACCTGAGCTTTGAGTCGTTGCAGGATCAGCCCTGGGAGCGGGCCTGGCTTGAGCACTTTCGGCCCATGCGTTTTGGCCATCGCCTGTGGATCTGCCCCAGCGGCCAGCGGGTAGAGGCGGCCGATGCCCTGATCATCGACCTGGACCCCGGCCTGGCCTTCGGCACCGGCACCCACCCCACCACTGCCCTCTGCCTGGAGTGGCTGGACGGGGCCGACCTGCAAGGCCGCGAGGTGCTGGATTTCGGCTGCGGCTCGGGCATCCTGGCCATAGCCGCCCTGAAACTGGGCGCGGCCTGGGCACACGCCCTGGACCACGACCCGCAAGCGATCCAGGCCAGCGCCGGCAATGCCCGCAACAACAAGGTAATCGAACGCCTGCGGCTCTATGCCCCCGGCGAGCTGCCCCCGTCGCCGGTAGGTCTGATCCTGGCCAATATCCTCTCCGGCAGCCTGATCAAGCTGCAACCGACCCTGACCCAGCTGGCCCAGCCCGGTGCCGAACTGCTGCTCTCGGGCATACTGCAGGAACAGGCCGAGGCGGTGCTTGAGGCCTATCGGCCGCATTTTCAGATGCAACAGGCCGCCAGCCGGGACGGCTGGGTGCTGCTGCACGGGGTGCGCAGCGATTAAAGGATGGGACACAGAGGACGCAAAGGAGCGCAAAGGACGCAGAGAAGAGTTAGTCCTAAAAAGAGCATTTGGCCACAGAGCCACAGAGCACACAGAGAAAAAATCAATGAGTTGGCAAGCGAACATTCAACATCTTCTAGGTGAGTCTGGTCTGAGGTGTAACTCTTTGAAACAACTCTGTGATCTCGGCTCTGGCTCCAGGCTTCGCTCTACCTCCTCCATCCCTGGAGTCGTCGGCTCTGGCTCCAGGCTTCGCTCTACCTCCTCCGTCCCTGGAGTCGTCGGCTCTGGCTCCAGGCTTCGCTCTACCTCCTCCGTCCCTGGAGTCGTCGGCTCTGGCTCCAGGCTTCGCTCTACCTCCTCCATCCCTGGAGTCGTCGGCTCTGGCTCCAGGCTTCAATCAGCCTAATCTGCGGTTTATAGGATAAAATGAACCCAACGCTAACCCGCACCGCTTCAGATGCTCAGGCCCTGCGCCCGGCCCGTCAGGACGAGCTGCCTGAGCCCCTGCGCCGGCCAGACCACAGGCCTGGCTGGGCCTGGCCGCTGCTGGCGTTGCTGCTCGGTCTGGCGGCGCTGGGCCAATGGGCCTGGCTGGAACGTGGCTGGCTGATACAGCAGCCCAGCCTGCACCCCTGGCTGGAGCTGGCCTGCAACCGCTGGCCCTGTCAACTGCCGCAGCGGCGCGATCTGGCGCAGATTCAGGTGCTGCAGCGGCGTCTGCAGCGGCTTGAGGACCAACCCCAGGCCTTGGCGCTGCATATCACCCTGGTCAACCGCGCCGACTTTGCCCAGCCCTACCCCTTCATCCGCCTGGCCCTGTACGGCCCGGCCAACCGGCTGGCCGGGCAACGCCTTTTCAGCCCGGCGGAGTATCTTCCTGCCCAGGCCCAGCCGTCGCTGCTGCAACCCGACCGGCCCCAATCGCTACAACTCAGGCTGTACGACCCGAACGCAGACATCAGCGGCTTCGAGTTCGACTTTCTCTAAGCCGGGAACTTGGCTAGAATTCCCGCCCCCTGCCGGGTCCCAAACACGCATCCCGGAACCCAATTTCAACCTAACAAACCGCAGATTACGTTGATTATCGCAGATTAAATTCATGTTTTTCATTGGTTTGTAGTGACTTTGGCAATTATCTTATAGGTGAGTAGCTGTGTTACTGTGAAACAACATTGGGGTTTGCCACTCATCCTGGGAGCTCCGAGCGCTGGCTCGGAGGTGCAGAGTTATGGCCTGCTGGGCTGACATTTGTATGCTTTGCAGCGCCTCCCCGGATTCCGCTTCGCTGCATCCGGGCTACGGGGCCGCCGAGTTCCGATGCGGCCAAGAGATGTTTCATGTTTTGGGGTGTCGCTGCTCGCCCCATGAGCGTTAGTCAAATGGACTGAAAAATCTGCGTAAATCTGTGAAATCTGCGGTTCAACTGCCCTTTTTAGGTTCAAATAACACCATGCGCATCGGCCCCCATTGCCTGACCAACCGCTTGATCCTGGCCCCCATGGCCGGGGTCAGCGACAAGCCCTTTCGCAACCTCTGTCGGCAGCAGGGGGCGGGGCTTGCCGTGGGCGAGATGATCAGCTCCAACTCGGCCCTGCGTGGCAGCCGCAAGAGCCTGCTGCGGCTGGATCACAGCGGCGAGCAAGGCCCCATCGCGGTGCAGATCCTGGGTGCCGACCCCCAGGCCATGGCCGAGGCGGCGCGGATCAACTGCGGCGAGGGGGCGGACATCATCGACATCAACATGGGCTGCCCGGCGAAAAAGGTCTGTCAGGTAGCGGCCGGCTCTGCCCTGCTGCGCGATGAGCGGCTGGTGGCGCGTATCCTAGAGGCGGTGGTCGCTGCGGTGGAGGTGCCGGTGACCCTGAAGATCCGCACCGGCTGGGACCCGGCCAGCCGCAATGCCCTGGCCATAGGGCGCATCGCCGAACAATCCGGCATCCAGGCCCTGAGTATTCACGGCCGTACCCGTGCCTGCGGTTTCTCCGGCCAGGCGGAATATCAGACCATCCGCCAGGTAAAACAGGCCCTGTCCATTCCGGTGATCGCCAACGGCGACATCGACAGTGGCGAAAAGGCCCTGCAGGTACTCAAGCAGACCGGTGCCGATGGCCTGATGATCGGCCGCGCCGCCCGTGGCAGGCCCTGGATCTTTGCCCAGATCAACCACTTTCTGCACACCGGCCAGCCGCTGCCCGCGCCCCATCCGCTGCGCGTACAGGGCCTGCTGCTGGGCCATCTGGAGCGGCTCTATGAGCTCTACGGCAGCGCCGGGGTGCGGGTGGCGCGCAAGCACATCGCCTGGTACAGCAAGGGCATGCTGGGTGGCGCCGAGCTGCGCCGCCAGATCAACCAGAGCAGCACTTGCGGCGAACAGCGCCGGTTGATCCAGGTCTTTTTTCAACGCCAGCTGGAGCTGGCAGCATGAAGCGGCTCGGCGCGGCAAGGGAGATCCGGGGTAAGACCCTGGCCGAATGCGTCACCCAATCCCTGGAGGATTATTTGCATGAACTGGACGGCCACCAGACCAGCGACCTCTATCAACTGGTGCTGTCCGAGGTGGAGCGTCCTATGCTGCGCTCGGTGTTGAACTACGTGGATGGCAACCAGACCCGGGCCGCCGCCATGCTCGGCATCAGCCGTGGCACCCTGCGCAAAAAGCTGAGTCAACACGGACTGGACTGATCCAAAGTGCAGGGGATGGCAGAGGTATTTGACCAGGACCCTGAACCCGAAACCCCGATTCCCAGACCCCATCAACCTATATTCCTCAGTTAAGCCACAGAGATCACAGAGTTGTTTCAATGAGTTACCTATCAGACCGGGCTCACCTAGAAGGTGTTGAGTGTTCGCTTTCCAACACATTGATTTTTCTCTGTGTACTCTGTGGCTCTGTGGCCAAATGCTCTTTTTAGGATCAAGTAGCCCCATGCCACAGCTCTTCGTCAATCGACTCACCAACCTGGATTTCGCCTACCTGGATCCGCAGCTGGGCCTGCTGGGGGAGACCTGGCTTGTGGATCTGGAACTGGAGGGACAGCTCAATGCCGAGGGCATGGTGCTGGATTTTGGTCTGGTGAAAAAGCAGGTCAAGTGGTTGCTGGATCAGGCCTTTGATCACTGTCTGCTGGTCCCGCTGGAATACCCCGGCTGCCAGCTGGATCAAGTAAATGGGACCGCCCAGCTGGTGTTTCATTGCCAGGACGGCCAACGCATCCGACATAGCTCGCCGCAGGCGGCCCTGTGCCCGCTGCCACTGCCACGCATCGAACCCGAGGGGGTGGCCGCCTGCATCCGCCAGCGGCTGCTGCCGGGCCTGGCGGAGAATTGTACCGAGCTGCGCCTGCGCCTCTACCCGGAGGCGATCGATGGTCCCTTCTATCAGTACAGCCATGGTCTGCGCCAACACGCCGGCAACTGCCGACGCATTGCCCACGGCCATCGCTCGGCCATTCAGGTCCAGCGCAACGGGGTGGCGGCCCCGGAGCTGGCAGCGGCCTGGGCGCGGCGCTGGCGGCATGCCTATCTGGCCGAGCGGGCGGTGTTGCTGGGGGAGTACGCCTACCAGGGGCGGACCTATGCCCGGTTTGGCTATGATACCGGCGAGGGGCGCTATGAGCTGGAGTTGCCCGCCGAGGCCTGCGTCCTGCTGCAGGGCGATACCACGGTGGAGCGGATCGCCCAGCACATCGCCACCGAACTGGCCTCAGACCAGCCCGGCGAGACCATTCAGGTACGCGCCTTCGAGGGAGTGGGAAAGGGTGCCCTGGCCCAGGTCAGAAGCCCTCGGTAGAGGTAAACAGGCCCACGCGCAGGTCCTTGGCGGTATAGATCTCGCGCCCGTCCACTTCCAGGCGGCCATCGGCGATGCCCAGCACCAGCTTGCGGGCGATGACGCGCTTGATGTCGATCTGGTAGCGCACCAGCTTGGCGCTGGGTAGCACTTGGCCGGTGAATTTGACCTCGCCCACGCCCAGGGCGCGACCGTGGCCGGGGTTGCCGATCCAGCCCAGAAAGAAACCCAGGATCTGCCACATGGCATCCAGCCCCAAACAGCCGGGCATCACCGGGTCGCCGGGGAAGTGACAGTCAAAAAACCAGAGATCAGGTCGTATATCCAACTCGGCGATGATTTCCCCCTTGCCGTTGGCACCGCCCTCGTCCGAGATACGGCAGATACGGTCCATCATCAGCATGTTCGGGGCCGGCAACTGGGCGTTACCGGGGCCAAAAAGCTCACCCCGGCTGCACTGCAGAAGCTCGTCCTTGTTGTAGCTGTTTTTCTTGTCAAACATAGGTGTTGTCCTGGTTTTTTGAATTTGGGGCCGCGAATTAACGCCAATAACATCCTGAAAATTCAGGACGCAGAGGTCGCAAAGTAGCGCAGAGCACGCGGAGTTTATAGTTTTTCTTGCGCAGGGAGCAGTGCCAACTCCGCGATCGCTCCGTTTTTCTCGTTCCCACGCGCTGCGTGGGAACGAGAGGAAATTCAGGACGCAGAGGTCGCAAAGTAGCGCAGAGCACGCGGAGTTTATGGTTTTTCTTCTTGCGCAGTGGTCATTTCACAGGCTGCGCTCTCTGCGTCCTTTTTCGTGGACTTCATAACTGCTCTCGGATAAAGCGGACGATCTCCCCGCGCGGGATGAAGCGGTTTTCGCTTTCGCGGCGGTTGCGGTATTCGAGCACGCCCTCGTCTATGCCCTTTTCGCCGATGACGATGCGGTGCGGGATGCCGATCAGCTCGATGTCGGCGAACTGGATGCCGGGGCGGCTGTCGCGGTCGTCGAGGATGACCTCGATGTCGGCGGCCTGCAGCTCGTTGTGCAGTTGCTCGGCGGCCTCGCGCACGCGCTGGGACTTGTACAGCTTCATCGGCACCAGGGCGACCTGGAAGGGGGCGATGCTGGCGGGCCAGAGGATGCCGCGCTCGTCGTGGTTTTGCTCGATGGCGGCGGCGACCACGCGGGACACGCCGATGCCGTAGCAGCCCATGGTCATCACCACCGCCTTGCCTTGCTCGTCGAGCACGCTGGCGTTCATCGCCTTGCTGTATTTCTGCCCCAGCTGGAAGATGTGACCGACCTCGATTCCGCGGGCGATGGTCAGGCTGCCCTGGCCGTCCGGGCTGGGGTCGCCCTCCTGTACCGAGCGCAGGTCCGCAAGCTCCGGCAGGGGCAGGTCGCGCTGCCAGTTGATGCCGAACAGGTGCTTGCCGTCTTGATTGGCGCCGGCGCTGAAGTCGGCCATCAGGGCGACGCTGCGATCAGCGATGATCGGCAGCTGCAGACCCACCGGGCCGAGCGAGCCGGGACCGGCGCCGATGGCGGCGCGGATCTCCGTCTCTTCCGCCATGCGCAGGGGGGCGGCTACCTGGGGCAGCTTTTCCGCTTTGATCGGGTTGAGTTCGTGGTCGCCGCGCAGGAGCAGGGCCACCAGGGGCGCATCGACCTCATCCGAGGCCGCCACCAGCAGGGTCTTGAGGGTGCGCTCGATGGGTTGAGCGAACTGCTCCACCAGCTCCTGAATGGTTTTGGCGTTGGGGGTAGCCACTTCCCGCAGGGCTTCGCTGGGGGCCGGGCGCTCACCCACCGGCGCCAGGGCCTCGGCCAGCTCGACGTTGGCGGCGTAGTCGCTGGCGGTGGAGAAGGCGATGGCGTCTTCACCGGAGTCGGCGAGCACATGAAATTCGTGCGAGCCGCTGCCGCCGATGCTGCCGGTATCCGCCGCCACGGCGCGAAACGCCAGGCCGCAACGCTGGAAGATGCGACTGTAGGTCTGGTACATCAGATCGTAGGTCTGCTGCAGCGAGGCCTGATCCAGATGGAAGGAGTAGGCGTCCTTCATGAGGAATTCGCGGGCGCGCATGATGCCAAAGCGGGGCCGGCGCTCGTCGCGGAACTTGGTCTGGATCTGGTAGAAGTTCACCGGCAGCTGCTTGTAGCTGCGCAGTTCGTTGCGCGCCAGGTCGGTGATGATCTCCTCGTGGGTGGGGCCGAAGCAGAACTCGTGGCCGTGGCGGTCCTTCAGCCGCAGCATTTCCGCGCCCATCGCCTCCCAGCGGCCGGACTCCTGCCACAGCTCGGCAGGTTGCACCGCCGGCATCAGCACCTCCAGGGCGCCAGCGCGGTTCATCTCCTCGCGGACTATGGCCTCCACCTTGCGCAGCACGCGCAGGCCCATGGGCTGCCAGGTGTAGAGACCGGCGCCGAGCTTGCGGATCAGGCCAGCGCGTAGCATCAGCTGGTGGCTGACGATCTCGGCATCGGCCGGGGTCTCTTTCAGGGTGCTGAAGGGGAATTGGGAGACGCGCATCTGGGTTCCTGGTCTGGGCTGGATGAAGAATCGGCAAGGGCGCATTGTATACGTCACGCCGCCTGAACCAAAGCGATGCGGCTTGGCATGAAACCCAGTCCAGCGACTGAGTGGTTGCGGTCCGGGTGGAGCGCAACGGAATCCGGGAAACAGGGGCTGGTGCCAACCACCCCCTGTCCGTTAGCATGGGGCCAACAGCCGAGCGTTTCGACAGCAGGACCTGAATATGTTGCGCAAAAACCCCGCCGTCTGGATCACCCTGATCTACCTGGCCTTTGGCAGTCTATGGATCCTGCTTTCCGATGCGGTACTGACCCTGCTCACGGCCGATGCGGTGCAGCTGGCCGAGTGGCAGAGCTATAAGGGCATTGCCTTTATTCTGGTCACCGCCCTATTGTTGTTCGGTCTGTTGCAGGTGCGTCAACGCCAACTGCAACGCAGTGAGACGCGCTTTCTGGCCACCTTCGAGCAGGCGGCGGTGGGCCTGGGCCTGGTGGCCCCCGATGGCCGCTGGCTGCAGGTCAACCAGAGGCTCTGCGCCCTGGTTGGCTACAGCGAGGAGGAGCTGCTGCGGATCGGCTTTCAGGATATCACCCATGGCGAGGACCTGGATGCCGACCTCGACCTGCTCAATCAGCTGCTCAAGGGCCAGCGTAAGAGTTACAGCCTGGAGAAGCGTTACCGGCGCAAGGACGGCCAGCTGGTCTGGATCAACCTGACCGTGGCCCTGGTGCGGGATCAGCAGGGCCAGCCGGACTATTTCATCTCGGTGATAGAAGACATCCAGGCGCGCAAGCAGATGGAACTGGCCCTGCAGGAGAGCGAGACCCGCCTGCGCCTGTTTATCCAGCACGCCCCGGCGGCCCTGGCCATGTTCGATGAGCAGATGCGCTTCATGGTGGTGAGCAACCGCTGGCTGAGCGATTACGGCCTGACGGATGAAAACATCATTGGCCGCAGCCATTATGAGGTCTTCCCCGAGATCCCGCCGCGCTGGCGCGAGGTACATCAACGGGCCCTGGTCGGCGAGGTGTTACGGACGGACAACGATTTCATCATCCGTGCCGATGGTCGTCACCAATGGCAGCGCTGGGAGGTGCGGCCCTGGCGACGGGCCGATGGCGGCATCGGCGGCATCGTCATATTCACCGAGGACATCAGCCAGCAGAAGGAGGCGGAGCTGGAGCTGCGCATCGCCGCCACCGCCTTCGAGACCCGGCAGGCGATGATCATCACCGATGCCGAGCAATCCATCCTCAGGGTCAATCAGGCCTTCAGCCAAACCACCGGCTACCGCCCTGACGAGGTCATAGGCCATACCCCGGCCCTGCTCAAGTCGGGCCGCCATGAGGCCGGGTTCTACCAGAAGATGTGGCAGGAGCTGAGCCGCGACCACCAGTGGCAGGGGGAGATCTGGAACCGGCGCAAGAACGGCGAGATCTACCCCGAATGGCTGCACATCAGCGCCGTGCTGGATGAACAGGGCCATGTCTGCAACTACATCGGTGCCTTTGAGGACATCTCCCAGCACAAGCAGGCCGAGGCCAAGATCCACAGCCTGTCCTATTTCGACGTACTCACCAAGCTGCCCAACCGGCGCCTGTTCATGGACCGCCTGCAGCAGGCCCTGCTCGGCAGCAAGCGCTTGGACCGGCTCGGCGCGGTGTACTTCATCGACCTGGACGGCTTCAGCGCCCTCAATGACACCCAAAGCCATGACGTCGGTGATCGGGTATTGATCGAGATCGCCCAGCGCCTGGTCGGCTCGGTACACGGCGACGACACCGTGGCCCGCTTCGGCAGTGATGAGTTCGTGGTGGTGGTTGAAAACCTGCACCAGGACAAGGAACACGCCCTGGTGCAGGCCAAGGAACTGGGCGAGCGGCTGTTGAATACCATCCGCCAACCCATCCCGATCAACGGCAGCGAGTTCGTCATCACCGCCAGCATGGGCATCAGCCTGTTCGACGGCAACCTGGACAGCATGGCCGACCTGCTCAGGCGGGCCGATGCCTCCATGTTGCAGGTGAAGGGCTCCGGGCGTGACCGCCTGCACTTCTTCGACCACGCCATGCAGCAGGCGCTGGAGCAGCGGGTTGGCCTGGAGGCCCTGCTGCGCAAGGCCATACCGGAGCAGCTGGTATTGCATTATCAACTCCAGGCCAACGCCCAGGGCGAGGCCCTGGGGGCGGAGATACTGGTGCGCTGGCAGGACCCGGAGCGCGGTCTGATCTCGCCGGCCGCCTTCATCCCCCTGGCCGAGCAGAGCGGGCTGATCCTGCCCATGGGGCAGTGGATCCTGCGCAGCGCCTGCCGCCAGCTGGAGCAATGGCAGGGGCAGGCGGCCCGGCGGCGGCTGAGCCTATCGGTCAACGTCAGTCCGAAGCAGTTCCAGCAGGCGGATTTCGTCGATCAGGTGGCCGCTGCCCTGGAGGAATTCGGCACCCCGCCGCAGCTGCTCAAGCTGGAGATTACCGAGAGCCTGCTGCTGGATGACCTGGCCAGCGTCATGGTCAAGATGGACCAGATCAAGGCCCTGGGGGTGCGTTTTTCTCTGGATGACTTCGGTACCGGCTTCAGCTCCCTGTCCTACCTCAAGCGCCTGCCCTTTGATCAGCTCAAGATCGACCAATCCTTTGTGCGTGACCTGCACCCAGGGGACAGGGATGCCGCCATCGTATGCACCATCATCAGCCTGGGGCAGAACCTGGGCATGGAGGTAATCGCCGAAGGGGTAGAGACCCAGGCGGCGCTGGACTTCCTCGCCGAACAGGGCTGCAACAGCTATCAAGGCTATCTGCTGGCCCGGCCCATGCCCATAGCGGATTTTGAACAGCTATTGGATCAGGAAAAGACCGAAGGCTGAAATACAGAGGGCAGAGGACAGAAGTTTGAGGGCGCTTTGCGCCAAGTTCACTGTTCTGTCGCGCAGCGACTCCAAATTCTGTCCTCTGTCCTCTGTCCTCTGTCTTCTGTATCAGTGAATGAGTTCAGAGGTTGGGCGGCCGATGTGGTAGCCCTGCACCAGGTCCACCAGGGCCTCGCGCACCTCCTGCTTGACCTCTTCGCTCTCCACGAATTCGGCGATGGTCATGATGTTCAGCTCCCGCGCCAGCATGGCCATGCTGCGCACGAAGGCGCGGTCCTTGGCGTCGCGGTGCATGTTGGCGACGAAGTCCCCCTCGATCTTCAGGTAATCGATGGGTAGGCGCTTGAGGTAGTGGAAGGAGGAGAAGCCGGAGCCGAAGTCGTCGATGGCGAACTTGAAGCCCTCATCCCGCAGGCGCTGCACAAAGGCCTCCAGCAGGCTCATGTTGCGCACGGTGTCGCGCTCGGTCAGCTCGAACACGATGTTGCCCGGAGTGAGCCCGGCATCCACCACCAGACGCTTGACCGTCTGAAAGAACTCACTGAGTACCAGCGCCTTGGGCGAGATATTGACGAACAGCAGGCCCTCGTAGTTCTCCGCGCGGGCCTTCTCGAAGGCCTTTTCCATGGCGATGTAGTCGAGCCGGTGGATGATGCCCAGCTGTTCGGCGATCTCGATGAAATCCCCCGCCCCCAGCAGGGTGCCGTCGGGCAGGCGGATGCGGCTGAGGATCTCATGGGCGTAGATGCGATCGTCGTCCACCCGCGCGATGGGCTGGAAGAAGGGCACCACCCAGCGTTCCTCCATGGCCCGCTTGACCAGATTGCTCTTCTCGCCGATCTGGCGAAAGCCGTCCACCACGTCCTGTTCCGAGGGTACGGCAAAGCGGTGTTTGCCCTCCGCCTTGGCCTTGTACATCATGTTGTCGGCGAACAGGAACAGGTCCTTGGCGTTCTTGGCATGATCCGGGTAGGTGGCCACGCCGATGGACAGGGTGGCCTTGATGTCCTGGCCGTCTTCGGTCTCCAGCAGCACCTGATCGGTGGCCTCCAGGATGCGCCGGGCGGCGGTGTAGGGCAGGGCGTCGTCGATCTCCGGCAGTATGGCGACGAACTCGTCGCCGCCGTAGCGGGCGAAGATGTCGCCCTGGCGCAGACAGTCGCCGATGCTTTTGGACGCCGCCTGCAAGAAGCGGTCGCCCACCGTATGACCAAAGCTGTCGTTGATGGATTTGAAGTTGTCCATATCCATCATCAGCACGGCAAACTTGTGGTGGTGCCGACCGGCGCGGCCCACCTCATACTCCAGCAGCTCCCAGAACAGGCGTTGGTTGTACAGGCCGGTCAGCGGATCGCGGGTGGCGTAGTGCTCCAGATCCTTGGTGTAACGAGAGATGGCCTTGACCGAGCCGACCACGTTGAGCAGGGTAGAGAGCACGCTCTCGATCACCAGCATGCGCGTCTCGTTGCGGGTCAGGTCGCTGTGGACGCCAATGCCGACGATGCCGCCGATCTTGGGGGCGTCCAGCAGCAGGGACTTGACCTGTACCTCCAGCATCTCCACCGATACCTCAATCGGTGGCAAATCCGGGTTGGCCACCTGCTGGTGGGTGTGCGCCACCACCGCCTCGCCCAGGCGCTGATTGCTCTGGATGGCGCGGCGGATCACCTGCTCCAGGGCCTGGGAGGTGGCCGCGCTGGGCGGTGCTAGCCAGAACAGTTCCAGCTCGTATTCGTCCTCGTCCTGCTTGAAGATGGAGAACAGGGCGTAGATCTCCATCACCTGATTGATCTCGACCAGCAGTTGCTGCACATATTCGCGCCAGTCGCTGACCACCTCGGAGGTGATCACAAAGCGCTCCAGCAGGCGGATCTCGAACTCCAGCAGATCCTTGTCCACGGCAAAGGTACGCAGCTTTTCCGCCAGCTTGTTGACCTCCTTGGCGATGGCGGCCACCTCGGTGAAGCCCGGCGTACGCGCCGTTTCCAGCCGCAGCCGGGTCAGGTCATCGACGCGCTGGATGCTGTCCACCTGATTGCGCACGAAATTTAGTGAGTGATTGATACGCCGATGGATCAGGATGGCGCTGATCAGGGCCAGAAACAGGGTCACCGGGACGATCAGGATCAGGGTATCGAGAAAGGCGCTGCGCGCCCGCTCCAGCACCGGCAGCAGATTCTGGCGCACGTCGATCAGACCCAGGGCCTGGCCAGGCTTTACGGTCTCATGGCAGCGCAGGCATTCCTTGCGCGCCAGCAGGGGGTAGAGGTAGCGGATCTGATAGCCGTCCTCATGGCGGCTGGCCTTGCCCAGCAGCAGGGCCTGTTGGCCCAGATCGTCCAGCGCGGGCTGGGCGATGCCGCCGAATTCGGCATCCACCCTTGGCCCACGATAGATGGTGACGCTGTAGGGGGTATTGTTGAAGGGCTCGCGCAGGCCCTCAAGAAAGATATCCAGGTCCGCCCGCGACCAGCCCTTGCGCATCACCTGATACATGGAGTTGAAGGTTTGCTCGGCAATCAGCTCGGAGACATTGCGCGCGTCCTCCTTGATGGTGCGTTGGTAGAGATCGTGCACCACCAGATAGACGCCGATGAATACCACCAGGGACACCACGGAGGCGGCCAGCAGGATAAAGCCCCTGAGGCTGCGCGGATTCAGATAGGCTGGCAGAAAATTCACGCTGTCCTTCCTTTCAGTTGGGGCCGCCAGGACAGCCCACGACCTTGGCCGAGGGGCTGACTGACGACCGGTTGAGAATTATCAAAGACTACCACAGCAAAACCAGTAATTCAGTCGGGAAATTGTCTAGCCCTCCTGCCGATATCCGGTTTGGCCTGGGCGTCGTTTTTGCTTATTCTGCGCAGCCTGACCTTCCCCTTTGCAAAGGGAGGAATTTGAGTCGGCCAATCCCACGGAAAACGCCACAATATGTCCGCTGAAAAGATCACCACCCAGGAGAAGATGCGGCCTTATCTCTACCAATTGGAGAAGGGCAAGGCCCGGCTGGAGGTCTTTCTCGACAAGGAGAAGACCCCGGCAGGCTCCATGCTGCTGGCCAGCGTGCTGGAGCGCAAGACCCGTGAGTTGATCATCGATGAACTCATTCCCTTTAGCAAAAACAAGGACATAGCCAAGGCCCAGCGCGTCCTGCTGCGGGGCAAGATAGACGGCTGTAGCCTGACCTTTGCCTGCCGCTATCTGCGCCCCCTGGACTATCAGGGCAGCCCGGCCCACGCCCTGAGCTACCCCGAACAGCTCAGCTACAACCAGCTGCGCGAATACTTCCGGGTATCGGCCAAGGGGGTGCGCAACAGCGTTCAACTGTTGGATACCGGTGAAGAGCAACAGCCCCTGGCCGAGGGCATTTTGTTCGATATCTCCAAGGGCGGCGTGGCGGTGGAGTTTGCCGACGCCCAGCTGCATATACCTCAGGATCAGCCGCTCCTGCTGCGCCTGGAGTTCAGCGACGAGGACATCATCGAAAGCGCCGGTGAGCGGGGCCAGCGGCTGAGGTTCAGCATCCCGGTGCAGGCCAAGGCGGAGCTGCCAATCCCAGCGGGCAGGCCGGGCGGGGTACCGAACAAGCGGGTCGGCTTCATGTTCACTGACATCAATATGAACAGCCACGAGATGGTGGTCATGGGCAAGGTGGTGTTCGCCATCCAGCTGCGCACCCTGCGCAACAAAGCCAACTAAGAGAACCCACCGCGCTGCGCTGTCGCGTAGCACTGCCCTCCCACCCAGCGGCTGTGCCGCATAGGGCGGTCTGTGGCCGCCATGCCCTCGCAGGCACAACCCGATCACAGGTAGCTTGGTGGCGGCCACGGCCCGCCCTATGCCATTGGCTGAGATTTAGCGCAGCTCCGGCGGCAGGACAAAACGCACGTTCTCCTCCACCCCGGCCAGCTCCTCGGGCGGGTCCGCGCCCCAGCGGCGCAACTGCTCGATGATCTCCGCCACCAACACCTCGGGGGCCGAGGCACCGGCGCTGATGCCGATACGCGGGTTGTCCGCCAGCCAATCCCGCTGCAGGTCGCCGGGGCGGTCCACCAGGTAGGCGCGGGTGCCTTGCAACTCGGCGATTTCGCGCAGGCGGTTGGAATTTGAGCTATTCGGCGAGCCCACCACCAGCAGCAGGTCACAGCGCTGGGCCAGTTGTTTCACCGCGTCCTGACGGTTTTGGGTGGCGTAGCAGATGTCGTTCTTCTTCGGCCCGATGATGTGGGGAAAGCGCTCGCGCAGGGCGGCTATGACCTTCGCGGTGTCATCCATGGACAGGGTGGTCTGGGTGACAAAGGCCAGGCGCTCGGCATCGGCCAGCTGCAACGCGGCTACGTCCTCGGGGGTTTCCACCAGATGGATGCCACCGGCGCGCCCTCGATACTGGCCCATGGTGCCCTCTACTTCGGGATGGCCACGGTGACCGATGAGCACCACCTCACGGCCCTCGTCGCCATGGCGCGCCACCTCCAGGTGTACCTTGGTCACCAGCGGACAGGTGGCGTCGAAGATGCGCAGGCCGCGCCGCTCGGCCTCTTCGCGTACCTGACGGGAGACACCGTGGGCGGAAAAGATTACCGTGCTGGCATCGGGGATCTCGTCCAGTTCATCGACAAAGACCGCGCCGCGCTGTTTCAGGCTGTTCACCACAAAGCGGTTGTGTACCACCTCATGGCGCACATAGATGGGCGCGCCAAAGGCCTGCAGGGCGCGCTCGACGATCTCGATGGCGCGATCCACCCCGGCGCAGAAGCCACGCGGGTTGGCCAGGACGATGTTCATGCACTCACCTCCAGCACCTGCAGGCGCAGACGCAGGGGTTGGTCGGCCAGGGGGTGATTGAAGTCGATCAGTGCCCGCTCCGGCTCCAGCCGCAACACCAGCCCCGGCGTCTGTTCGCCATCCCCCAGATCGAAGGCCATGTGCTGGCCAACAACCAGCTTAAGCCCGGCAAAGGACTGGCGCGGCAGCCAGCGCAGCAGGCCCTCATCCCGCTGCCCATAGGCCAGCCCCGGTTGCAGCAGCAAATCCTCTTGCGCCCCGGCGCGCAGGCCATAGAAGGCCAGTTGCAGGCCCTGACTCAGGCTGCCATCACCGATTTGAAACACAAGGGGTTCCTCAGCGAAGGTGGACAACAGCTCCTCGCCATCTACCAGATACAGGGCCAGGTGCGCCCGCACCCGGCTGCCGGGGCCGATCAGGGGGCCGGGCCTGGGTTGGTGGCCTGGTTGGGAACGGGGGGGCAAGGGGCTAACCCATGAGTTCCTGGGTGATGAAGAGGTAGATGAGCACGCCGCCCACCAGCAGGGGCGCGGCATATTGCAACAGGATGCAGATACCGGGCAGGTCGTTGCACACGGCGTTGAGGCGACAAAGCTTGCAGTTCTTCAATGGGGTTTCTCCGTGATGGGATCCCGTTTCGGTGTCCGCAACTTAACCCATATCCCTGCACAAAAAC
Source organism: gamma proteobacterium SS-5 (assembly GCA_009497875.2). Taxonomy (NCBI): domain Bacteria; kingdom Pseudomonadati; phylum Pseudomonadota; class Gammaproteobacteria; order Chromatiales; family Sedimenticolaceae; genus Magnetovirga; species Magnetovirga frankeli. The sequence goes on along the minus strand of CP032508.2, from coordinate 234,300 downwards.
AAGCCAGCTAGGAGCCTGTCGGGTTTAGGTGCCCGTAGCGAGCAAGGTGGGAGAGCGAGAACAAATTTTCACGATTTTGAGGCGCATAGTGGGCCTACGCAACGAAAAATCGGGGAAATTTGGGCCGTTCTTCCCACCGGCGCAGTAGGAGCATCCTAAATCCGACAGGCTCCTAGGGCATAGGCGGCCGACAGGGCGGCCCGGCCAAGCCAAGTCAAGGGGCCGAATCCCGCGACCCTATTTCCCGGCACAGGCGTTTTAGCTCGGCCTGAAATTGCTCCAGCAGGGCGGGATCAAAATCATCCCCGCTGGCCTGGATCTGGGCGGCGATCTGCGCCAGTCGATCCGCGCCCAGGGTGCTGCTGATGCCCTTGATGGAGTGGATCAGGCGGCGGGTGGCTTGGGGGTCTTCGGCCATGGCCGTCCGCAGGCCGTCGGCCAGGGGGGCGTAGCGGTGGTGAAATTCCTCTAGCAGCTCGGCGTACAGCTCGGCATCCCCACCCATGCGCTCTAGCCCGGCCTGGCGATCGAGCAGCGGGGTGGCGGCGGCAGGCAGGCTCGGGCTCGCGGCACTGGGTCTGCCTGGCTGTTCAGGCGGCACGGGCGCGGATGTCGGCCCCTCGCCCAGGTAGTCGAGCAGCAGGGAGAACAGCTGTGCAACGTCTATGGGCTTGTGCAGGTGTTCGTTCATGCCGCAGGCGCGGGCCTGTTCGACGTCGCTGATCTGGGCATCGGCGGTGAGGGCGAAGATGGGCGTATCCGGGGCCAGGCGGCGGATCTGCCGGGTGGCCTCGTAGCCGCCCATCACCGGCATCTGCACATCCATCAGGATGAGGTCGAAATCGGCCTGCCCCTGGGCGTAGCGGGCAACCGCCTGGGCCCCATCGAAGGCCTCTTCGATGACTATGCCGGAGTGGCGCAACATGCCCTGGATCACCTTGCGGTTGATGGCGTTGTCCTCCACCAGCAGCAGGCGCTTGCCCGCCAGTTGCGGCAGGCGGGCGCGCAGGGCCTGCTCCCGGTGCCCTCGCGCCGGGTCCGGGCCTTCGCTGGGGTCAATCGATGTGGCCGGATCGGCCAGGGCCAGGGGCAGTTCGACGCCGAAGCTGCTGCCCTTGCCGGGTCGGCTTTGTACCCGGATCTGGCCCTGCATCAGCTCCACCAGTTGCTTGCTGATGGACAGGCCCAGGCCGCTGCCGCCGTATTTGCGCGTGGTACTGACATCGGCCTGACTGAAGCTCTGAAACAGTCGTTGTTGCTGTTGCTCGCTCATGCCTATGCCCGTGTCCCACACGCGCAGGTGTAGTTGGCCCTGTTGCCAGCGCACCTCAAGCCCCAGCGCACCCTGTTCGGTGAACTTGACCGCGTTGCCCAGCAGGTTGATCAGCACCTGGCGCAGACGGGTGGGGTCGCCGAGAAAATGCCGAGGCAGATCGGCCGGGTAGTCGATACGGTAGTCCAGCTTCTTGTTCCTGGCCTGTAGCGCGATCAGGCTGCCAACCTGGTCGAGCACCTCCGTCAGGTCGAATACGATGCGCTCCAGATCCAGCCGCCCGGCCTCGATCTTGGACAGATCGAGGATGTCGTTCAGCAGTTGCAGCAGGGCCTTGGCGGACAGGTCGATGGAGTCGATATGGTCTCGCTGCTCGGCGTCCAGCTCGGTCTGCTTGACCAGATAGGCCATGCCGGTGATGGCGTGCATGGGGGTGCGGATCTCATGGGACATGTTGGCCAGAAAGGCGGATTTGGCCCGGGTCGCGGCCTCTGCCGCCTCCTTGGCCAGGGTCAGCTTGCGGTTGGAGTCGGACAGCTGCTGGGTGCGCCGCTGCACCATCACCTCCAGGTCACCGCTGAGGCGCTGGTAACGCTGCATCAGCTGCTGGGTTTGTTGATTCTTCAGCCGAAACACCTCCGCCGCCTGGGTCAGATCGCCCAGCTCATCGTCCAGGGGATAGGCCGGGATCTCGGTATCCCCCTCACCCCTGGCCAGGCTGCGGAAGGTCTCGGTGAGGCGGTCCAGGGGGTCTGTGATGCTGCGCCCGATGAGCAGCGACAACAGGCTGACGGCAATCAGAAAGGCCAGGCCCACCAGCAGCTCCATCTGTACCATCCGGTCCAGGGTGGTACCGATCTCGGTCTCTGCCGCGGCCATTTCCACGCCCAGCAGTTGGCTGATCTGGCGTGATTGATAGAGTATCTCATAGGCCTCGGCAGCCATTACCACATTCACCAGATAGAGATAGCCGCGGGTGCGCTGCACCGCCTCCAGGATGGTGCTCTCATAGGTATTCAGCAGCCGCTTGAGGCCCTCCGCCCCGGCGTACTGGCCAGGGGCCTGATCCAGCCCCCGGCGCACCCGCGCCAGGTGCTGCTTGGCCTGGTCCACCTGGGGTGAATGCAGGGAGTCGAAATAACGGTAGATGCTCTTTTCCACCAGCAGCAGGTCGCTGAGCAGCTGGATGGCCTGTAACTGGCGCGCGGTCTGCTCCGGGGGGATGTCGCGCAGGTGCTGGCGTATGCCTTGCTCGGCCAGGCTGGCCTGGTCGCGGATGGCCCGACTGACCAGGCGCGATTGCAGCACCCGTTGCTCTTGCAGTTGCTGGAATGCCTGATAGTAACGCCCCAGGTGGCGGTCGATCTTTTCGATGTAGGGTTGGATGCCGGTCAGGCTGGAGCCCTGGCCGCGCTGGATCAGCTCGCGGATGTTGGCATAGCCGTACTCCACCTGCTCGGCGGCGGACTGGTGGCCCTCATGGGTGAAGATCTCTGCGGTACGCTGCAAGTCGGCGATCTGGCGGGCCAGTTCCAGGCCCAGCTGGGTTTCGTTGCTGGCGCGTGAGAAGCGCTTGAACTCCTGTTCCAGGCGTTCAAAGCCCAGATAGGAAAATCCCCCCACCAGCAGGGCGACCAGCACGATCAGCAGATAGACCAGGCGAATGCGGTCTTTCAGCCGGATTTTGTTGATGAGGTAGTCGAGCACGGGCCTCCTTCCTCCAGCCCAGGTGAAATAGGCTAGGGCGCGATTTCCAGGCGGTCCCGACCCAGCTCCTTGGCCCGGTAGAGGGCGTCATCGGCACGCCGGATGGTCTCGGAGTAATTTTCCCCTGCCTGGTGCAGGCTCAGGCCCATGCTGGCGGTCAGGCCCCTGGCGCTGTCGATATCCTCCAGATGTATTTCCTTGATTGCCTGCAACACCCGCTCGGCTACGGCACCGGCCTCCGCCAGGTCGGACTCGGGCAGGATGATGAGAAACTCCTCGCCCCCCCAGCGGCCGCACAGGTCATAATCACGCAGTTGCAGATGCAGGCTCTGACTGATCTCGCACAGCACCCGATCGCCCACCTCGTGGCCGAAGCGGTCATTGAAGGTCTTGAAGTGATCTACGTCGATCAGGCCCAAGGCGTAGGGGTTGCCCTTGCGCACCACCCGCTCGCTCTCCTCGCGCAGCCGCTCCATCAGATAACGCCGATTGCCCAGGCCAGTGAGCGGGTCTTGCAGGGCGGCCACCTTGAGCGCCTCGCTCAGCTGGCGCAGGCTGTTCTGGTAGCGGTCGGAGATGCGCGCCAGCTTTTCCAGGCGGCGCAGTTGCCGGTCGTACTGCTGGGTCAGGGTCTCGGTCTGACGGCGACCGACCTCGTGGTATCCATCGGAGATGCGCACCAGCCGTTGCAGTCGCTCGTTCTGTGTCTGGCTCAGCTGAAGCAATTCAGCCAGGGGGTCATGCAGTGGGTTGTTGGCCTGGGCCGTATCATCTAGCAGGCTACGGATGCGCGCAAACAGTTCCTGTTCCGTATGCAGGCTGGGGCAGGCCTTGGTCATGAACCGCTGTCCGGCTTGATCTCGAAGGGAAAGGTGCAGTCTTCCTTGAACTCATCGGCCAGATCCACCACGCGCTCGTTGCGCGGGTCGTAGTACCAGCTGACGCTGACCTCGCGGCCCTCGCCGTGGGCCTCTTCCAGCATATCGAAGATATCCAGCATGGCCTTGACCGAGCTGGTGTTCATGTACACCAGATTCAACTCCAGGCGCAACGGCCGCTGCTCCTGATTCAGGTAGGCCTCCACCCATTCGATGACCTCGGTGAAGAAGTCGAAGGAGTTCTCCGGATAGGAATCACCGGCCATGAGCAGCACGCCCGCTTGCCACTGGGCGTGGATGCTGGGGGTGGATTGGGTGGCCGGGATGTTCAGATCATTCATAACGGTTGTTGCCTAGGGTTTTATCTTGTCGAATGGCCGCCAGCCGCCTGGGCCGCTGGCGCAGGCATCATATCAAGGCGCGTAGGCTGAAAAAGCTGCGCCCATCGGCGGTGGCCGACAGACTGGCCTGCAAGGGCCGGGCCGACTTGCGTGCCATGTCGAGAATGCCCAGGCCAGCCCCCGTAGCGGCCATCTCCTGCCGTGGCCGGCGCAGTTGTTCCTTGTAGGCGGCCTTGAGCTGGGCCTTGTCCAGGCCGGCCAGATGTTTCAGCCGCTGCACCAGGGCCTCACCATCGGCTGTTTCCACCAGGTTGCCGGCCTGCACCAGATACAGCCCCTCGCTGTCACGGGCCACCACCACGGTGGCCGAGGCATCTACATCGGTATATCCGCGGCTCTGGCAATAATGGCGGATATTTTGGGTCATTTCTATATACACGGCAAATACATCCATGGCCGCCGAGGGGTGCGCGTTTTCCGCCTGCAGGTAGTTTCTCAGGGCGTTGCCCACCTCTTCGATCAGGCTGCGGGAGATGGGGCCGTTGAAGCAGAGCATCATCTGCCGCTGGTTGAAGTAATCACGCAGTTCAAACAGGTCTATGGCATCCACAGTGGCGTCACCTTGAGCTAGTGAAAATATCTGGTACAGGCTATGCAGCCTTGCGCTAAGGGACTTGGCAGCCCCATTGATTGGCCGATGCCTCAGCCAATTCGAAACGACAACAGGGTAATGTCATCACGTTGCTGATGGTCGCCACGATAGGCCTCCAGGGCCTGGTTCAGGGCTGCGGCCTGCTCCTGCATCGGCAGTCGGGCGTGTTCCTGCAGCAGGGCGGCAAAGCGGCTGTTGCCAAAGCCATAGCCCAGCTCGCCGCCGGCCTGGTCCAGATAGCCATCGGTGACCAGATAGTAGGTGGTTCCCGGACGCATTTCCAGCGTCTGATCACTGTACACCCCCAGCTTGCGGTCGCATAGGGGGCGACGACCGCCCTTGATCTCGCCCACCTCCGCGCCATCGCTCCAGTACAGCGCGATCTTGGCCCCGGCATAGCGTAGTTGTCCGGCCTTGCGGTCAATATAGGCCAGGCCCGCATCCATGTTGGTGGCTATGGCCCTGGGCAGCTCCGATTGCTGGATCATCTCACGCAGGCTGGCATCGGCGTGGCCGAGCAGGGCGGCAGGTGAGTCAAGGCCTTGCCGATTCATGGCATCGTCGAAGGCGGCGCGGGCAAGCATGGTCATCAGCGCCCCCGGAACCCCGTGCCCGGCGCAATCCACCACGCCGATCAGGTAGCGCTCATCGTCCTGGGCGCGGAACAGGTAAAAATCACCGCCGACCACGTCACGCGGGTGCCAAAGCACAAAGTGATGCGCCCCGAGCATATCCGATAACTGGCCGCTGGGCAGCATGGCGCGCTGGATCAGGCTGGCGTAGTCGATGGAGTCGTTGATCTTCTGGTGGGCGCTGGCCATGTCCCGGTTCGCCTGCTCCAGCTTTTGGGTGCGTTCGCGCACCTTGTCTTCCAGCTGCTTGGTGTTGGCCTTGATCTGGCTGGCCATGGTGCCGAAGGCACGGTTCAGGTCGCCCAGCTCGTCTCGCCCAGGCGGCGGCAGGCTGACCTGGTAATTGCCCTCGGCCAGGGCGGTGGCGGATTGGTGCAGGGTACGCAGGGGCTTGAGCACCACCCGTTCCACCGCCGCGCCAAAGGCCAGCAGCAAGACGAGCAGCAGCAACGCCAATACGCCGGTAACCGCCAGGGCCCAGCCCGGCTCCATGATCTGCGCCTCGTTCAGGTCCACCGCCGTGACCAGATGCCAGCGCAGCTCAGGGATATAGGCCAGGGCCAGCAGCTGGCGCTTGCCCTGCAGATTGACCCAGAGGCTGTGCGCCAGAGCCGGTTTCGCCTGGGCCGCCGCCATGGTCTGCTCCAGGGCCCTGCGTTGCTGCGCCGAATCCAGCAGGGAGGCCAGGGTCTTGGCCTGATTCCTGGTGCCACTGCCGGAGTTAAAGGCAATCAAACGGGTGTCCGGATGGGCCTGAATCGCCCCCTGGCTATCGAGAATTATGGGCGTCACCCCAGGCTCGCCGGTGGCAATGAACTCCTTGAGGAACCCGGTCAGATTCAGACCGGTGCCGGCCAGGCCGATCTTGCGCTCTCCCTCACGCACGATGACGTTCAGCCAGACCTGGGTTATGCCCATGTGGACATCGGTGTTGACGTTGATGTTGTAGTCCTGGGTATGCTCCAGGCTATTGAAAAACCAGGCATCCTCTGTTTTTTCCGGGTCTAGCCGGTAGCGCGGCTGTTGGCTGTGGGGCTTGTCCTTGGCGTTGAGGAAATAGTTGCGGCTCAGGGCACTGATCAGAAAGTAGTTCTGATCGCTAAAGCCCTGACGGTAATGTTCCGCCTCGCGGAAGAACAGCTCCCGCTTTGCCGTGTTGTCCTCCTCCAGCAGCCACTGGCGGGCCAGCAAAGAGCGGGCCAGCAGCCGGGCCAGGGCCAGATCACGGCTTACCGGAGCAAGGATGTTCTGCCGATTGAGTTGGGTGAGATTTTTCGCATAGGCCAGGCCAAAGTGGCTCTGTACCCCCTGCAGCACCTGCCAGCCGATGAAGCCCGTGGGCAACAGGGCAAACAGGCAGGCCAGCAGCAGGGCCAGCAGAGACTTGGCGCGCAGTCCAAAACCGAAAGCAGGCATGGGGTCAGTGTTCGATGGGCTGTAGCTGGGGGCTCATGGCCTCAGTGTACCTGATTTTAAGGCGTCAACTTGAGCCGTACGCCGAGCCGCTCGCTGAGCGAAGTCGAAGCGAGATGCAGCCGACCTTGTCCGCTCGGCCTTCATTCACAGCCGACCTTCCTGATAGAGCAGATAGAGATGCCGCTCGGCATCCAGCAGGTGTTGCCCCCAGTGCAACTGGTAGCCCTGACGCCAGCCGTTGAGCACCGGCAGGGCGGCCTCCTCCTCGGTGCGGCCCAGGGCCTCCAGGCCGCGCTTGAGTTCGCAGTAGATATCGGTGAGGTCATCCGCCAGGCTGCCGCTCATCTGTTGCGCATCCTGGCCGTCGTACTCCATCCAGTAGGGGTCGTTGTCGCCAAGCAGGGATTTGAGCTGCACATAGAGATCAAAACGCTGGTCCAGATCAACCGGCTCCTCCCCCGGCAGCGCGTCCTCTGATCGGGGCCTGAGGCCCAGGCGGGCGATGGCCGCGTGCATCTGCGGCAGCAATTCCGCTATGTCATCCAGCCATTGCTCCGTGTCGCTATGCTCGATCAGATGGCAATAGTTCCTGGCAATGGCCAGCAGATTGCGTAACTCCGGGCTCATGCCTGCACCTCCACGCTGCTCAAAACCCAATGCAAGGTGAAGTGTAGTCAAGAATTTGAAATATGCCTCATTATCTGACCATTGGCGGCAAATTCCCTGCTCCTGCTACCATAGACCGATGCATAGCCAACAACTACATAGCGACCTGCCGGTGCTGCTCAGCATCGGCGGCCACGACCCCAGCGGCGGGGCCGGCATCCAGGCCGACCTGGAAAGCGCCGCCGCCTTCGGCGTGCAGGGCCTGAGCCTCATCAGCTGCCTGACGGTGCAGAACAGCGCCAATGTGCGCCGCCTGGTGCCGGTGGAACTGGAGCTGATCGCCGCGCAACTGGACTGCCTGCGGCAAGATATGCCGATCCACGGCCTCAAGCTGGGGCTGCTGGGCAGCGTGGCGCTGATCGACTGGCTCGGCCAGCAGCTGGCCCAGGCGCGCCTGCCGTCGCCGGTGCTCGACCCGGTTCTGGCCGCCGGCGGTGGTCTGGAGTTAAGCGATACCGAGCTGCTCGCCGCCCTGCGCCGCCTGCTGCCCCAGGTGCGCCTGCTCACCCCCAATCTACCCGAGGCCCAGCGCCTCAGCGGCCAGCGGCAACTGGCGGACTGCGCCTCTGCCCTCTGCCAGCTGGGCGCCGAGGCGGTGCTGATCAGCGGCGGCCACAATGAAGAAACCCGGCTGGTGAATCGGCTCTACGATGCCAGCGGCCCGATCCAGGAATGGGACTGGCCGCGCCTGCCCGGTACCTTCCACGGCAGCGGCTGCACCCTGGCCGCCGCCAGCGCCGCCCTGCTGGCCAAGGGCTGCGACCTGATCAGCGCCCTGGAACAGGCCCAGCGCTTCACCTGGAACAGCCTGGCCCAGGCCCGCCGCATCGGCCAGCACCAGCTCAACCCAGGGCGTTATGGGGTTTGAAGAAGGACGCAGAGGCCGCCGGGAAGCGCAGAGAGCGCAGAGCTGCTACTTGATTTTGGTCCGCGAATGAACGCAAATACTTTATAACAGCTGATGGCTTTTAATCAGTTGCGAACTTTATCCATGCCTAACACCCAACAATCTCAGCGTTCTCTGCGCTTCTTTGCGCTCTCTGCGTCCCGCTTTCATGCCGAGACTGTGACCCATGACATCTGACCCCCGTCTGCGTGGCCTTTATGCCATTACCCATAGCGCCCTTTGCGCTGCTGAGTTGATCGAGCGCGTGGCCGCAGCCCTGCAAGGTGGCGCTCGGCTGGTGCAATACCGGGACAAATCCCAGGACCGCTCGCGGCGGCTGGCCGAGGCCCAAGCCCTGCGGCGGCTGTGCTCTGAGCGCCAGGCCCTGCTGATCATCAACGATGATGTGGAGCTGGCCGCCAAGGTGGCCGCCGATGGGGTGCATCTGGGCCGCGAGGACGGTGCCCTGGAGCTGGCTCGCGCTCGCCTGGGGCCTGGGGCGATCATCGGCATCTCCTGTTACAACGACCTGGACCGGGCGGCGGCAGCGGCGGCGGCAGGGGCGGATTATCTGGCCTTCGGCCGCTTCTACCCCTCGCAGAGCAAGCCCGGTGCCAGCCCGGCGGGGCTGGAGGTGCTGCGAGAGGCCCGTGGCCGTTTTGACCTGCCCCTGGTTGCCATCGGCGGCATAACCCCCGAAAATGGCCCCCCGCTGATCCAGGCCGGTGCCGACATGCTGGCGGTGATCCAGGCCCTGTTCGGTCAGGCGGATGTTGCCGCTGCCAGTCGTGAGTTTTCAGCGCTATTTGGTCCGCAAATGAACCCAGATGGACGCAAATGAGGGGAAATTGAGCGTTTCCGCAACCCGCTTGCCCCTCTCCCCGAGGGGGCGAGGGGCTTAGACAGCGCCATCCCGGATTCCGGCTACCGCCTGCATCCGGGCAAGATTCAGCTGATAGTCGAAGGCTTGCGACCTGGTCCATTTGTGTTAATTCGCATTCATTTGCGGACTTTTTAAATCAAAAATAACGGAGAACCCCACAGCATGAACCGTTCCGACAGCCTGTTCCAAGCCGCCCAGTTACACATCCCCGGAGGGGTCAACTCGCCGGTGCGCGCCTTCAAAGGGGTTGGCGGCACGCCGGTGTTTATCGACCACGCCAGCGGCGCCTATACCTGGGATGCCGATGGCAAGCGCTACATCGACTATGTCGGCTCCTGGGGGCCTATGGTGCTGGGCCATGCCCATGCCGAGGTGATAGCCGCCGTCGCCGAGACCATCGGCAAGGGCCTGTCCTTCGGTGCCCCCACCGAGCTGGAGACGCAGATGGCCGATCGCGTCTGCGAGCTGGTGCCGAGCATGGAGATGGTGCGCATGGTCAGCTCCGGGACCGAGGCCACCATGTCGGCGATCCGCCTGGCGCGGGGCTTCACCGGCCGCGACAAGATCGTCAAGTTTGAGGGCTGCTACCACGGCCACTCCGACAGCCTGCTGGTCAAGGCCGGCTCCGGTGCCCTCACCCTGGGCGAGCCCAGCTCGCCAGGCGTGCCTGCCAGCCTGGCGGAGCACACCCTGACTCTGAGCTTCAACGACAGCCAGCAGGTGCGCGACTGCTTCGCCCAGCTGGGCGGGCAGATCGCCTGCATTATCGTCGAGCCGGTGGCCGGCAACATGAACTGCATCCCGCCGCAGCCGGGCTTTCTGCAAACCCTGCGCGAGGTCTGCGACCAGTACGGCGCCCTGCTGATCTTTGACGAGGTGATGACCGGCTTTCGCGTTGCCCTCGGTGGCGCTCAGACGCTCTATGGCATCCGCCCCGATCTGACCACCCTGGGCAAGGTCATCGGCGGCGGCATGCCGGTGGGTGCCTTCGGCGGCCGTTTGGAGGTGATGCAGAAAATCGCCCCCCTCGGCCCGGTGTATCAGGCCGGTACCCTGTCGGGCAATCCGGTGGCCATGGCGGCGGGGCTGAAGACCTTGAAGCTGATCTCGGCACCGGGCTTCTTTGAACAGCTCAGCAGCAAAGTCGAGCGGCTGGTGGATGGCCTGCTGGCGGAGGCGGCCAAGGCAGGCATCCCGATGACGGCCAACCGCGTCGGCGGCATGTTCGGCCTGTTCTTCAGCCCTGAGCAGGTGAGCAGCTATGCCGGGGCCACCGCCTGCGATCAGGTGCGCTTCAAGCGCTTCTTCCACGCCATGCTCGATCACGGCGTCTATCTGGCCCCCTCGGCCTTCGAGGCAGGTTTTGTCTCGGCGGCCCACAGCGAGGCGGATATTGACGCGACTTTGACGGCCGCAGCGGAGGCCTTTGCCGAGCTGGGTTGATACAGCCGATACTGGGGCGGGGAAGCCCCAAAACGCCCAAACCCAACAGGCCCCCAGCTCGGCGGCGCTGGGGTTAACACCGCGCGTATTGCAGTAAATCGCGTAGAATGTCTCCCTTTTCGCGATTATTCCAGGCTGATTCCGTTCCATGCTTAAGGCCAATCCTTTTTTTCGACTTAACTACCTGGTGGTTGACGATTTTACTGATATGCGCTCGATGATCCGGGCCATGCTCCAGGCCTTGGGTGCCCCGGCGGAGCAGATACACACCGCCCGTAACGGCGAGGAGGCCGTGTACAAGCTGGGCGGGACCACCCGTTATGACGTGGTGCTCTGCGACTACAACCTGGGGCCGGGCAAGGACGGCATGCAGGTGCTGGAAGAGGCCCGTTATCTGGGGCTGGTGGGCATGAACAGCATCTTTACCATGATTACGGCGGAAAACTCCCGGGACATGGTGCTGGGGGTGATCGAGTATGAGCCTGACAGTTATATCTCCAAGCCCTTCAACAAGGATGTATTGCGCGAGCGCCTGCTCAAGATCATGGAGCACAAGAAGACCATGGTGCCGATCCACGCCAGCCTGGCGGGCAAGAACCACGCCAAGGCCCTGGAACTGATCAATGAACGGCTGGCAACCCAGACCAAATACACCGGTGAGCTGGTCAAGCTCAAGGCCGGTATCCTGTTTGGCGCGGGTCAATACGACGATGCCCTGGCCATCTATGAACAGTTCCTCATGCTGCGCGATGTTGCCTGGGCGCAGATGGGCAAGGCCAAGGTGCTGTTTGCCAAACAGCAATACGTGCAGGCCAAGGTGGTGCTGGAGCATATGGTCCGGGAATACCCCAATCTGATGGAGGCCTTTGACCTGTTGGCCAAGATTCAGCGTATCGAGGCCGACACCCGGGCGGCGGAGGAGACCCTGAGCCATGCCGTGGAGCGCTCACCCAAGGGGGTCATGCGCCAGCAGGAGCTGGGTGAGCTGGCCATGATCAACGGTGATCTGACCAAGGCCGAGCAGGCCTATGGGGCGGCGGTGCAGATGGGTCGCCATTCGATTCACAAATCCGCCACGGCCAATGCCGGGCTGGCCAAGGTCATGGTGGCCAACAAGAAGTTCCAGGAGGCCCTGAAGGTGGTCAAGGGCATAGGCACCAGCTTCAACAAAAATGACAACGAGGCCAGATTTTTAGAGGCCACCAGCCTGGCCCTGATCTACCAGGGGCAAGGGGACGAGACCCAGGCCAATGAGCAGCTGGACCGGGCCGAGTCCCTGATAGGCCGCATCAAGCACGGGGTTACCGGCAACCTGGGGCTGGAGCTGGCCAATGCCTGTATCCAGCTGGGCCAGCAGGAAAAGGCCCTCAAGTTGGTGAGTTCCATCATCGCCAACAATCACGACAACGACGCCTTGCTGGGCTCCATGGGCCACATGCTCACCAATGCCGGCATGGAGGTGGATACGGGTGAACTCATCGCCAAGGTACGCAAGGATGTCTTCAGTAAGAACAATCAAGGCGTGCGCATGATCAGGCAGGGCAAGCTGGCGGAGGCGGTGGAGTTGCTGCGGGCATCCGCCAGCGAACTGCCCAGCAACAAGACCGTCAACCTGAATGCCGCCAAGGCCCTGATCATGTATATGGAGAAAGAGGGCACCAGTAGCGAAAACCTGCGTCAGGCCGCCGACTGTATCGAACGGGTGCGTCAGGCCGCTCCGGATGACTGGCGTCTGACCAGCCTGGTGCCACGCCTGCAGGCCCTGGCGAGCAAATTCTGATGGCCCTGGTACGGACTCCATGATCCCCGGCCCCCATGGACCTGATCAACCCCCTTATCGATTGGATAGGCACCCAGCCCCAGTGGGCCGGTTGGGTGGTGTTTGCCGTGGCCCTGGCAGAGTCCCTGGCCCTGGTCGGGGTGCTGATCCCTGGGGTGCTGGTGCTGTTCGCCGTCGGCACCCTGGTGGGTGCCGGGGTGCTGGATTTCTGGGCCATGTGCGCCTATGCCGCTGCCGGGGCCATCATCGGCGATGGTCTGAGCTATTGGCTGGGGCACCGGCTGGATGCCTACACCGGGGAGCTGCGCTGGTTTCGTCTGCACCCGGATCAGCTGCAAAAGGGCATAGCATTCTTCGCCCGCTACGGTGACCTGAGCGTGGCCCTGGGCCGCTTCTTTGGCCCCATTCGCGCCATCATCCCCCTGGTGGCGGGACTGATGCACATGCCGCCCAGGCGTTTCTACGCGGCCAACATCCTCTCGGCCCTGGTTTGGGCACCGGCCTACTTGCTGCCCGGCACCCTGGTGGGCCAGGCCGCCAGCGATGGCGATTGGCTGAAACTGGCCATTCCCCTGGTCGGCGTCGCCCTGGTGGTGCTGGTCTGGTGGTTGGTACAGCGGTATCGGTATCGGGGCTGATCGGGGCGGGCGCTCAGGCCTGGCTGCCCCAGCGGGCCGTCAGTTGATGTTCTATGCCCAGGTGATCGAGCATCCGCGCCACCATGAAGTCCACCAGGTCAGCCACCGACTGGGGCCGGTGGTAGAAGCCGGGATTGGCCGGCATGATGATGGCGCCCATGCGGCTCAGGCGCAGCATGTTTTCCAGATGGATCTCGGAGAAGGGGGTTTCGCGCACCAGCAGGATCAGCTTGCGCCGCTCCTTGAGGGCGACATCGGCGGCGCGACCGATGAGGTCATTGCTGATGCCGTTGGCGATGCTCGCCAGGGTGCCGGTGGTGCAAGGTGCCACCACCATCGCCTGGGGTGGGTTGGAGCCGCTGGCCGGCGGCGCGGTCCACTGCTGGCGGCCGAATACCTGGATTTGATTGTGCGCCGCCTGGTAGCGCTGGCTGAACCAGTGCTCGGCGGCCTCGGGCCGGGCCGGGATATCCAGCCCCAGTTCCATCTGCAGCACCACCTGCGCGGCCTGGGAGATCATCAGATAGACCGGTCGCTCGGCGCGCACCAGTTCCTCCAGCAGACGCAGGGCGTAAAGGCTGCCGGAAGCGCCGGTGATGGCTAAGGCAATGGCCGGATTCATTTATTGAACCGCAGATTGCGCCGATCAGCGCAGATTAAATAATTTATTTTCATTGCTATTGCCCATCATCCTGGTAGCTCCGAGCACCGGAAATTCTCAACTGGCGCTCGGATGTGTTGAGTTGTAGCCCGGATGCAGTGCGATCAGCGATGTCCCGCCAGGTCGCCCGGCAAAGCCGACCTCCCTCGCCTGCTGCAAAGTCGCCTATGGCTAAATGCTTTTACTGGGTTTATCTCTGCGATCTCTGCGCTGCTTTGCGCCCTCTGCGTCCCTCTTTCCTCATCCCCGCCGCGCCGCCAAGGCATCCAGCAGGCGCTGGTGGATGCCCTCGAAGCCGCCGTTGCTCATCACCAATATCTGATCGCCGGGGCGGGCCTCCGCCGAGACCCATTGAACGATGTCGGCCACCTCGCGGCACAGCTCGGTGCGGTTGGAGATGGGGGCGAACACCTGGCGCGCATCCCAGTTCAGGCTGTCGGGCACGTACACCAGCAGCTGATCCGCCAGCTCCAGCGCCTTGGGTAGCTGGGCGGCCAGGGTGCCCAGGCGCATGGTGTTGGAGCGCGGTTCGAGAATGGCGATCAGGCGCCGCTCCGGCTGGGCAGCGCGCAGGCCCTCCAGGGTGGTGCGGATGGCGGTGGGATGGTGGGCGAAGTCGTCATACACCCGCACCCCATCCACCTCGCCGCGCAGATCCATGCGTCGCTTGACGTTGCGAAACCGCCCCAGCGCCTCCACCGCCAGCCGCGGCGGCACCCCGGCATGGCGGGCCGCGGCGATGGCGGCCAGGGCGTTGGCCACATTGTGCTGGCCGTTGAGCGCCCAATCCACCTCGCCCTGGTGCTTGCCAGCGCAGAGCACCTGAAACCGGCTGCCATCGGCGCTTTCCAGCCGGCAGCTCCACTGCGCCTCGATGCGGCTGTCGAAATACTCCAGCGGGGTCCAGCAGCCCTGCTCCAGCACCTCGTGCAGGTTGTCGTCCTGCAGCGGCGAGATAATCAGCCCGGAGCGGGGCACGGTGCGCACCAGATGATGGAATTGGCGCTGGATCGCCGCCAGATCATCGAAGATGTCCGCATGATCGAACTCCAGATTATTCAGCACCAGGGTCCGCGGGCGGTAATGGACGAATTTGGAGCGCTTGTCGAAAAAGGCGGTGTCGTACTCGTCCGCCTCGATAACGAAGAAGGGACTCTCTCCTAACCGGGCGCTCTGGCCGGTGTTCTCCGGCACGCCACCGATGAGAAAGCCCGGCTTGAGGCCGGCGTCTTCTAATATCCACGCAAGCATGCTGGCGGTGGTGGTCTTGCCGTGGGTGCCGGCCACCGCCAGCACCCAGCGCTGCTGCAGCAGATGCTCCGCCAGCCACTGCGGCCCGGAGGTGTAGGCCAGACCCTGATCGAGCATGGCCTCGACCACCTCGATGCCGCGCTTCATCGCGTTGCCGACGACGATCAGATCCGGAGCAAGCCTCAGCTGATCGGCCGCATAGCCCTGAATCAGGCCGATGCCGGCGGCCTCCAGCTGGGTGCTCATGGGGGGATAGACATTGGCATCGGCGCCGGTCACCTCATGCCCGAGGGCCTTGGCGATCTGCGCCAGGCCGCCCATGAAAGTGCCGCAGATACCCAGAATGTGAATGTGCACCTAGCCTCCTGTGGCCGGAAAGATGAGGCCGATCACCAGGGTGGTGATCACCGAATAACTCAGCGCCAAACCCATGCCCAGACCCAGGCTGACATCCAGGGCGTGGCGATAGACGTGGCCGCTGACCACCATCGACCAGACCATGGCGAACAGCAGCAGCACCGAGGCCAGCTGGGTGATCAGACCCAGCTCGGCATCCGCCGGGATATCGGCCAGGGCCAGCTGCAGGGGCAGCACCAGCAGACCCAGGACTATGCCTATGCCCAGCAAGCCGGTGACGGTCTGCAAAAAGCGCTCGCCATGGCGCTTGAAGCCCAGCAGCAGGCCGGTCCAGCCGAGCATGATCCCCAGGTCGATCAGGGCGGCGAAAAAGGCCCGATCCAGCCCGCCCAGGCCGCTGCCGATGAGCAGCATGCCCAGCAGCAGACTGACCGGCAGCAGCAGCCAGAACAGCACCCAGACTCCCGGCAGATCCTGGGGTGCCGCGCGCAGCAGGCAGAGTTCAATAAAAAACAGCAGCAGGCGTTTCACAACAAGGCCAGTTCCGGTTTCGCCCCCATCGGCGGGGTGATGATACCCTAAGGGACATGAAGCGGGCAGCACAGTCCCGGAATATGAAACAGCGTTTGGCTGCTTCGGGACTCGGCAGCCCCGTAGCCCGGATGCAGCGAAGCGGAATCCGGGGTGGCCGCTAGGCATGGTCACACCCACCCCTTTTTACCTCCGAGCCAGCGCTCGGAGCTCCCAGCCCCTGCTCAGGGCAAGCCTCATTGCTCTGGCTTGGCGGCGGGCGCGGCCCGCCCTATGCCGCACGGCAAGCCAGTTGCTGCCGCGAGTTTCACACTAACCCACACAAAGGCCAGCCGATGGAAAAGATCTACGTCAGCACCCCAGAGCAGCTAGAGCGCCTGTGTCAGCAGCTGCGTGGCAGGCCCTGGCTGGCGCTGGACACCGAGTTCATGCGCGAAACCACCTATTACCCCAAACTTTGCCTACTGCAACTGTGCGATGGCGAGATTGCCGCCTGCGTCGATCCCATCGCCCTGGAGGCCCTGGACCCCCTGCTGGAGCTGCTCTATGACCCGTCGTTGACCAAGGTCTTTCACGCCGCACGCCAGGATCTGGAGATATTCCATCACCGCTGGGGCCGCCTGCCCACCTCGGTATTCGATACCCAGCCCGCCGCCGCCCTGCTCGGCCTGGGGGATCAGCTGGGCTATGGCAACCTGGTGGAGCAGATGCTCGGGATCAAGCTGGCCAAGGGTCACAGCCGCACCGATTGGGCGCAGCGGCCCCTGGACGCTCAGCAGATCGACTATGCCTATGACGACGTCATCTACCTGGCCCAGCTCTACCCGAAAATGCGCCAGCAGCTGGCGGAAAAGGGCCGCCTGGACTGGTTGCAGGAGGACTTTGAGCGCCTGACCCGGCCCGAGACCTACATCAACCCGCCCGAGCAGGCCTGGGCGCGGGTCAAGGGCCTGCAACTGCTGCGCGGGGCGCAATACGCCGTGCTGCAAAAACTGGCCGCCTGGCGCGAGACCCAGGCCGAGGCCAGTGATCGCCCGCGCCGCCACCTGGTGCAGGACGAGGTACTGATCGACATCGCCCGGCGCATGCCGCGCCACCTGGAGGAGCTGGGCAAGATCCGCAGCCTGCGCGAGCGCGAGCTGCAACGCTGGGGGGCGACCTGGCTTGGTCTGATCGAGCAGGCCCGGCAGATGGCCAAGGCAGACTGGCCCAGCCCGGAGATCAAGCAGCGCCTCAGCCCCCAAGAGGACGCCAAGCTGGACCTGCTCAATGCCGCGCTCAAGCTGATTGCCGAGGAGGAAGGCCTGAGCCCCGCCGCCCTGGCCAACCGCAAGGACCTGGAGGCCCTGATCCGTGGCGAGGCCGACGCCGCCCTGCTCGGCGGCTGGCAAAAAAGGGTCGCCGGCGACCGCCTGCAGGCCCTGTTGCAAGGCCAGCTGCAGCTGCGCATTCAGCCCGAGAGCCAGGTGCTGGGCTGGGGTGGGAAGCCAGCTCTGCCGAGCGACCCGGCAGGGCAGCTCTGATCGCGCAGCAAGCGGCGGGAATCGCGGGCAAGCCCGCTCCCACTGGGCCTACCCTAATCGATGCCGTGAAGAAAAGACCCGCTTGGGCTGGAACAAATGGGCAATGCTCCCAACCAGGCTTTGCGTCCCATCGGCCAGGGGCAAACATCTGGCCGTCGGTCGAGCCGGGGCCATAAAACATGACCTAAATCAAATCAGCGTCAGATTTTTTCGTCAAACTCCCCTCCTCGCAGAATCTGGCTGACACAGCGGACCTAATTGGGGTATAAAAACGCCTGTAGGCATTGCGGCCTACTACCCACCAAGCCCTTTGGAGATAACCCATGAAAAAACTCATCACTGCGCTGGCCCTGACCGCCAGCCTGATGTGTGGCGCGGTACAGGCCGCCCCCATCACCATCAAGTTCGCCCACGTCGTTGCCGAGAAGACCCCCAAGGGGCGCATGGCAGAAAAATTCAAGGAACTGGCCGAGCAGCGCCTGCCCGGCAAGGTAGTGGTCGAGGTCTATCCCAACTCCCAACTGTTTGGCGACGACAAGGTGCTGGAGGCCATGCTGCTGGGTGATGTGCAGCTGGCCGCCCCCAGCCTGTCCAAGTTCAGCCGCTACACCAAGCAGCTGAATATCTTTGACCTGCCCTTCCTGTTCCAGGACATAGCCGCAGTGGACCGCTTCCAGCAAGGCCCGGCCGGTCAGCAGCTGCTCAACTCCCTGCAGAAGAAGGGCCTGCTCGGGCTGGGCTATCTGCACAATGGCCTGAAGCAGATGTCCGCCTTCAAGCCCCTGCGCACCCCGGAGGACGCCCGTGGCCTGAAGTTCCGCATCCAGGCCTCGGACGTGCTCGCCGCCCAGTATGAACAGCTGGGCGCGGCACCGGTGAAAAAGCCCTTCTCCGAGGTCTTCACCCTGTTGCAGACCAAGGCCATAGACGGCACCGAGAACCCCTGGTCCAACACCTATTCGAAGAAATTCTTTGAGGTGCAGCCCTATATTACCGAGACCGACCACGGCCTGCTGGACTACATGGTGGTAACCTCCGCCGAGTTTTGGAAGGGCCTGCCCGATGACATCCGCAAGGTACTGAAGAAATCCCTCGACGAGGCCCTGGCCTACGGCAACCAGATCGCCGCCGAACAGGCCATGAGCGACCGGCAGAAGGTCATAGACTCCGGCCGCAGCCAGGTCATTCCCCTCACCCCGGAGGAACGCGCCCTGTGGGTCGAGGCGATGAAGCCGGTGTGGAAGAAGTTTGAAGACGAGATCGGCAAGGACCTGATCGAAGCAGCCATCCAGGCGAATCAATAATCGGCAGCCTGCAGCCGTCAGCGGCCAGCCCCCAGCTGTTTATAGCTGGCCGCTGAAGGCTGGCAGCTGGCCGCTTCAATAATAGGAGCAACCATGTTGGTGCGCCTTATCAATCAGGCCGAAGAGGCCATCATCTCCCTGCTGCTGGTGTGCATGACCCTGTTGGTGTTTGCCGATGTGGTGATGCGCTTTGGCTTTCACGTTGGTCTGATGTGGTCGGAGGAACTGACCCTGCTGATGTCCGCCTGGTTCGTGCTGTTTGGGGTGTCCTACGGCCTCAAGGTGGGGGCGCACATTGGCGTGGATGCCCTGGTGCGCCTGTTCAGCCCCCTGGGTCAGCGCATACTCACTGTCATCGCCGCCCTGCTCAGCCTGCTCTATTGCGGCCTGTTCATCTACGGCGGCTGGATCTATCTGGCCAAGATGAAGATGATCGGCATTGAGCTTGAGGACCTGCCCATCCCCACCTGGATTGCCCACAGCATACTGATCATCGGCTTTATGCTGCTTAGCCTGCGTCTGCTACAGCTACTGTGGCGAGTGATCAGTGGCCAGGCCACCGGCTTTGCGCGCCACAACGAGGCCGAGGAAAGCATGAAACTGGCCGAGCAGCTGAAGCAGGAGGATGTCGCCAAATGACCATAGCCACCCTGTTTCTGCTGCTGTTTGGCTGTATGCTGATCGGCATGCCGATTGCCATTTCCCTGGGCTTTTCCAGCATTGTCACCATACTGCTGTTCTCCAATGATTCCATCGCCAGCATCGCCCTGAAGCTGTTCGAGGCCCTCTCCGGCCATTACACCCTGCTGGCGATTCCCTTTTTCATCCTCTCCTCAACCTTTCTCTCCACCGGCGGGGTGGCGCGGCGCTTGATCAACTTCGCCATCGACGTGGTCGGCCACATCCGTGGCGGTCTGGCCATGGCCTCGATCATGGCCTGCATGCTGTTTGCCGCCGTGTCCGGCTCCTCACCGGCGACGGTGGCGGCCATTGGTACCATCGTTATCGCCGGGATGATGCGCTCGGGCTATCCGCAGGAGCTGGCCGCCGGGGTCATCACCACCGCCGGCACCTTAGGGATTCTGATCCCACCCTCCATCGTCATGCTGGTCTATGCCGCCGCCACCGAGGTGTCGGCGGCGCGCATGTTCATGGCCGGTTTCCTGCCTGGCCTGCTGATGGGGCTGATGCTGATGGTCGCCATCTATATAGTGGCGCGGATCAAGAACCTGCCGGCCCAGCCCTGGGCGGGCTTTCGCGCCCTGCTCAAATCCGGCTTCAGCGCCAGCGGCGGGCTCTTGCTCATCGTCATCGTGCTGGGCTCCATCTACGGCGGCATCGCCAGCCCCACCGAGGCGGCGGCGGTGTCGGCGGTCTATGCCTTCCTCGTCTCCGTGTTCGGCTACCGTGACATGGGGCCGCTGAAAAACCAGCCCTGGCGCAAGGAGAATGAGGGCATAGGCCAGATGCTGCTGCGCAACAGCTGGCAAATAACCTGGGCCCTGCCGCGCTGCGGCTTCAACGCCGAGATCCAGAAGACCATCATGGACGCGGCCAAGGTCAGCATCATGCTGCTGTTCATCATCGCCAACGCCATGCTCTTCGCCCATGTACTGACCACGGAGCGCATCCCCCACATCATCACCCAGGCCATTGTTGACTGGGGCCTGACCCCCTGGATGTTCCTCATCGTGGTTAACCTGTTGCTGCTGATGGCGGGCAACTTCATGGAGCCCTCGGCGATCCTGCTGATCATGGCACCTATCCTCTTCCCCATCGCCATGGAGCTGGGGATTGACCCCATCCACTTCGGCATCATCATGGTGGTGAACATGGAGATCGGCATGCTCACCCCGCCGGTGGGGCTGAACCTGTTCGTCACCTCGGGCATCACCGGCCAGAGCATCGGCTGGGTGATCAAGGCGGTGCTACCCTGGCTGGCGCTGCTGCTGGTGTTCCTCATCATGATCACCTACATCCCGCAGATCTCCCTGTTCCTGCCGGAGTACATTGATGCGTTGCGGGGGTATTAAAAGGGACGCAGAGGACGCAAAGGAGCGCAAAGAGCGCAGAGTTGAAGAAATAATTGTGTGGTAATAGCTGGTTGCCGCTTCTTCTAATGGGGACACCAGGCGAATGGGCAACGGCCAGGCTTTTCGCAGTGATTAAACTCTGCGTGCTCCGCGCTTCTCCGCGTACTCTGCGTCCTAAGCGCTCTTAGCCGCCTGCAAACTCCCGGCCTCGCCGGGTTGAATGGTATTTACTGGAGCAACCACTGACATGCTCGCCGAACTTGATTTCAAGCACATCCTTTATGCCACCGACCTGGGCAGGCACACCCGGCCGGTGTTTCGTCAGGCGGTGCGCCTGGCGCAGAAATTCAACGCCAACATCATCATGCTGCATGTGGTCGAGCCCCTGGGCCGCACCGGTGCCTCCATTCTCTCGGTCTATCTGCCCGATAGCGACCTGGAGCGCGTCGAGCACGAGGGCATGCGCAAGACCGTGGAGCAGATGCGCCAGCGCCTGGAGCGCTTTTGCGAAGAGGAGATGGAGGCGCATAATCTCGACTCCCTGCACGTCTCCGACATCGTCGTCACCAGCGGCCGGGTGGACGAGCAGATCCTCAAGCAGGCGGAAAAGCATCAGGCCGACCTTATCCTTCTGGGCAGTTGCTACCGACGCCAGGGCCTGCACGGGGACAGCACCCACCGCCTGACCCAACACGCCAAGGTGCCGGTGTTGATCGTGCCAAATTGTTCGGACTAAGGGTGAGGATTGAAGAACGGGACTCGGGATTGGGGACTCGGGACTCGGGACTCGGGACTCGAATGGGACGCGCAGCGTCCCCCTATCTGCGAGTCCCGAGTCCCCAATCCCGAGTCCCGGTATTTAGCCAGATTGGCGTGCATTCGCGTTTATTAGCGGACCTAGACTAAGAAAACCCCATGACCACTGACCTCAAACAAGCCGCTTTGCATTACCACCGCCATCCCAGCCCCGGCAAGCTGGAGATTCGCGCCACCAAGCCCCTGGCCAGCCAGCGGGATCTGGCCCTGGCCTATTCCCCCGGCGTGGCCCATGCCTGCGAGGCGATTGTGGAAAATCCCCTGGCCGCTGCCGAGATGACCGCCCGTGGCAATCTGGTGGCGGTGATTTCCAACGGCACCGCCGTGCTCGGCCTGGGGGCCATCGGCGCCCTGGCGGGCAAGCCGGTGATGGAGGGCAAGGCGGTGCTGTTCAAGAAGTTCGCCGGCATCGATGTGTTCGACATCGAGATCGACGAGCGCGACCCCCAGGCCTTTATCGACACCGTGGCCCGGCTGGAGCCCACCTTCGGTGGCATCAATCTGGAGGACATCAAGGCGCCGGAGTGTTTCATCATCGAGGAGGGTTTGAAGCAGCGGATGCAGATTCCGGTGTTCCACGACGACCAGCACGGCACCGCCATTGTCGTCAGCGCCGCCATTCTCAACGGTCTGGAGATCGTCGGCAAGCCGCTGGATCAGGTGCGCCTGGTCACCGCCGGAGCCGGTGCCGCTGCCTTGGCCTGTCTCGACCTGCTGGTGGAGCTGGGCCTGAACCCGGCCAACATCACCGTCACCGACATTGCCGGTGTGGTCTATGCGGGCCGAAGCGAGGAGATGGACCCCTACAAGGCGCGCTATGCGCGGGATACCGAGCAGCGCAGCCTGCAGCAGGCCCTGGCCGGTGCCGATGTGTTTCTCGGCCTGTCCGCCGCCGGTGTGCTCAAGGCTGAGTGGCTGCCGGCCATGGCCGAGCGGCCGCTGATCCTCGCCCTGGCCAACCCCAACCCGGAGATCGATCCGGCGGCAGCCAAGGCGGTGCGGCCCGATGCCATCCTCGCCACCGGCCGCTCGGACTATGCCAATCAGGTGAACAACGTCCTCTGCTTCCCCTTCCTCTTCCGTGGCGCCCTGGATGTGGGGGCGCGGGAGATCAACAGCGCGATGAAGCTGGCGGCGGTGCGCGCCATCGCCGGGCTGGCGCGGCAGCAGCCCTCGGACGTGGTGCGCGCCGCCTATGGCGGTCAGCTGCACCAGTTCGGCCCGGATTATCTGATCCCCAAGCCCTTCGACCCCCGGCTGATGGAGCAGGTGCCCCTGGCGGTAGCCCAGGCGGCGATGGAATCCGGCGCCGCCAGCCGCCCGCGTGACCTGGCGGACTACCGTGCCGAGCTGCAATCCCGCGTGTTCCGCACCAGCCTGACCATGCGCCCGGTGTTCGAGCAGGCCCGCGCCAACCCGCGCCGAGTGCTGTTTGCCGAGGGTGCCGAGGAGAAGGTGCTGCAGGCCTGCCAGCAGGCCCTGGAGCTGGGTCTGGCGCAGCCGATGCTGCTGGGCAATCGCAGCCTGATCGAAAGCCGCATCGCCGCGCTGGGGCTGGACCTGAAAGACCGGCTGGAGATTATCGACCCGGCTGATTGCGCCGAGTTTGAGACCTATTTGCAGACCTATTACCAGCGCGTAGCCCGCAGCGGCCTGTCACCGGCGGAGGCACGGGAGACCCTGCGCCATTCCGCCACCGCCTTTGCCGCCACTCTGCTGCAATCCGGCCGTGCCGATGCCCTGATCTGCGGCAGCGTCGGCCGTTACAACCAGCATCTAGCGCAGATCGAGCAGATCATCGGCCTGGCCCCCGGCGTCGCCCGGTTGACCTCACTGAGCGGGCTGGTGATGGACAGCGGCAGCCTGTTTTTTGCCGATACCTATGTGCAACAAGACCCGGACGCCGAGGCCCTGCTGGAGATCCTGCGCCTGTCCGCCGGGGCGGTGCGCGCCTTCGGCCTGGAGCCGCGGGTGGCGCTGCTGTCCCACTCCAACTTCGGCAGCCATGACTCAGCATCGGCGCAAAAGATGCGCCGGGTGCTGGAGCTGACCCGCGCCCAGCTGCCGGAGTTGCAGATCGAAGGCGAGATGCACGCCGACCTGGCCCTGTCCGAGGCCCTGCGCCAGCAGCGCTTCCCCCTGGGCCAACTGCGGGGCAGCGCCAACCTGTTGCTGATGCCCAACCAGGATGCTGCTAACATAGCCTTCAACCTGCTCAAGGTGGTAGCCGACGGCATCGCCATAGGCCCGCTGCTGCTGGGAACGGCACGCTCGGCGCACATAGTCACCCCCAGCATCACGGTGCGCGGCCTGCTCAACATGACCGCCCTGGCAGCGGTGCGGGCTTGAGTAAGAATGAGATGGACGCAGAGGGCGCGGACGACTGCATGGACGCAGGAGGTAGAACGAAGCAGGAGGCCCGAGTCGAGAAGCGCAGAGAGCGCAAAGATTTAAACTACCTGATAGCGCCAGCCTGCTAGCCCTGGTCTGGCATTGTGAAGGGCTGTAGCGCATATTGGTGGTGATCAGGACGCAATATGCGTGCAAAGAAAAAATGTCATCTCTGCGTACTCCGCGCTTCTTTGCGCCCTCTGCGTCCTCAACAGGCCAGACTTAACCATTTGGGAGCCTAGATGAAACTTAACGGTAGGCATATTTATTTGAATCTTTTGCAGATTCGCTTGCCCATTGCGGGGGTGATGTCCATTGCCCACCGGGTCAGTGGCGTGCTCATGGTGCTGGCAATTCCCCTGCTGATCGGGCTGTTGCAGTTCTCCCTGGCGGATGTTGCATCATTCGGCCAGCTCAAGGCCTGGTTTGGCGGCTGGCTGGGGTTGGCGATTCTGTTCCTTGCCCTTTGGGCCTTGCTGCATCACCTGCTTGCCGGTATCCGCTACTTCCTGCTGGATCTGGACATCGGTATCGACAAGCCCCATTACCGCCACAGCGCCTGGGGGGTGATGTTGGCCGCGCCCCTGCTGGCCGCCCTGCTCACGGGGGTGATGCGATGAGCCGCCATGCCACCGGCCTGAGGGCCTGGTTTCTGCAGCGCATCAGCGCCGTCTATCTGACCGGTTTTAGCCTGTTTCTGCTTGGCCTGTTTCTGCTCGCCCCGCCAGTGGACTTCGCGCAGTGGCAGGCGCTGATGGCGGCACCGGCGATGCAAGTGGCCTCGCTGCTGTTCTTCGTCAACCTGCTGATCCACGCCTGGGTGGGCTTTCGCGATGTACTCATCGACTATGTGCCGCTGACGCCCCTGCGCCTGACGCTGCTCAGCCTGTTAGGCTTCAGCCTGATCGCCTGCGGCCTCTGGGCCGCCCTGGTGATCTTTCACGCATCGATCGGCTAGCACTAGCCAGGTGCAAAGAGGACGCAGAGATCGCGGAGAATCGCAAAGAACGCGGAGAGTTAATTTTTTCTGCGGGAATGATCTACTTAAAACTCTGCGCTCTCCGCGCTGCTTTGCGGGCTCTGCGTCCTGAATTTTCGGGTTTTTGTTCAGCATTTCACTGGTAAGGAACTATGGCCTTGCAAAAACGACGTTTCGATACCCTGATCATCGGTGCCGGTGGTGCTGGCCTCAACGCTGCCTTGCAGCTGGCCAATGCCAGCCTGGGGGTGGCGGTGGTGAGCAAGGTGTTTCCCACCCGCTCGCACACGGTGGCGGCTCAGGGCGGGGTCAATGCGGCGCTGGGCAATGTGCTGCCGGACAACTGGCACTGGCACATGTTCGACACGGTCAAGGGCTCGGACTACCTGGGGGATCAGGACGCCATCGAGTTCATGTGCCGCGAGGCGATCCCCACGGTGTATGAGCTGGAGCACAACGGCGTGCCCTTCTCGCGCCTGGACAACGGCACCATCTACCAGCGCGCCTTCGGTGCCCAGAGCCAGAATTTTGGTGGCGATCAGGCGGCGCGCACCTGCGCTGCAGCCGACCGCACGGGTCACGCCATTCTGCACACCCTCTACCAGCAGAACCTGCGCGCTAGGACCCATTTCTTCGATGAATACTTCGCCATCGACCTGATCCGCGACGACGAGGGCGCCATCCTCGGCGCCCTGATTCTGGACATCGAATCCGGCGAGCCCCTGCTGATCGAGGCCAAGACCACCCTGATCGCCACCGGCGGCTGCGGCCAGGTCTATCGCACCACCTCCAACGCCCACATCAACACCGGCGATGGCATGGCCATGGCCCTGCGCGCCGGGGTGCCGCTGATGGACATGGAGTTCTTCCAGTTCCACCCCACCGGCATTGCCGGCAAGGGCTTGCTGATCACCGAGGGGGTGCGCGGCGAGGGTGGCTATCTGATCAACAGCCTAGGCGAGCGGTTCATGGAGCGCTACGCCCCCAACGCCAAGGACCTGGCCAGCCGCGACGTGGTCTCCCGCTCCATCATCACCGAGGTCAAGGAAGGCCGCGGCTGCGGCCCGCGCAAGGATCACGTCCTGCTCAAGGTGGATCACCTGGGCGAGGAACTGGTGGCCAAGCGCCTGCCCGGCATCCGCGAAAGTGCGCGCATCTTCGCCGGGGTCGATCCCGCCCGCGAGCCCATCCCGGTCTTCCCCACCGCCCACTACGTCATGGGCGGTATCCCCACCGACCGCTACGGCCAGGTGGTCTCGCCGGCCCGTCATGGTCCCGAAGAGGTCATCCCCGGCCTCTATGCCGCCGGCGAATGCGCCTGCGCCTCGGTGCATGGTGCCAATCGCCTGGGCGGCAACTCCCTGCTGGACATCCTGGTGTTCGGCCGCGCCGCCGGCAAACAGATCATTGATTACGTGCGCGACAACCCCAACCACCGGCCGCTGAACCAGGCCAGCGTCGAGCAGGCCATGGCCCGGCTGACCCGCTGGGAGCAGAAGGGGGAGGGCCTCAGCGTTGCCGAACTGCGCGGCGAGCTGCGCAAGGTGATGGAGGACCACGCCGGGGTGTTCCGCACCGAGGAGATCATGCAGGAGGGCGTCGAGCTGCTGAAGGAAGTACGCGGGAAACTAGCGGAGGTGCGCCTGAGCGACCAGTCCAAGGCCTTCAACACCGCCCGCATCGAGGCCCTGGAGCTGGAGAACCTGATCGACACCGGCATGGCCATCGCCGTCTCGGCCCAGGCCCGGCAGGAAAGCCGCGGTGCCCACTCGCGCCCGGACTACCCCAAGCGCGATGACGCCAACTGGCTCAAACACAGCCTGTACTTCCAGCAGGACGAGCGGATGGACTTCAAGCCCGTGCGCACCAAACCCCTGAGCGTACAAAGCTTCCCCCCCAAGGAGCGGGTGTATTGATCCAGCCTTCAGCCACCAGCCACCAGCCGCCAGCAATTCCTGCTGGCCGCTGGCCGCTGGCCGCTGGCGGCTCAACCGAAGGTTGATGACCATGAAATTCCGCATTTACCGCTACAACCCCGACATCGACGCCGAGCCGCGCATGCAGGACTACGAGGTAGAGACCGAGCGCGGCATGATGCTGCGCGATGCCCTGCTGACGATCAAGGCGATGGACGAATCCTTCAGCTTCCGCCACTCCTGCGGCGAGGGCGTCTGCGGCTCGGACGCGGTCAACGTCAACGGCAGCAACAAGCTCGCCTGCGTCACCCCCCTGAGCGAGCTCAAGGCCCCCATCGAGGTGCGGCCCCTGCCCGGTCGGCCAGTGGTGCGTGATCTGGTGGTGGATATGAGCCAGTTCTACGCCCAATACAAAAAGGTCGATCCCTGGCTCAAACGCAGCGACCCCCTGCCGGAGCAGGAAATCCGCCAAAGCCCGGCCCAGCGCGACAAGCTCGATGGCCTCTACGAGTGCATCCTCTGCGGCTGCTGCTCCACCAGCTGCCCCTCCTTCTGGTGGAACCCGGAGAAATTCCTTGGCCCCCAGGCCCTGCTCACCGCCTGCCGCTTCCTCGCCGACAGCCGCGACCAGGCCCAAAGCGAACGCCTGGACGCCCTCGAAGGCCCCTACAAGCTGTTCCGCTGCCACAGCATCATGAACTGCGTCGAGGCCTGCCCGAAGAACCTCAACCCCACCAAGGCCATAGGTCACATCAAACAGCTGATGCTGAAAGATGCCCTTTGAGGCGGGACTCGGGATTCGGGACTCGGGACTCGGACTTGGGGGGTCGGAATTAGAAGACTCGGAACTCGCCAGGCTGCGCTGGCAATGTCGGCGCGGGCTGTTAGAGCTGGACCTGCTGTTCGAGAGCTTCCTTGAGCGCGGCTATGCCCAACTGGATGCCGCCCAGCGCGACCAATTCCAGCGCCTGCTGCAACAGCCCGACCCGGACCTGCAGGCCTGGCTCCTGGCCCAACAGGCCCCCAGCGCCGAATTCGCCCCAATGGTAGCGCTGATCCGTGCCGTGGCGCTGAAGTCGACCTAACCAAGTCAACCTTTGGAAGCCAGGTCTGCTGTGCAACTTGTTACCAACTGTCACTCAGTGTGATTTGCCTCTTTCCTCTGACCACCGCGAGCATGCGGATTGGTTTGCGTCCACAAGATCCAAACTGTGTCGCTGATCGAAAAAATGATGAGCAAAGCCAATGTGAAATATTGGGGTAAGGCAGAACGAGATCGGTCGGCTTGTCATTTGTTGCCCTATCACTGCCTAGATGTTGCCGCTTGCGGTGAAAGATTGTTGATGAGGCAAGCTGGCTTCAGGCGCTCCTTCAGTCGATTGACAGGCATGGGTGAGGAAGCCTTAGTGACCTGGCTCCGTTTTTTTCTCGCCCTACATGATATTGGCAAATTCTCCAGCGCCTTCCAGGGGCTGCGTACCGATTTAATGCCATCAGGATGTATCAAAAATGCACCCTATAACCCTCGTCATGACTCCCTGGGTTTCTTGTTGTGGCAGGAAAAGCTTTCCGAATCGTTGTGGAAGCGGGATCTTTTCGGTTTGGCCGATGCTGGGGACGAAGATGAGTGGTTCGATCTGCTGGATCATTGGGCGCGGGCGGTCACCGGCCACCATGGTCAGCCGCCCAAGGATGCGAAGTTCAGCCTGAGCCGATATTTCGCTCCCGCCGATTTGGAAGCGGCGGAGGCCTTCTTCCTCGACGTGGCCGCACTGTTCCTTTCGGACAACCCGAGCACGGACTACCCTCCGCCCGGCCAATGGTTGGGACCCACCGCCGAATTCTCCTGGTGGCTCGCCGGCTTCGCGGTGCTCGCCGACTGGCTCGGCTCCAATCAGGATTTTTTCCCCTTTTGCGGCGAGCCCATGCCCCTGGAGCGCTATTGGCAAGAGATTGCCTTGCCCAATGCCGACCGGGCCATCGAACAGGCCGGTCTGCTGCCGGGCATGACCGCTGGTCGTCAGGGTCTCTCGGAGCTATTTGATGGGTTCGTTACGCCCACACCGCTCCAGGCCTTCTGCGAACGACTCGAACCCGGCGGCGAGCCCGAACTGCTGATCCTGGAGGATGTCACCGGCGCGGGCAAGACCGAGGCCGCCTTCCTGCTGCTCAATCGCCTGCTGGCGGTCGGCGCGGGACAGGGTGCCTATCTGGCCGTGCCCACCATGGCCACCGCCAACGCCATGTATGGCCGCACCGGCAAGGTCTACCGCCGCCTGTTCGAGGGCGAGACCGAACCCTCCCTGGTGCTTGCCCACGGCAGCCGCCAGCTGCATGACGGCTTTCGCCGCTCCCTGCTATCCGAGTCCGCCGGCGGCGATGCCTATGAAAAGGGCGAGGCCAATGCCCAGGCCCACTGCAACGCCTGGATCGCCGACAACCGCAAGCGCGCCCTGCTCGCCCAGATCGGCGTAGGCACCATCGACCAGGCCCTGCTCGCGGTGCTCACCTCCCGCCACCAGTCCCTGCGCCTGCTCGGGTTGCTGGGCAAGGTGCTGGTGGTGGACGAGGTCCACGCCGCCGACGACTACATGCTCGGGCTTTTGCGGCGACTGCTGCGCATCCACGCCCGCGCCGGCGGCAGCGCCATCCTGCTCTCCGCCACCCTGCCGCAGCGCATGCGCCGCGAATTGGCCAAGGCCTTTCGGGAAGGCCTGGACGCGCCCACGGCGGAACTCGATTCCACCGATTACCCCCTGGTCACCCGCATCCGCCTTGACGGGGTGGACGAAGAAAAGGTGGATACACGGCAAAGCGTAAAACGTAATCTCCGCTTCACCAGCCTGCGCGCATTCGAACAGGTCATCGACTGGATCGTCGCTCAAAGCGAGGCCGGCCAGTGCATCGCCTGGGTGCGCAATACCGTGGGCGACGCCATCGAGGCCTTCGAAACCCTGTTGAAACGCCTCCCCGCCGAACGGCTCGACCTGTTTCATGCCCGCTTCGCCCTCAGCGACCGGCTGGCCATCGAAGACCGGGTGCTGGAGACCTTCGGCAAGGCGAGCACCGGCAACGGACGCAAGGGCCGGGTGCTGATCGCCACTCAGGTGATCGAGCAATCCCTGGACCTCGACTTCGATCAAATGGTTAGCGACCTTGCCCCCATCGACCTACTGATCCAGCGTGCCGGCCGCCTGCGCCGCCACTGCCGTTCCCTGGATGGTGATCCCGTCGAAGGCCCGGACCAGCGCGGCGAATCCTGCCTGCATCTACTGGCCCCCGACCCCAACGACAATCCGGATGAAAAATGGTACGCCCGCCTCTTCCCGAACGGGGCCTATGTCTATCCCAACCACGCCCGGCTCTGGCTCACCGCCAATCTGCTGGAAGACAAACAGGCCCTCGCGATCCCCGAAGAGCTGCGCATGGCGGTGGAGGCGGTCTACTCCGATGATGCCGACGCCGATCTGCCAACGGAACTGCTGGAAAACTACTGGGAAGCCGACGGCGAAGCCCGCGCCCAGGCCTCCTTGGCCCAAGCCAATACCATCGACTTCGAACAGGGCTATCGCTACCCTGGCAGCGACTGGTGGGAAGACACCCACACACCCACCCGACTCGGCGATAGAACCATCACTCTGCGCCTGGCGCGCTGGGACGGCGAACGGTTGCGGCCCTGGAGTGAGCAACAGGAGAACGCCTGGTCCCTCAGCGAAGTGAACATCCGCCACAAACTGGCGGCCCAGGAGGCCCCGGCGGCATCCACGGAACAGGCCGAGGCGCGAAAGAACCTCAAGGAGAACTGGCCGCGCAAGGGCGAGGGCTACCTGCTGATCCCCCTCACCGAAGACAACGAGGCATGGACCGGCGAAGCCATCAACGAACGCGGCGACACGGTAACAATTCGTTACACCCGACGCCATGGCCTGACGATCGAAAAAACCGCGTAGGGTGCGTTAGCGCCGCCTCGAACCAAGCAATGAACCCTGATGAGCCAAGAGATTTGAAAAGGATGGAAGAGCTGGGAAGCTTTGCGGCGCGTAACGCACCATGGCACGGAGCTTGTGCGTTACGCGTTGCGAGTGATCAACCAAGTGATGCATTATTCTGCCTCTCGCGGTATGCGAAGGTCGGTGGGACAAAACAGGGCGACGCTAACGCACCCTACGATTAACGATCTGATAGAACAAAGGAGAACACGATGAACCTGCTGGATGACCCCTGGCTGCCGGTGCGGAGGCAGAGCGGTGAACGGACGCTGATCGTCCCCTGGCAACTCACCGACCAGATCGACACCGATCCCATCGTCGCCCTGGACACACCCAGGGCCGACTTCAACGGCTCGCTGGTGCAGTTCCTGGTCGGCTTCGTGCAAACCGTCTTTGCGCCCGAGAACGAATCCCAATGGGGCAAATTGTACGAAAAGCCCCCCGAGCCCGAGCAGATCAAGGCCGCCGGCCAAGCCTACCGCGAGGCCTTCGAGCTGGATGGCGATGGGCCGCGTTTTTTGCAGGACTATGACATTCTCAAAGACGACATCAAGGGCATCGGCGGTCTGCTGATCGAAGAGCCGGGCGGCAATACCCTGAAGGAGAACCGCGATCTCTTCATCAAGCGCGGCCAGTACGACCACCTCGGCCTGCCTGCCACCATCGCCGCGCTGATTACCCTTCAGACCAACGCCCCCAGCGGCGGAGTCGGCCATCGCACCTCCATGCGCGGCGGCGGCCCGCTGACCACGCTGCTGGTTCCCGACCCACTGCGCGACCCATTGCCGGTGAATCTCTGGCGACTGGTCTGGCTGAATGTCCTCAGCCAAACCGAACTCTCTGCCATGAGCGGTGATCCGACCCAGGACAAACCCGCCGACATCTTCCCCTGGCTCGCCCCCACCCGCACCAGCGAGGCTAAAACCGGCGTGGAGACCACGCCCATGGATATTCATCCCTACCAAGTGTATTGGGGTATGCCCCGTCGAATCCGCCTGGAACTGGACGAGCTGGAGAAGGACGAATGCCCCCTGACACGGGAACCGAGCCCGCTGGTCAGCGGTTACCGCACCCGTAACTACGGCGTGAACTACACCGGCCCCTGGAAACATCCCCTATCGCCCTATAGCCGAAACAAGGACGGCGACTACCTGCCGTTGCACCCCCAACCCGGCGGCATCGGCTACCGCCACTGGCTTGGATTGGTACTGGGTGAACAGGACAAGGTCGAGCCGGCCCAAGTGGTGACCAACAGCCACGCCTCCCGCGCCCGCCGTCGACGCCATACCCGCCTCTGGGCCTTCGGTTACGACATGGACAACATGAAGGCCCGTGCCTGGTACGAGTCGCTGATGCCCCTCTACCACATCGAAGAGACCATCCGCGACGCCTTTGTGGATGATGTGAAAGGCATGATCCTCGCCGCCTCCGAGATCGCCTCCAACCTGCGCGGCCAGCTCAAGAAGGCCTGGTTCAAGCCCAAACACAAGGTCAGCGGCGATCTCTCCTTCGTGGTGGAGGCCTTCTGGCACCACACCGAGCCGGATTTCTACAACCACCTGGAACAACTGCGCGAACGATTGGAAAAGGGCGAATCGGTCCAGGATCTGCGGGAGGCCTGGTTCCGCATCCTGCGCGAACAATCCGTCGCCCTGTTCGACCAGTGGACCGCCACCGGCGCGCTGGAGGACGAAGACCCCAAGCGCATCGCCGTGGCCCGCAACGAGCTGCACAAGTTCAACTACAAAAAGGCCATCACCGATGCGCTGCGGATATCCAATAAGAAGGCAGCGTGATGCCGAAGTCCAGGAGGAGTGCCAGTCCTTCAATGACTGGCACTCCTCCTGGAGCAAATGACACCCAAAGGAGCCAACTATGACCAACCCACAACCCAAGGCCCCGGAAAAACCGGACTCCAAGGCTCACATCCTGGAGTGGTGGAGGGAGATGCAGCAGGACCGGGGTGCCCGCGCCGAGCTGCGGCGAGCCAAGACCCCCACCGAGGTGATCCTGACCCCGTCCTACCACGACCTACGTTATCGTCTGATGCCTGCCGGCTGGCGCAACGACACTGCCTTGACGGTGGTGGCCGCGGTGCTGGCCCAGGTGGAGATCCACGACGGCAAGGCCCTCTTCGCCGCCCAACTGGCCGCACCCTCCGGCAAGGGCGGCGACAAGGCGCGGGTCAGCGGACTGCGCTTTCGCCGACTGCTGCAACATCGCACCCCCGAAGAGCTGATGGGGCCGCTGATCCGCGCCGTGCGCCTGCTGGACAAGACCGCCAACGTCACCGATCTGGCCGATAGCATCCACTGGTGGGGCGATCGCAAGCGCCGGGAATGGGCCTTCGCCTACTACGCCAAGAACCCCAAGGCCGAATGAAGACCACGAACGAAACAAACGAGAAATCGAGGAGCCAACCATGAACCGTTTTCTACAACTGCACCTGCTGACCAGCTATCCGCCTTCCAATCTTAACCGCGACGACCTGGGCCGCCCCAAGACCGCCATGATGGGCGGCGAGACCCGCCTGCGTGTCTCCTCCCAAAGCCTCAAGCGGGCTTGGCGCACCTCCGACACCTTTGTGGAAGCACTGCAAGGCCACGTGGGCACCCGCACCAAGGAGATGGGTAATCGCACCGCCAAACTCCTGACCGATACCGGGGTGAAAGAGAAACAGGCCCGGGAGTGGGCGCGCGCCATCGCCGAACAGTTCGGCAAGCTCAAGAAGGCCAAGGATGACGGCAGCGAAGAAGGATTGCACATCGAACAACTGGCCCATTTCGGACCAGAAGAAGAGGCCGGGGTGGACGCCCTCTGCAAGGCCCTGGCCGAACGCCAAAGCGCGCCCGAAGCCGAAGAGCTGAAACTCCTGCGCGGCGATCAGCAGGCCGCCGATATCGCTCTGTTCGGTCGCATGCTCGCCGCAGCCCCCCGTTTCAACGTGGAGGCCGCAGCCCAGGTGGCTCACGCCATCACTGTCCACAAGGTGGCGGTGGAGGATGACTTCTTCACCGCCGTGGACGACCTCAATAACGGCGAAGAGGACATGGGTGCCGGCCACATGGGCGAGACGGAATTCGGCGCGGGGCTGTTTTACCTCTATGTCTGTATCGACCGCGAGTTGCTGGTCAAGAACCTCCAGGGCGACCGGGAGCTGGCCAACAAGACCCTCGCCGCACTGGTGGAGAGCGCCGCCACGGTGTCGCCCACAGGCAAGCAGAACAGCTTCGCCTCTCGCGCCCGCGCCTCCTATCTACTGGCCGAGACTGGAAATCAGCAGCCCCGTTCCCTGTCGGTGGCCTTCCTCGAATCCATTCGCGGCAAGACCATGCTCAAGGAGGCCATCGAACGGCTGACCGATGCCCGGGACAAGATGGACCGGGTCTACGGTTCATGCTCCGATAAAGATGCCGTACTCAACGCCTACACCGGCGAGGGCTCGCTGGCCGATGTCATCGCCTGTGCCACGGAGTAACGCCATGGCCCGTTATCTGTTGTTTCAACTCTATGCGCCGCTCGCCGCCTGGGGTGACGTAGCGGTGGGCGAATCCCGCCCCAGCGCCACCCGGCCCGGTCGTTCGGCCCTGATCGGCCTATTGGGCGCGGCACTGGGTATCCGTCGTGACGACGAGGCGGGGCAGGATGGCTTGGCCAAGGGCTATCGCTTCGCGGTGCGCGAGCTGGCCCAGGGCAGCCTGCTGCGCGACTATCACACCGCCCAGGTCCCCTCCCGTGCAGCCCTGAAAAAGGCCCCGGCTTACACCCGGCGTGACGAACTGGCGGTGGAAGTAAACACCATCCTCTCCGCCCGCGACTACCGTTGCGACGGCTATTGGCAGGTGGCGGTGGAGGCGACCGGCGATTCGCCGCCCCACGACCTGGAGCAACTGGCCGAGGCCCTGGGCCGACCCCGCTTCAACCTCTACCTCGGGCGCAAGGCCTGCCCGCCGGCACTGCCCTTGCAGCCTCAAATCGTCGAGGCCGACTCCCTGCAAGCCGCCTTCGCCCAAGGAGACTTCACCGGCCCCGAAGGCTTCGTGGCCGAACTGGGGCTAATCGCGAAGGGGCACGGACTGGAACAGGAAGGCGGTTCCCTATATTGGGAGGCCGGCATGGAGGCCGGCATTTCGGCGCGCCAGACCTACACCCGCCGCGACCACCCGCGCACCCGCTTCCGCTGGCAGTTCGACGAACGCCAGGAGCACCACGGCACCCTGTCCACGGAGGAGTAAAGCATGTATATGAGTCGATTGACCCTGCTCCCCGAGCAGGCCAAACCGAGCCAGCTGGTCCAGGTCAGCGCCGCCGACGGTTACCGTCTGCACCAATTGGTGTGGAATCTGTTCGAAGAAGTCGAAGGCCAGCGCTCCTTTCTCTACCGTCAGGAGAGGCACCAAGGCCTGCCGCGTCTGCTGGTTCTCTCCGAGGAGGAACCCATAGATACCAAGGGTATCTGGGATATCGAGCCCAAACCCTACGTTCCCAAACTCACCACCGGCGAACGCCTCGCTTTCTCCATCCGCCTCAACCCGGTGGTGAAGAAGCGGGACGAGCAGGGCCGCCAACACCGCCACGACCTGGTGATGGAGCAAAAGAAGCAACTGGAGCAGGAGGGCATCCCCCGCGACCAATGGCCCGCCCAGAGCGAACTGGCCCGCCGCACCGGCGTGCAATGGCTCGCCCAGCGCGCCAAGACGGCAGGCTTTGAACTGCACGAGGGCGAGCTGATGGCCGAGGAGTACCGCCAACACCGCCTGCGCAAACCCGGTAACTCACCGATCCGCCTCAGCACCCTCGACTGTTCCGGCCTACTCACCGTCACCGATCCCGAACGACTGGTCCAGACCCTCAAGAGCGGCCTCGGTCCCGCCAAGGGCTTCGGCTGCGGGTTGTTGCTGGTGCGGCGGGTTGGGGGTGGGTAGCGTGGCTCTTGGGAAAGTCGATGCTTTAGTCGGGCCAAGTGGATGGGCAAAGGTGCTACACCTATGCGCAATAATTGTGCAGAACTCGCAGCGCCATGCCTATCAATACGCCTTCGCAAGATTAGGTGTGCGGCAGAAGAGAAGCGTGAAATAGTTTAGGGGCTTCTTAGGCAAGCGTGGCTGGAAAAACGCGCCGAAGCCTGCGGCTTCCGCCTGCTCGACTGCACCGTGATCGACGAGGGGCTGTTGCCCGCCTGGAAAAAGGACGAGGGCCAGGAACCACCCAAAGGCCAGAAACCCAGAGGCAAACGCCTCACCATCCGCGCCGCCCGCTACGAGGGAATGCTCCAAATCATCGAACCCAAGGCATTTGGCAAGACCCTGGAAAACGGTATCGGCCCCGCCAAAGGACTGGGGTGCGGGCTGTTGAGTCTGGCACCGAGCAAAACCCAGCGTGATGGATAAGCGCGCAGGATGGGCCAAGGCGCCCTTCCTGTGCGATTTGCGTCTGGCCGGTACGGACCAAGCTCAAGGCCGCTCTGGCTGCGGTTGAAGGCGTAGCCACCAGCAAGATCGGCCTGGAAGGCGTCTATCAGACCCGGCTGACGCAGCAAGTACCTGGGCACCATCACCGACGAGGACCGGCTGGAGCTTTACAAACTGATGGCGGTGCGGGTTGAGGTGGAGGGTTAGGCGGCATGTGCGCCAAAGTAGTCAACAGACGATAAAAAGCGCCCCTCTACAGGCATAACTTCCAGGGTACCGCCTTTTTCGTCCACGAATTCTACTTCGTAGGCATCCTCCCCCAACGGCAGCAAAACCACGCCGCGAGTTCCTGCACTGATCCCGTCGAGGTCGTGTGTTGCGGTAACAACGTCTAATTCAGAGAACCCAGTCATTCTTTTTGCCTCTTGGTGTCTATGTAGGCCGTGACCAACTGTGGTGCGCCACCGGCTTCCCTAACGATCCATGCAGTAGTAACTATAGCAGTTCCTTTCGGTCCTGTAATAGGAATCGGAACTGTGTATGTGGTGCCGTAGTCTGATTCCCTGGACGATTCGAAAGATGCATGCTTGACCCCTTCTCTGATCTGATCTTCAAGCAGGCCGGCTTTTGCAGCGGTGATTCCAAGTATCGACTCAAAAACACGCGCCTTGTTCCGCCCAACTGGATGGGCTCGGTTCAAAACGTACCCAGTCAGCTTGCTAGCTGGAACAATAGCCTTGTCGTTCTCGGGGATTCTCGTCATATCGTTGACTATACCACCAGCGGGGCGCCCCAACTGATACGGCTCAGGCCGGTACGGGTGGGTTCACCAAGTCCTCGATCTTTGCCCCTTTCAGCACCTGTTCCAGCTTCTGCCGACTGCCGGCGATCCGGGCCGCCTTGCGCGGGCCTTGCTCGCGTAGCACCTTGGCCAGAAACGCCTTCTGCGCCTTGGCGTTTTCCTTGCCCTGGCTGCCGTCGATCAGGCGCTTGATGATAAGACGGCACCGGCAATAAGGATGCGCCGTTCGGATCGGTGCCTGCTTCTTGGGGTAGATGCCAGCCCCCAGCCCCCAGCCCATAGGCGTCCTGATAAGCCCAGAGGTCGCAAAACCAGATAATGGCAAACGCAAGCAGCCTTTGTTGAGGAGCCAAAACGGTATTGCTTTGAGGCAGGATTTACGGTGAACTTCAACGCCAGTGACGAACGCCCTCCCTCATGGATAGCCTGATCATTGCCACCGCAATGTGCCACGATCTGGTGCTCGTCACCTGCAACAAAAAGGGCTTCGCGTCATTCCCGGTGCGAATTGCAACCCACTGGACCGACTGAAAAATACACCACCATGCTGCCTGACCTGACCCCCATCCCCATCAAGGAACGCAACTCCATCCTCTTTGTCGAGCGCTGCCATGTGGACGTGCGCGACGGGGCCTTCGTCATGATCGACAAACAAGGCACGCGCACCCATGTACCTGTGGGCGGCACCGCCTGTCTGCTGCTGGAGCCCGGTGTGCGCCTCTCCCACCGTGCCGCCGCGTTGGCGGCCAAGGTGGGTACCCTGCTGGTATGGGTGGGGGAAGGCGGGATCAGGCTCTACTCCGCTGGCCAGCCCGGCGGGGCGCGCTCTGACAAACTGCTCTATCAAGCCAAGCTGGCGCTGGATGAAACGGCGCGGCTCAAGGTGGTACGCAAGATGTATGAGCTGCGGTTTGGCGAAGAGCCGCCCAGCCGACGCAGCGTAGAGCAACTGCGCGGCATCGAGGGCGCACGGGTAAAAAAGACCTACCAACTGCTCGCGAACAAATTCGGCCTGGTCTGGAAAGGCCGAAGCTACGATCAGGAAGACTGGGACAAGGCCGACCTGCCCAACCGCTGCCTCTCCGCCGCTACCGCTTGCCTCTACGGCGTCACCGAGGCTGCGGTGTTGGCCGCCGGTTATGCCCCGGCCATCGGCTTTGTCCACACCGGCAAGCCCCTCTCCTTTGTTTATGATATTGCCGACATCGTCAAATTCGACACCGTAGTGCCGGCCGCCTTCAGGATCGCCGCGCAAGGCCCGTCCAGTCCCGAACGCAAGGTGCGTCATGCCTGCCGTGATGCCTTTCGTGAAAGCAAGATGCTCGATAAGCTGATCCCCATGATCAACCAGGTACTAGACGCCGCCGGCGAAAAGCCCCCCGAACCCGCCCCTGAGGCAGTGCCACCGGCCATCCCTAACAAAAAGGGTCTCGGCGATGCTGGTCATCGTAACTGAAAACGTCCCGCCACGATTGCGCGGTCGGCTCGCCGTCTGGCTGCTGGAAGTGCGTGCCGGGGTTTATGTGGGCAATTACTCGGTGCGGGTGCGGGACATGATCTGGGAGCAGGTAGAATCGGGTATCGAAGAGGGCAATGCGGTAATGGTCTGGCGTGAGCGCAACGAATCCGGCTTCGATTTCAAGACCCTAGGTCCCAACCGCCGTATGCCCTGCGACTACGACGGATTCCGCCTCGTCAACTTCCTGCCTGAAGTGCCGGACGACGACGAGCTGGACGCTCTTTAACAACCCGGCAAAATCGATGACAATACCCCTGCGGTTCCATGCTGAAGGCGATTTTCTCGCTATGCCAACGGCCCTCATTTGCTGGTGGATTTTTTTCGGTGCTTTTTTTGACGGATAATCAAATTGCTACAGGAAGTGTGTTCCCCGCGCCTGCGGGGATGAACCGGCAGTGACCCGGCTACCGGGAGTAGCTGGGACGTGTTCCCCGCGCCTGCGGGGATGAACCGGCGGAGCAGTGGTGGCGCAGCAGGATCATTGCGTGTTCCCCGCGCCTGCGGGGATGAACCGGCCACGGCCACCTTTATGCAGTCACCCCACAAGTGTTCCCCGCGCCTGCGGGGATGAACCGCGGATAAAAACGGACTTCTTGCCGTCGGTCAGGTGTTCCCCGCGCCTGCGGGGATGAACCGTCGACGTAGATGCGAGTGCTCGGCACGCCAGCGTGTTCCCCGCGCCTGCGGGGATGAACCGCCCACGGCCTGCTCGATCGGCCCACCGTCGACCGTGTTCCCCGCGCCTGCGGGGATGAACCGAGGTCTATCAGCCAGGCGATCCGGCTTTCTTCGTGTTCCCCGCGCCTGCGGGGATGAACCGACGTGCCAGCCCAGGCTGGCATAGTGAAGGGCGTGTTCCCCGCGCCTGCGGGGATGAACCGCACATGCGCATCGCGGTAGATGCTGCCAATTGGTGTTCCCCGCGCCTGCGGGGATGAACCGGCTGAACTGTCTCCACCGCCACCGCCTCAGGCGTGTTCCCCGCGCCTGCGGGGATGAACCGGATCACCAATGACCACCATCACCCTATCCGCCGTGTTCCCCGCGCCTGCGGGGATGAACCGTCGATGCCGCAGCGCACCCGGTAGCGCGTGCCGTGTTCCCCGCGCCTGCGGGGATGAACCGGTCCGTTTCTGGCAGTGGCTATCCACCTGGGCGTGTTCCCCGCGCCTGCGGGGATGAACCGGCCAATATGCTGGCCGCCAGCGTGCTGGCTCAGTGTTCCCCGCGCCTGCGGGGATGAACCGTCGGTCCACTTGCCCCAGGTGCCATCGGGCTTGTGTTCCCCGCGCCTGCGGGGATGAACCGAGCTTGTGTTACCCCTTCGCAGGTTATCCGCAGTGTTCCCCGCGCCTGCGGGGATGAACCGGCGCCACCCGCTAGCCAACGCTGGGACGGTGAGTGTTCCCCGCGCCTGCGGGGATGAACCGGTCGCTCGCCAGTTGGATGTCGGCAAACACCGGGTGTTCCCCGCGCCTGCGGGGATGAACCGACCTACGACGGCACCTACAGCGCCCAGCGCCAGTGTTCCCCGCGCCTGCGGGGATGAACCGCGGATAGCAGATCGCCCGTCTGACTGGTCAGAGTGTTCCCCGCGCCTGCGGGGATGAACCGACGGCAGCACATCCTGCAAGTCGGTGGCCAATGTGTTCCCCGCGCCTGCGGGGATGAACCGATATTGAGTCTGCTGCGGTCCACCGAGCCGAGGTGTTCCCCGCGCCTGCGGGGATGAACCGGCCACGGCGGCCGCGCCGGTGATGTCGCCGGTGTGTTCCCCGCGCCTGCGGGGATGAACCGTAGCATCAGCCGCCGCCTTGTTGTGCACCGCCGTGTTCCCCGCGCCTGCGGGGATGAACCGGGGGCATCCAGTGCCGCCACGACCGTCGAGGGCGTGTTCCCCGCGCCTGCGGGGATGAACCGTGAGTGATTACCCTTGGCGCGGCGCAGGCAAGGTGTTCCCCGCGCCTGCGGGGATGAACCGGAGCGGATACGATGAACAACTATTTGGATTTCGTGTTCCCCGCGCCTGCGGGGATGAACCGGGCGGTGCCAGAGGGCGCACCTTGCGCGAGATCGTGTTCCCCGCGCCTGCGGGGATGAACCGGACCTTGATGCTGGCACCTTGACCCTGGCCGAGTGTTCCCCGCGCCTGCGGGGATGAACCGTCGCCGGACATGGCGAGCGACAGGCTGGGGATGTGTTCCCCGCGCCTGCGGGGATGAACCGGCCATTGCCGTGCCGCGTGGTGTCCCAGGCATGTGTTCCCCGCGCCTGCGGGGATGAACCGGTGACAACCACCGGGCGGATGAACCGCAAGGTGTGTTCCCCGCGCCTGCGGGGATGAACCGTCGGCCACCAGGTGCTCGCGTTCCTTCTTCGGGTGTTCCCCGCGCCTGCGGGGATGAACCGTTGGTGCATACACCGTTGCCGCATAGCAGGTCGTGTTCCCCGCGCCTGCGGGGATGAACCGCGTTGCCTCTCAGAACGGCACCGATTGTTCCCGTGTTCCCCGCGCCTGCGGGGATGAACCGACCCTGGTGGCAATGGACTGTTTCGGAATGCTGTGTTCCCCGCGCCTGCGGGGATGAACCGCCGGTCATTCTGTCCGCCGAGGCTGGCCTGCTGTGTTCCCCGCGCCTGCGGGGATGAACCGCTGCGCTGGGATGTGATCGACGGCCCGATGAAGTGTTCCCCGCGCCTGCGGGGATGAACCGCCACCCTGGTGGCCGAGCTGCGCGGCATCGGCGTGTTCCCCGCGCCTGCGGGGATGAACCGTTGCGGAGCCACGCGGGCGCTGCGCTCGCCCTGTGTTCCCCGCGCCTGCGGGGATGAACCGTGCCGAGATTCATACTAAGTTGGAGCGCAAATGTGTTCCCCGCGCCTGCGGGGATGAACCGGGTAGCCTGCTGGGTGTAACATCTGCAGCCCCTAGTGTTCCCCGCGCCTGCGGGGATGAACCGGTGCTGTTGGTTTATGATTACTCTAATCACAGGTGTTCCCCGCGCCTGCGGGGATGAACCGTATGGTCCGATTTTCGGGGTTGACAACCCATCCGTGTTCCCCGCGCCTGCGGGGATGAACCGACCTGGGGATTGATCCTGTTTTGGGCAGCAAAGTGTTCCCCGCGCCTGCGGGGATGAACCGGCGTCGCGGACCAGGTGGTCGAGCAGGCTGATGTGTTCCCCGCGCCTGCGGGGATGAACCGTATTCCGGCTCAGCGGTTTACAGCGCCGTAGGGTGTTCCCCGCGCCTGCGGGGATGAACCGCCGCTACCCAGCAGCCCGATGATTGATATGACCGTGTTCCCCGCGCCTGCGGGGATGAACCGGGCCGCCAGCAGGGGGTTTCGACCTATGCCGAGTGTTCCCCGCGCCTGCGGGGATGAACCGCGCTCGGCGTGCAGGGGTGGGACCACGTTTGCGTGTTCCCCGCGCCT
This sequence comes from gamma proteobacterium SS-5, assembly GCA_009497875.2. NCBI lineage: Bacteria > Pseudomonadati > Pseudomonadota > Gammaproteobacteria > Chromatiales > Sedimenticolaceae > Magnetovirga > Magnetovirga frankeli. The sequence goes on along the minus strand of CP032508.2, from coordinate 192,186 downwards.
GCGGGGATGAACCGCCGCGATCCAGTGTGCCTTCCACCATGCTGGTGTGTTCCCCGCGCCTGCGGGGATGAACCGCCCTCACCGAAGGCCGCAGCGGTGCCGGGCAGGTGTTCCCCGCGCCTGCGGGGATGAACCGCCTATCGGCGCTGGTGCAACAAACAGGGCGAGGTGTTCCCCGCGCCTGCGGGGATGAACCGCAAGGCCCTCAACAGCCTGGCCGATGCCGTGCGTGTTCCCCGCGCCTGCGGGGATGAACCGCCGCCGCGATACCACAGGCGCCACAGGTCGGGGTGTTCCCCGCGCCTGCGGGGATGAACCGGAATATGTCAACGCACTCCGACGCCTGCGCCACGTGTTCCCCGCGCCTGCGGGGATGAACCGGAGAACACCCATGCACAGCCCTGACCAGATCGGTGTTCCCCGCGCCTGCGGGGATGAACCGCGGGTGCAGATGTTGAGCGGGTTGCTCTGAGCGTGTTCCCCGCGCCTGCGGGGATGAACCGTATGAGCGGGACAAGGCGGCGGGGATGGTCAAGTGTTCCCCGCGCCTGCGGGGATGAACCGTAGCAGGCAAGATTGGCAGATTGGCCAGGGTGGTGTTCCCCGCGCCTGCGGGGATGAACCGAACAGGAGCTGGCGCGACTGTACCAGCTGGATGTGTTCCCCGCGCCTGCGGGGATGAACCGTCCACATCAGCCCGGTACTTCGGCAGGAAGCAGTGTTCCCCGCGCCTGCGGGGATGAACCGGGTGTCGGTCTGCGCCGTGCCCGGCGCGGTGTGTGTTCCCCGCGCCTGCGGGGATGAACCGCGACCGATGCGTTGATGCCTGTGCTGCGCCGGGTGTTCCCCGCGCCTGCGGGGATGAACCGAAATCCAAAGCCGCTGCTCGGCAGTCCTGGATCGTGTTCCCCGCGCCTGCGGGGATGAACCGGAGTACATCAAGCTGGGCGAGGGCTACGGCGCGTGTTCCCCGCGCCTGCGGGGATGAACCGTAACGCCGCTTGCCGCGCCCCAAGAAGCCCGCGTGTTCCCCGCGCCTGCGGGGATGAACCGCCGCCAGTAGTTCACCGGCTTGCTCATCAAGAGTGTTCCCCGCGCCTGCGGGGATGAACCGTGCATCCACTGACCAGTGGGTATAGTTGTTGTGTGTTCCCCGCGCCTGCGGGGATGAACCGCACTCGCCAGACTCCATCCAGGCGCGGGTGGCGTGTTCCCCGCGCCTGCGGGGATGAACCGACCCGCACCCGGCGCGAGATAGCCGAGCAGCAGTGTTCCCCGCGCCTGCGGGGATGAACCAGTGGGCCATGATGTAGCCGATCCAGTTGAAGAGGTGTTCCCCGCGCCTGCGGGGATGAACCGTTAACTGCTGAGCGAGTTCCGGCCGCGTTCTTGTGTTCCCCGCGCCTGCGGGGATGAACCGCTTCCAATCGGGTATCGAACGGGTCGTTAGTGGTGTTCCCCGCGCCTGCGGGGATGAACCGTATCTGGCCAGAAAAAACGGCACCACCAGCTGGTGTTCCCCGCGCCTGCGGGGATGAACCGGTAGGCGTCGGCCTGGGCGGTGCCGATGGGGTGTGTTCCCCGCGCCTGCGGGGATGAACCGAGCGTGGTGGTGCCGGTGACGATCAGTCAGGGGTGTTCCCCGCGCCTGCGGGGATGAACCGAGGTCCGGCACGCCCTCGGGCACGGCGTAGGCAGTGTTCCCCGCGCCTGCGGGGATGAACCGTATGAGCGGGACAAGGCGGCGGGGATGGTCAAGTGTTCCCCGCGCCTGCGGGGATGAACCGCGCAGAGCAGATACAGGTACTAGAGGACATAATGTGTTCCCCGCGCCTGCGGGGATGAACCGATTCTTACGCTATTATTTAAACCATAGAGAGGGTGTTCCCCGCGCCTGCGGGGATGAACCGACGCATGGGATTGCCTGCAAAGAGACGATTAGCGTGTTCCCCGCGCCTGCGGGGATGAACCGACCATCACCAACACCATCGAGACCACCCAGCTGTGTTCCCCGCGCCTGCGGGGATGAACCGCTTGGTGATGCTCGCTGTACATTGGGACTATGGTGTTCCCCGCGCCTGCGGGGATGAACCGCCGGTAGATATGATTGCCCGCTGTATGAAATCGTGTTCCCCGCGCCTGCGGGGATGAACCGGTCTATATCCGCCAGCGCCCGACCGTCGTGGTGTGTTCCCCGCGCCTGCGGGGATGAACCGCAGCTCATCCCCGGTCTGCGCGCAAAACTCCGGTGTTCCCCGCGCCTGCGGGGATGAACCGAACAATACGAGAAAATGAGAACTGCCGCCAACGGTGTTCCCCGCGCCTGCGGGGATGAACCGGTATTGGCGCTGGGATACCTCCCAGTAGCCGGGTGTTCCCCGCGCCTGCGGGGATGAACCGTTCCATTGCGTAGCAGCGGCGTCCGGTTTGCTGTGTTCCCCGCGCCTGCGGGGATGAACCGGCCATCGGCGGATTGATGGTCGGGATGCACGAGTGTTCCCCGCGCCTGCGGGGATGAACCGTGGTTGTTTTTTAACTGTTCTGGGTCTGTTCTGTGTTCCCCGCGCCTGCGGGGATGAACCGCAACCAGCGGCGATCTGGTGATCTTTGCCGTAGTGTTCCCCGCGCCTGCGGGGATGAACCGCCGGAGAATGGAGCGAAGCCATAGACAACGGAGTGTTCCCCGCGCCTGCGGGGATGAACCGTCATCGGCGCTCAGTGCGGGCAGGGTCCATTGGTGTTCCCCGCGCCTGCGGGGATGAACCGCGCTCGATTCGCTCTTGCTCGGTCATTGCGCCGTGTTCCCCGCGCCTGCGGGGATGAACCGTGGCTGACCGAATACCCGGAGCCATATTTAGCCGTGTTCCCCGCGCCTGCGGGGATGAACCGCCGATGACGGCAGGCGTCAACGGCCAGGCATAGTGTTCCCCGCGCCTGCGGGGATGAACCGACCATCACCAACACCATCGAGACCACCCAGCTGTGTTCCCCGCGCCTGCGGGGATGAACCGAGATGGCCTTGTCGATCACCAGCTCCAGCTTGGTGTTCCCCGCGCCTGCGGGGATGAACCGCTGCGCCGTAGTGGCCGCTGGCGGGTACACCAGTGTTCCCCGCGCCTGCGGGGATGAACCGGCGGTCTCATCCACCTCTTTCCCTGCCAGGTCGTGTTCCCCGCGCCTGCGGGGATGAACCGGCTCGGATGCCGGCATCGCAGAAGCCGAGCTTGTGTTCCCCGCGCCTGCGGGGATGAACCGCCGCTGCCTCGTGCCCAACTGGCAGGTGTGCGGTGTTCCCCGCGCCTGCGGGGATGAACCGGGCTGCGTGGAGTTGATGGGCAAGGCGCTGGGGTGTTCCCCGCGCCTGCGGGGATGAACCGCCATCATTCGATGCCAGATTTCGGGAATGAAAGTGTTCCCCGCGCCTGCGGGGATGAACCGTTTTTTTTCGCTTCCCTCTGGTTATCTACGAAGTGTTCCCCGCGCCTGCGGGGATGAACCGCACTCGCCCTCGGCGGCGTCCAACCAAACCTGGTGTTCCCCGCGCCTGCGGGGATGAACCGCCCGAACCCCTTTCGAGTGCGTCACTCGCCAAGTGTTCCCCGCGCCTGCGGGGATGAACCGGTCGGTATCATCAATCACTGACATGCTTGTAAGTGTTCCCCGCGCCTGCGGGGATGAACCGATTGAACTATTGTGCATACTTATCCCCATGAGGTGTTCCCCGCGCCTGCGGGGATGAACCGTATTGCACAATAGTTCACGGATAGGCAAGAACGTGTTCCCCGCGCCTGCGGGGATGAACCGGGTTTAGGTTGGCACGCGGACGCGCGCCCTCGAGTGTTCCCCGCGCCTGCGGGGATGAACCGCCGAGCAGCAGGCCCTGCCCCTGGCCAACCCGCGTGTTCCCCGCGCCTGCGGGGATGAACCGCGAGAGCTGGCTAGGCAGTGCGGCATTTCCACGTGTTCCCCGCGCCTGCGGGGATGAACCGGTCTGCGTAACCATCCCTGCCGAAAAGCGCCCGTGTTCCCCGCGCCTGCGGGGATGAACCGGCGCGCATCCCCTCGGCCAGCCGCTGCGTACTGTGTTCCCCGCGCCTGCGGGGATGAACCGGAAATTCTGCCCGGCGTGGCGGGGTACTCGCTGTGTTCCCCGCGCCTGCGGGGATGAACCGTAGACCTGCCATTTGTGGACTCCTGCGAAGGGAGTGTTCCCCGCGCCTGCGGGGATGAACCGACATGATGGTGGTATTGCCCAGCCTGGAACTGGTGTTCCCCGCGCCTGCGGGGATGAACCGCCACCGGCCAGCCTACAGCCTACGCCTTCTCGGTGTTCCCCGCGCCTGCGGGGATGAACCGGCCGAGGACCTGCTGGCCGATGGCAAGACCCTGTGTTCCCCGCGCCTGCGGGGATGAACCGCCAGCTATCAGATGCAGGCCCCGCCCTCAGATGTGTTCCCCGCGCCTGCGGGGATGAACCGCCCTACAGATCAACGGCAGCCCCATCGGCTGGGTGTTCCCCGCGCCTGCGGGGATGAACCGTCATCGCCACCATCAACGGCAACCCGCTCAGGGTGTTCCCCGCGCCTGCGGGGATGAACCGCGCCTGGAGTTGCCCGGCGGACCGCTACTGCAGTGTTCCCCGCGCCTGCGGGGATGAACCGGCGGCCGAGAACGAAATCAGCATGCCCAGCCTGTGTTCCCCGCGCCTGCGGGGATGAACCGACTTCGTGGACGCCAGGCCAATAGTCAACGGGGTGTTCCCCGCGCCTGCGGGGATGAACCGCGGGTCTCGAACTCAGCCTTTTTGTCCGGGTCGTGTTCCCCGCGCCTGCGGGGATGAACCGCGATGGAAGCGCCCGCCGAACCCGATACCAGCGTGTTCCCCGCGCCTGCGGGGATGAACCGGGGAGTCGTGGTGATGGGTGGATTTACAAAACCGTGTTCCCCGCGCCTGCGGGGATGAACCGACATCGCGCGTTGTGCCCGAGCCATGGGTGGTGTGTTCCCCGCGCCTGCGGGGATGAACCGGAGGCGTATTTGGCGGCGTGCGAGATTCATGAGTGTTCCCCGCGCCTGCGGGGATGAACCGTCGATCAGGCAGTCGGTCAAGCAGTTGCTGGAGTGTTCCCCGCGCCTGCGGGGATGAACCGTGGCGCATTTGCGCCCACATGGCTTCGTTACCACGTGTTCCCCGCGCCTGCGGGGATGAACCGGCATCGGCGGCCGCCTCACCCTCGTTCCGTAAGTGTTCCCCGCGCCTGCGGGGATGAACCGACGCGCACGGCCCTGGCCAAGGCGGTCTCCGGGTGTTCCCCGCGCCTGCGGGGATGAACCGGCGGTCACGTTGCTGTTCCTCCGGGGTTTCTAGTGTTCCCCGCGCCTGCGGGGATGAACCGAGCTGAAGCAGATGGCGCCGATGAATCCGGAGGTGTTCCCCGCGCCTGCGGGGATGAACCGACGCCACTACCCGTCATCAACTCTGGAACAGCGTGTTCCCCGCGCCTGCGGGGATGAACCGGCGACGGCTGCTGAGGCGTTGCAGCACATTCGGTGTTCCCCGCGCCTGCGGGGATGAACCGGATGCTGTGGTTTCATGGTTTTCTCTTAGGGCGTGTTCCCCGCGCCTGCGGGGATGAACCGTTGCGGTCCGGTATTCGGGGTTGGACAGTACAGTGTTCCCCGCGCCTGCGGGGATGAACCGCTGCGCTCCACCGAGCCGGACTGGTGGGTGTTGTGTTCCCCGCGCCTGCGGGGATGAACCGTAAACCAAGTGCTGCAACCCACATAGCCACGTGTGTTCCCCGCGCCTGCGGGGATGAACCGTGTAGTTTTACCATCGGTGCATATTAGCTTTTCGTGTTCCCCGCGCCTGCGGGGATGAACCGGCTTCCCCCGCGCCAAAGCGGAGCAGTGGTGGGTGTTCCCCGCGCCTGCGGGGATGAACCGGTTTTGACTGCTGAAAAAACAGTATCAGTGGTGTGTTCCCCGCGCCTGCGGGGATGAACCGAGTTTAGGATTCTACTTACTTTCGGCGGCCCTGTGTTCCCCGCGCCTGCGGGGATGAACCTAGTAACCGAGAAACTCTGACTCTACGGAAGTCGTGTTCCCCGCGCCTGCGGGGATGAACCGCTCCGCGCCGGGCGCAGCCAATGGACCCTGCCGTGTTCCCCGCGCCTGCGGGGATGAACCGTGCTTGTTCGCAAGGGTAACGACCAGTGGTGAGTGTTCCCCGCGCCTGCGGGGATGAACCGCCAGCGGATGGAGCTGGAAGAGGTTGTGGGCCGTGTTCCCCGCGCCTGCGGGGATGAACCGGATAGACTCATCTGGTGTAACATCTGTTTATCAGTGTTCCCCGCGCCTGCGGGGATGAACCGTACCACACGGCCTTTGCCAGCTTCCAGGCGATGTGTTCCCCGCGCCTGCGGGGATGAACCGTCTGTATCGGTCAGGCCGAACTCGCCGATGTAGTGTTCCCCGCGCCTGCGGGGATGAACCGCCGCAGCCCGCGACCACGACGCATTCAAGCGCGTGTTCCCCGCGCCTGCGGGGATGAACCGCTACTACCAGGAGCTGCGCCAGGAGATCGCCAGTGTTCCCCGCGCCTGCGGGGATGAACCGTCCTCCCAGACCTCGGCATCGGCGGTTTCGCCGTGTTCCCCGCGCCTGCGGGGATGAACCGGTGGTCTGGCGGCCTTCGATCAGGGTCATGGGGGTGTTCCCCGCGCCTGCGGGGATGAACCGCCCCAGCCGTAACCACAGCCGCCATCGGCGCTGTGTTCCCCGCGCCTGCGGGGATGAACCGCAATCAACCCGCCTGCCAACGTGCCCTTGCGGGTGTTCCCCGCGCCTGCGGGGATGAACCGGCGGTGCCGATGACGGATCAGGTGATGTGCGAGTGTTCCCCGCGCCTGCGGGGATGAACCGGGGCTACCGGGCAGTAGTCGTCGCAGCGGATGGTGTTCCCCGCGCCTGCGGGGATGAACCGGGTTGCGCGGAGCTGATGGGCCGAGCGCTGGGGTGTTCCCCGCGCCTGCGGGGATGAACCGGCGTCGGAGTTGAATACGTTTAGTGATGCCATGTGTTCCCCGCGCCTGCGGGGATGAACCGCACACGCCGATTCCGTTTCTGAAAGAGCTGAAGTGTTCCCCGCGCCTGCGGGGATGAACCGGGAATCACCGTATCCGGGCCGCCCTGGCGGCCGTGTTCCCCGCGCCTGCGGGGATGAACCGGATTGGGCCAGGGATGCGGCTACGGGCAGGGAGTGTTCCCCGCGCCTGCGGGGATGAACCGTTGCAGCAGACCCGGCAGGCGCGCCAGCAAATGTGTTCCCCGCGCCTGCGGGGATGAACCGCAATGGGTTGGGTTTGCCAACAAGCAGGAAGTGTGTTCCCCGCGCCTGCGGGGATGAACCGCCCTGGACGGCCAGGATGCCAAGCTGGATCAGATACTGGAAGCATGACTGGCAAGCGCGGACCCGGTTGTGGCAGAACGCGCCAGGGGTATACTTGAGCGTATGCGATCTGACGAAGCTGCAGGATTCATGCTGGCCGCCCAGGCTGTTGCCAAGGAAGCAACAGACTTCAGCCAGGTTTGGCGTGATGGTGAGGCCAGCTTGCTGCGACACATTGGCGATAGAATCAAGCTAGGCCATGCCAAGGATGTGCAGGAATACATACGCAAGACCTGTGACTGCTTAGAAGACGCCACTGCATTTGCCACCGCAAGGGGCGGTTATGAAAGGATGGTCGTCTTGGAGTCAGCAGACTGGACTTTGGTCTATACTGAATCAGGGATGCTGGTAACTTCTTTTCAGAAGGTCAAGGGTCGGGAAACGCCGAAGGAAAGGTATACCCGGCTAAGATGGCAAGTTAGCGAGGCCGAAATTAATGACTACATTAAAGCAATCAATCGAGGGTTACGCTTACGGTATCAGGAATTTCTATCCCGGTGACGGTGAGGCTGGGGTCTTGAACAGTGAGCGCCGGTTTCTTGAGACGCAGCTGGGCGTCTTGTCAGACCAAGACAAGCAGAAAATCGCAGAGACAGATGCGCTGGTGCCATCCGTTGCTGCCAAGGCGCGTGGTATGTGGGAAGAAGACGAAATGCGCGACCTGGTTGAGTTCATCCAAGGCGAGCAGCGAGCAGCCGCCTAATCCCATCCCCTGACATCCGACAGCCGCCTAATCCCATCCCCTGACATCCGTCAAATAAACGACTGTAGGGATGCCTCAGGTGGAACAGCTGTGGAAACTACCTCAGCCCTTGGCGACCGGCTATTGCCCCTAACCAAAGGGGGTTTAATGGGTAGAGAATTGACCTCCCCCTTTGCAAAAGGGGGATTGAGGGGGATTCTGGCTGAAGAAATCCCCCTACCCCCTTTGCAAAGGGGGGGGATTAGATGCTCTGTCCTTAAGAGATGAGAGTGGGCGAGTAGTTACATTTAATCTGCGATAATCGGCGTAATCTGCGGTTTATAGGTTAAAACAATTCTGGGCCGTTCTTCCCACCGGCGCAGTAGGAGCAGCCTAAATCCGACAGGCCCCTGGCTGCTGGAATAAACTCTGCGCCCTCTGCGTCCCATTTTGTATCTAGAGAACACCCATGCAAGAAACCAGCTTTTTTTGGCATGACTACGAGACCTGGGGCAGTAATCCGCGCTGGGACCGGCCGGCGCAGTTTGCCGGGGTGCGCACCGATCTGGACCTGAACCTCATTGGCGAGCCGGTGAACTTCTATTGCAAGCCGCCGCGGGACCGGCTGCCGCACCCCATGGCGCTGGTGGTCACCGGCATCAGCCCGCAGTATGCCGATGAGCAGGGCCTGATCGAGGCCGATTTCTTTGCCGAGGTGCATAGACACCTGAGCGAGCCGGGCACCTGCGGCGTTGGCTACAACAGCATCCGTTTCGATGACGAGGTCACTCGCTACGGCCTCTACCGCAACTTCCGCGACCCCTATGGTCGCGAATGGCAGAACCAGTGCGGTCGCTGGGACATCATCGACATGCTGCGTCTGACCCGCGCCCTGCGTCCCGAGGGCATCAACTGGCCGGTGCGCGAGGACGGCGCCCCCAGCTTCCGCCTGGATCAGCTGACGGTCGCCAATCACATCGAACACGGTGCCGCCCACGATGCCCTGGCGGACGTCTATGCCAGCATCGCCCTGGCCCGGCTGGTGCGCCAGCGCCAGCCCAAGCTGTATCAGTATGTGCTGGATCACAAGGGCAAGACAGCGGCCCGTGGCCTGTTGGATCTCAACCAGAAAGGCCTGCTGCTGCACGTCTCCGGCATGTTCCCCGCCGAGCGCGGCAGCATAGCCCCGGTGATGCCCCTGCTGCAGCATCCGAGCAACAACAACGGCATAGTCGTCTGCGACCTGACCCAGGACCCGTGCGCCTGGCTGGACCTGCCCGCCGAGGAGATCACCCGCCTGCTCTACACCAGCCAGAGCGATCTGGCCGAGAACGAGCAGCGCCCGGCGCTGAAGACGGTGCATCTGAACAAGTGCCCGGTGCTGGTGCCGCTCAACACCCTCACCGACTCGGCCCGGCGCGAGTGGTCGATTGATTTGCAGCAGGCCGAGGACCACCGCCAACGGCTGCTGGCGGCCATGGCCGGTCTGACCCCCAAGCTGCTGGAGGTCTTCTCCGCCAATCCCTTTGGTCCGGAGACAGATCCGGAGCAGGCGCTGTATCAGGGCTTTATCGACAACGCCGAGCGCAAGCGCTGTGACCTGGTGCTGCAGCTGAGCGAGAACCCCGAGGCACTGGCGACCACCCGCATCCCGTTCAAGGACCCGCGCCTGCCGGAGCTGCTGTTTCGCTACCGCGCGCGTAACTGGCCGCATAGCCTCAAGTCGGAAGAACAACAGCGCTGGCACCAGCTGTGCAGGCAGCATCTGCAGCAGGGCGAGCTGAGCGGCGAGGCCTTGCAAAGCGAAATCGCCCGCCTCAGCCAGGAGCGCCCGGACCGTGCCGCCGTCCTCGCCAGCCTGCTGGACTGGGCGGAGCTGTTGCACGCTGAGGCAGAAGGGTCCGCCAATGAACATAAATAGACGCAAATGGTTCTAAAAATTGGATCGCAAAGGGCGCAAAGGGAACGCAAAGAACGCAAAGTGTAGAAAGGTTTGCTTGTTACCACGCTGAAGCTTGGCAAGGATCAAACCATTTGCGCCCATTCTGTCAAAATCAACGACCCTTGCAAGCCGAGAAGCCCGATGACTGAATCCTTTGCCGAGCTGGACCTGAATACCCGTCTGTTGCGGGCCCTGGGCAATAACCAGTATCAGCGGCCGACCGAGGTGCAGGCGGAGGTGATCCCGGCACTGCTGGAGGGGCGTGACCTGCTGGTGCAATCGCCCACCGGCTCGGGCAAGACCCTGGCCTATCTGCTGCCGGTGATGCACCTGCTGCTGGAGCAGCATGGGCGCAAGGGCGGTCCCCATGCACTGGTACTGGTGCCCACCCGTGAGCTGGCCCGGCAGGTGTTCAAGGAGGCCATCCGCTTTGCTGAACACACCAGCCTGAGGGTGGTCTCCATTGCCGGCGGCGAGTCCTACGCCGAGCAACTGCAACGTCTGCATCAGCACCTGCCCGATCTGCTCATCGCCACCCCCGGTCGCCTGCTGCGGGCGCTGGAGGACGCAACCCTGGCCCTGTTCGACGTCCAGCTGTGCGTGCTGGACGAGGCCGACCGTATGCTCGACATGGGCTTTGCCGCCGAAATCGGTGACATCCTGCAATTACTGCCGGAGCAGCGCCAGTTGCTGCTATTCTCCGCCACCCTGGAGGAGGGCGACCTGAGTGGCTTTGCCAATGACTGGCTGCACGACCCGCTGTTGTTATCCATCGGCTCGGCGCGCAGCCTGCCCAGCCATATCCAGCAGCGGGCCTATCTGGCCGACAGCCTGGAGCACAAGCTGGCCCTGCTGGGGGATATCCTCGCCCAGGGCGGTCACAGTCTGGTGTTCACCTACAGCCGCGACCGCTGCGAGCAGATCGCCAGTCAGCTGCAGGCCCGTGGCATTGCCTGCTCCGCCCTGCACGGCGAGATGCCGCAGAGGCAGCGCAACCGTGTCCTGCATCAGTTCAGCGAACAGCGGCTTGGGGTGCTGGTGACCACCGACCTGGCCGCCCGTGGCCTGCATATCGAAGATGTCGGCCGGGTGATCCACTTCGACCTGCCGCGCAGCGCCGAGCTGTATGTACACCGCTCCGGCCGCACCGGCCGTGGTGGCGAGGGCGAGGCCCTGCTGCTGGTGGAGGCCCACGACGCCCGCCTGCTCGGCCGCATCGAGCGCTACCAGCAGCAACAGATCCCCAGGGCGGTACGCCAGGGGCTGGAGCCCAGGCACAAGGAACCGGAATTCAAACGCAAGAAAAAGAAGAAAAAACCGGTTGCGCCCAAGCTGGAGAAGAAAAAGCCCAAGCTGAGGTGGCGGGATAGCAAGAATAAGGGCAAACCGAAAAGAAGTTCGATCCCATAAACCTATATTCCTCAGTTAAGCCACAGAGACACAGACGACCCACAGGATGTGGGGAGGTAGAGCAACGCAGGAGCAGTTGCCGACGACCCACAGGATGTGGGGAGGTAGAGCAACGCAGGAGCAGTTGCCGACGACCCACAGGATGTGGGGAGGTAGAGCAACGCAGGAGCAGTTGCCGACGACCCACAGGATGTGGGGAGGTAGAGCAACGCAGGAGCAGTTGCCGAGATCACAGAGTTGTTTCAAAGAGTTACACATCAGACCAGACTCGCCTAGGAGCCTGTCGGATTTAGGATGCTCCTACTGCGCCGGTGGGAAGAACGGCCCAGAATTATTTTAAACATTGGCCCCGATTTTTCGTTGCGTAGGGAAACTCAGCGCCTCAAAATCGTGAAAATTTGTTCTCGCTCTCCCACCTTGCTCGCTACGGGTACCTAAACCCGACAGGCTCCTAGGCGGGGCCATCCTTTGGGCGCAATGCCTGGCATCTTTCTTGCTTTTGTCCTGAGCAGATTTCCACAGTTATCGGGTTCTTGGCGGTGGTTCTTTAGGTGAATTGCCAGCCAGTTGGCAGGTTTAGCCCAGAAAATACTTGAGAATTCATGGAGATGAAAAATAGTTCCTGCTTAAGGTAGAGGTTTTTTGGCCAGTTTGCCGATTTGGCTCAAGATTTTTCCCGGTTTACCGCTAACACAAGAGATGGCAAGCTTGGCGCCTTTTCCATCATGTTTTTTTAGGAGTTTTTCATGGCAACCATTCTGACTGTTGATGACTCGGCCTCCATGCGCCAGATGGTCTCCTTTACCCTCAAGGGCGCCGGGCATACGGTGACCGAGGCGGCCGATGGGGTGCAGGCCCTGGCCATCGCCAAGCGTCAATCCTTTGACCTGGTGATTACCGACGTCAACATGCCTAATATGGATGGCATCAGCCTGATCAGGGAACTGCGCACCCTGCCGGCGTTTCGCTTTACCCCGCTGCTGATGCTCACCACCGAATCCGGTGCCGACAAGAAACAACAGGGCAAGGCAGCCGGGGCCACCGGCTGGATCGTCAAGCCCTTCAATCCCGATCAACTGGTCAAGACGGTGCAGAAGGTGCTGGGCTGATCCCCTCCCGCCGAGCCTTTCTGTCCCCTCAGGAGTCTTTTATGTCCATCGATATGGCCCAATTCCACCAGGTATTCTTCGAAGAGAGTTTCGAAGGCCTGGATATCATGGAATCCGGGCTGTTGCGCATGGACCCCTCAGCGGTGGACCCGGAGGACATCAACGCCATCTTTCGTGCGGCCCATTCGATCAAGGGCGGCAGCGGCACCTTTGGTTTCACCAATATCGCCGACTTCACCCACGTCATGGAGACCCTGCTCGACGAGATGCGTGATGGCCGCCGCGCCGTGACCAGCGGCGGGGTGGATGTGTTGCTGCGCTCGGTGGACGTGCTCAAGGCCATGCTGGAGGCGGCCCGTGATGGCGGTGATGTGGATGCGCAGCGGGTCGCCGCGCAGAAGCAGGAGCTGGATCAGGAGCTTAAAAGCAACCCCTCTGAGCCACAGTCGGCCGCGCAGACCTCAGGCCCGGCAGGGCCAGCGGCCGAGACGGCCGAACAGGCAGAGCCACAGCCGATCGGCTGGCACATCGTCTTCCGTCCGCTGGAGCAGATGATGCGCACCGGCAACGACCCCCTGCGCATCCTGCGCGAGCTGGGCGGGCTGGGTGATCTGCGCCTGGACTGCGACAGCAGCGAGCTGCCCTCCTTCGAGGACTTTGACCCCGAGGCCTGCTATCTGTCCTGGGACCTGCACCTGGAGGGCGAGGGCATAGACCAGGAGGCGGTGAGCGAGGTATTCGATTGGGTCGAGGACGACTGCGAGCTGATCATCATCCCCAAGATGCCCCTGCACAGCCCCCGGCCGGCGGCCGTAACGGCGCAGGCCGAAGCGGAGCCGACCACAGCGGCGCTGCAATCCGCGCAGACCGCAGCGCCAGTAGCGTCGACGACGAAGGGCAAGGACGCGCCCAGCAAGGCCGCAGCCAACAGTGGCGGCGGCTCCATCCGCGTCGATATCCACAAGATAGACGCCCTGATCAACATGGTCGGCGAGCTGGTGATCACCCAATCCATGCTCGGCCTGCTCGGTGCCGACTTTGACATGGCGCGGCTGGATCGCCTGCAAGAGGGCCTGGTGCAGCTGGAGCGCCACACCCGCGAGCTGCAAGAGAGCGTGATGCAGATCCGCATGTTGCCGATCAGCTTCACCTTCAGCCGCTTTCCGCGCCTGGTACACGACCTCAGCGCCAAGCTGGGCAAGCAGATCGAGCTGAAGATGAGCGGCGAGAATACCGAGGTGGACAAGACGGTGATCGAAAAGATCGGCGACCCCCTTGTGCATCTGGTGCGCAACAGCATCGACCACGGCCTGGAAGGGCCGGAGGAGCGCCGCGCCGCCGGCAAGCCGGAGACCGGCACGGTGCAGCTCAACGCCTTCCACAAGGGCGGCAATATCATCATTGAAATCCGCGACGATGGCCGCGGCCTGAACCGTGACCGGATCGAGCAGAAGGCCATAGAGCGCGGCCTGATCGAGGCCGAGCACAGCCTGTCGGATAAGCAGATCTACGAGCTGATCTTTCAGCCCGGCTTCTCCACCGCCGATGCCGTCAGCGACCTGTCCGGGCGCGGCGTCGGCATGGATGTGGTACGGCGCAATATCAACGAGCTGGGCGGCAGCATTGAGATCGAATCCACGCCAGGGCAGGGCAGCGCCATCATCATCCGCCTGCCTCTGACCCTGGCCATTCTGGATGGCCAGAGCATCGCCGTGGGGGATGAGACCTACATCATCCCGCTGGTATCCATCGTCGAATCCATCCAGATGCGCAAGCACATGATCAACCTGGTGGCCGGGCGCGGCGAGACCTTCAAGCTGCGCGACGAATACCTGCCCATCATCCGTCTGCACCAGTTGTTTGGCATCAGCAGCGCCCGCTCCCGCGACCTGGGCGGCGGCCTGCTGGTGGTGGTGGAGGGCGAGGGGCGTCGTTGCGGCCTGTTCGTCGATGACCTGCTCGGTCAGCAACAGGTGGTGATCAAATCCCTGGAGGCCAACTACAAGCGCGTCGAAGGCATCTCCGGCGCTACCATCCTGGGGGATGGCTCGGTGGCCCTGATCCTCGACATCCCCGGTCTGATCCGCCTGGCCAATCGCAGCCAGCGGCCAGCGCCGGTGGAGCCGCCCATGAGCCTGGTCGGCTGAGTGGAGACAGACAGATGAGCGTTCAAGGCGATATTCCCGACCCGCGCGGCGACCAGGTGGAGGTCAAGGGCGACCAGTACCTGACCTTCCAGCTGGTCGGCGAGGAATACGGCGTGGATATATTGCGCGTGCAGGAGATTCGCGGCTGGGAGCGGGTGACCCGCATCCCCAACTCGGAATCCTACGTTCAGGGCGTGGTCAATCTGCGCGGCAGCATAGTGCCCATCTTTGACATGCGCCTGCGCCTGGGGCTGGAGGTGGAGCCCTACAGCAAGGATACGGTGGTGATCGTGCTGATGGTCAAGCAGGGTGGCCAGACCCGCAGCGTCGGCGTGGTGGTGGATGGCGTTTCAGACGTGATCAATGCCACCAGCCAGGATATTTCCGGCACCCCGGAGTTCGGCGGCCGTATCGCCACCGAGTGGATCTCCGGTCTGGCCACCTGGGGCGAAGAGATGATCATGCTGCTGGATGTGGATCGCATGTTCGCTGAACTGCCCGAGGAGGGGGCGGCGGAGGATGCCGTGACCGGCTGATACCCGTTGCTGATGCACAAGCCACTTTATTTTATTAACGAACCTTAGCCAATCCTGGGGGAAAGATCATGGGATTCATCAACAACCTCAAATTCGTGCAAAAGCTGGTGCTGCTGATGCTGGTACCTGTACTGGTGCTGAGCTACTTTGCCCTGACCCAGGTGCTGGAGGCGCTGGATAAACGCAGTGAGGCGCAACAGCTGGAGCGGCTGGAGATACTGGCCGCCCGCACCGGCGAGCTGGTGCATGAGCTGCAGAAGGAGCGCGGCCTGACCGCCGGTTTCATCGGCAGCGGCGGGCGCAGCTTTGCCTCTGAGCTGGCCAGTCAGCGGGGTCTGAGCGATCAGAAACTCAAGGTCCTGCGCGACTACGCCGAGGGCCTGGAAGAGGCCATCCTGGGCAAGACCCTGGCCGAGATGCTCGGCCAGAGCCTGGATCGGATGCAGCAGCTGCCCGGCATCCGCTCCCGGGTGGATACCAGCGGCATCGAGGTGCGCGATGCCATCGGCTTTTACACCCAGACCAACGCCCAATTCCTCGCTCTGGTACCGGAACTGTCCAAGGTCAGCTCGGACGCCCAGATCACCCTGTTGAACACCGCCTACTACAGCCTGCTGGAGGCCAAGGAGCGGGCCGGCATAGAGCGCGCCGTGCTCTCGGCGGTATTCGCCAGCGACCGCTTTGCCTCAGGCCAGTACGCTCGATTCCTGGAGCTGATGGCGGCCCAGGAGGCCTTTCTCAAGCAATACAAGGCCCTGGCCACGGAGGAGGGGCTGAACTTCTTTACCAGCAAGATGACCGGTGAGTTTATCAGCGAGACCGAGCGTATGCGCCAGATCGCCAAGAACCGTGCCGATCTGGGCGGTTTTGGCATAGATTCCGGTCAGTGGTTCCGTATGCAGACGGGCAAGATCAACCTGCTGGCCGAGGTGGAGTCACGCATGGAAAAGGATCTGACCAGCACGGCAGGCCAGTTGGCGCAGCAAGCTGGTCAGCAGTTGATGCAGGTCGGGGCCATCGCCCTGGGTGGGATTCTGTTCTCCATCCTGCTCGGCTGGTATCTGGCGCGCAGCATACTTCGCCAGTTGGGCAGCGAGCCGGCCTATCTGGAAGACATCGCCAACAACATCGCCCAGGGCAATCTGGACATAGAGATCCAGGACAGCGGCAAGGCCAAGACCGGCATCTTCGCCGCCGTCAGCACCATGCGCGACAACCTGCGCACCCAGATCGCCGCCGAGCGTGAGATAGCGGCGGTCAACCTGCGCCTCAAGGTGGCGCTGGATAACGTCAGTTCCAGCGTCATGGTGGCCGACGCCAAGCACAATGTCATCTACCTCAATAACAGCGGCCAGACCATGTTCAGCACGATCGAACGGGATCTGCGCCAGGATATTCCGGGCTTTGACGCCCGCAGCCTGATCGGCAGCAACATGGATCAGTTCCACAAGAACCCCTCCCATCAACGCAGCCTGATCGATCGCCTCAACGCGCCGCACCGTGCCGAGTTTGTGGTCGGTGGCCGCACCATGAAGTTCGTCGCCAACCCGGTGGTGGACGACGAGGGCACCCGCCTGGGCACGGTGGTGGAATGGGCCGACCGTACCGCCGAGGTGGAGGTGGAGCAGGAGGTGGATGGCATCATCGCCTCGGCCCGCAGCGGTGATCTGGCGCGACGCATCGACACCCGCAACAAGACCGACTTCTTCCTCAAGCTCAGCCAGGGTATCAATGAGCTGATCGGCGTGGTGGAAGAGGTATTCGACAACATCGCCCGGGTGATGAAGTCGATGTCCGAGGGCAACCTGACCCAGCCCATAGAGACCGACTATCAGGGCACCTACGGCGAGGTCAAGGAGGCGGTGAATCAGACCATCGGCAAGCTGGAGTCCATTGTCTCCCAGCTGCTGGAGACGGCGGATGTGATCGCCACCGGCGCCGATGAGATCAACTCCGGCAACAACAACCTGTCCCAGCGTACCGAACAGCAGGCGGCCAACCTGGAAGAGACCGCCGCCAGCATGGAGGAACTCACCTCCACCGTGCGCAATAACGCCGACAACGCCCAGCAGGCCAATCAGGTCTCCGCCAATGCCCGCCA
Source organism: gamma proteobacterium SS-5 (assembly GCA_009497875.2). Classification (NCBI taxonomy): domain Bacteria; kingdom Pseudomonadati; phylum Pseudomonadota; class Gammaproteobacteria; order Chromatiales; family Sedimenticolaceae; genus Magnetovirga; species Magnetovirga frankeli. Next base: position 174,809 of record CP032508.2, on the reverse strand, counting down.
GCTGGCGGAAAAGGGCGGCGAGGTGGTCAGCCGCGCCGTCAGCGCCATGAGCGAGATCAACGCCAGCTCGAACAAGATCGCCGAGATCATCGGCGTGATCGACGAGATCGCCTTCCAGACCAACCTGCTGGCGCTGAACGCCTCGGTGGAGGCGGCCCGCGCCGGCGATCAGGGTCGCGGCTTTGCCGTGGTGGCCACCGAGGTACGCAACCTGGCCTCACGTTCCGCCGCTGCCGCCAAGGAGATCAAGGAGCTGATCCAGGACTCGGTGGAAAAGGTCAAGGGCGGCTCCGAGCTGGTCAACGAGTCCGGCGCTACCTTGCAGGAGATCGTGCTCGGGGTGAAGCAGGTGGGCGATATCATCGCCGAAATCGCCGCCGCCAGCGCCGAGCAGTCCTCCGGCATCGACCAGGTCAACCAGGCGGTAACCGCCATGGACGAGGTCACCCAGCAGAATGCCGCTCTGGCCGAGCAGACCTCCGCCGCCTCCGCCTCCATGACCGAGAAGGCGCGGGAGATGGAGGAGCTGATGGGCTTCTTCACCGTCTCCGGGCGCAACGGCGGGGTGCGCCGCTCGGGCTATGCCTCGGCCCCGGCCAGCTCGGCCCGACCCAGGGCAAGCGCCCCGGCGCAGAACCGCTCGGCCGGCAACGGCCCAGGCCCAAAGCGGGCACAGAACCGCCCGGCCCTGGCCGCCCCCGGCAAGGTCAAGCCCGGCCCCATAGCCCAGGTGCACGACGACAACGATGAAGAATGGGAAGAGTTCTGAGCAGTGTAGGAGCGGCCTTGGCCGCGAAGAGCGCTTGAAAAGTCAGTGCCGCATAGGGCGGGCCGCGCCCGCCGCCAAGCCCCGGCAATGAGGCTTGCGCCTGGCGCGGGCGCGGCGGCCACGGGCCACCCCATGATCCTAGGACGAACCAACCAGAGCTTTGCCCGTCGCAGGAGGGCCTGATCCATGAACCAGCCAAAAGATGCCCCCGCCGCCCGCCAGGGCCAGTATCTGAGCTTCGAGCTTGGCGGCGAACTCTACGCGGTGGAGATCCTCAAGGTGCAGGAGATCCGGGGCTGGGCACCGGTGCGGCCCCTGCCCAACACCCCGGAGCATGTCAAAGGGGTGCTCGACCTGCGTGGCGTGATAGTGCCCATTGTCGATCTGCGCATCCGCTTCGGCCTGGACCCAGGCGAATACACCCCGACCACGGTGATCATCGTCCTGGCGGTACATCAGGACGACCAGCCCCTGGTCATCGGCGTGGTGGTGGACTCGGTCTCCGACGTGCTCGACGTGGCCGCCGATGAGGTGCGCAAACCGCCTCGCATGGGCGGCCATATCGACTACCGTTACCTGGTCGGCATGGTCAATCGGCAGGAGCAGATGGTGGTGCTGCTGGACTCCGACCAACTGCTCGACCCGGAAGAACTCAAGGACCTGGCGGCCGAGGTGTGAGGCCGACCGCCCGTGTGCGTTTCTTGCCAGTAAAATAGCGAACAAAATATCGAGAATTTCAGGACGCAGGAGGTAGAACAAAGCAGGATGCCAGAGTGAGGAAATGCAGAGTACGCAGGGGATTGATTCTTCTTGCGAAAACCCCTTTGCCACTCTGCGTTCTTTGCGCCCTCTGCCTCCTTTTCTTGGTTCCGGCTTGGCCAACTTAGGATGAACACCCATGAATGCTGAAACCCTTGCCGTGATCAACCAGAAGGGTGGCGTTGGCAAGACCACGCTGACCGTCAATCTGGGCCATGCCCTGGCCCTGGCCGGGCACAGGGTATTGCTGGTGGATATGGACCCCCAGGGGCATCTGGCCACCTGTCTGGGCCTGTTCCGCCAGCCCAGCCAAGGTGTGGATGAAGTGCTGCTTAATGGTGCCGACATGACCCAGCTGACCCTGTCCAGCCGCGATGGCCTCTGGCTGTTGCCCAGCGGGGCGCGGCTGGAGCGGGTGGAACAGATCCATGAAGGCGGCGCGGCGCGGGCGCGGCGGCTGAGCGATGCCCTGCAACGGACCGAGCTGAACTATGACTACATCCTGTTCGACTGCCCGCCCATGTTCGGCCTGCTGATGGCCAATGTGCTCATGGCCGTGGATAGGGGTATCATCCCCGTGGGGGGGGATTATCTCTCCCTCAACGGGCTCGCCAAGCTGTTGGCCACGGTAAAGCGCTTCGAGCCCTTTCGGGGCAAGGGGCTGGATCTGTGGGTGGTGCTCAGCCGCTTTCACCCCAGGCGGCGCATCTCGCGCGAGGTCATAGCCCGGCTGGCCAAGCACATGCCCAAACGGGTGCTGGCCACGGCGATCAAGGAATCCACGGTGCTGACCGAGTGCCCCAGCATGGGCCGCACCATCTTTGAATACCGTAATAAGAGCGCCGCTGCCGAGGAGTTCATTCAGCTGGCGCAAGACCTGTTGCAACGGAGGATCCTGCAATGAAGGACAAAGAATCCAGTGCCGAGCTGATGGCCCACGACCCCCTGGCCGATATCGAAGACCTGTCCACGGCGGCCGATGATTTTCTTGGTCTGGGGGATGACTTTACCCTGGAGGATGAGTTGCAGGGGCTGGAGCAGATCGAACAGGAGGTGGCGGCGATCCCGGCCAAACCGGCCGCTGCTGCCGAGCCTGAGCCTGAGCCTGAGCCTGAGCCTGAGTCAGCCGCCACCCAGGCCGCTGAGGTGATCGACCTGGGCGATGTACTGACCATCCGCGAGGTGGGCCAGATGCACGAGCGCCTGCTGCAGGCGCTGATCGACCAGGGCGGCGAGGACTACCGGTTGTCCGCCGCCGAGCTGCAACAGGTGGATGGCGCTGCCGTGCAGATGCTGGTAGCCTTCGTCCAGGAGGCGACCCGGCGCGGCTGTGGCCTGCACTGGCAGGCAAGCTCGGAGGCCCTGAACAAGGCCGCCGCCGATATGGGTCTGGATCAAGCCCTGAGGTTGACATGAATCAGCAAACAGAAGAACAGGATCGGCTGGAAGGCCTGCAGGCGGCACGTTGGCTGCTGGACCTGAACGCGGCGCAGATCAAGGACGCCCTGGCCGAGGCCAACCACTCCATGGACAGCCTCACCGGCTCCATCACCGAGTTGCTTGAGGCGGTACGCTATGTGGATGAGACGGTACAGATCAGCGTGGCCTTCAGCGGCCTGCCGGACGACTCACCCCTGCACCGCTTCGATGGCCAGGTACTGGAATACGTGCAGGGGGTACTCACTGCCTTGCAGTTCTATGATCGCCTGTCGCAGCGCCTGGACCATGTGGCCAGGGCCCTGGATGACCTGGCCGGCCTGACCCAGCAGCCCGGTCAGCTGGACCGGCACGAGGCCTGGCGGCAGCTGCTCGATGGCATCAATCGGCGCCACAGCATGCCCGAAGAGCAGGACCTGTTCCTGCGCCATCTGCCCCTGGCCCCCCTGATCTACCAGGCCAGCGAAGAAGCCAACGCCGATGCCGGCGATATTGAATTCTTCTGAGCGCAAGGGGCACCAGGCGGCCATGGTGGAGGAAAAACAACGGGAATTCCGCTTTACACGCAAGAACTTCAACTTCCTGCGCAAGATATCCAACCAGCGTACCGGCATAGTCGTCAGTGACGACAAGTTCGATATGTTCTACTCGCGCCTGTCGCGCCGGGTGCGCGCCCTCGGCCTGAGCGACTTCTCCGCCTATTGCGCCTATGTGCGTGACGATCCCAGCGGCAAGGAGGTGCTGGAGCTGGTCAACGCCATCACCACCAATCTCACCGCCTTTTTCCGCGAGCGGCACCACTTTGACTACCTTAGTCGCACGGTGATCCCGCAGATTCGCCAGGGCAACGCCGCCCAGCGCCGCCTGCGTATCTGGTCGGCGGGCTGCTCCACCGGCGAGGAACCCTACTCCCTGGCCATCACCCTGCGCGAGGCGGCAAGCCAGCTCAGCGGCTGGGACTACCGCATCAACGCCACCGATATCGACTCCAACGTATTGGCCACCGCCGCCCGCGGCGTCTATCCCCTTGAGCGCACCAAGGGCATAGAGCACGCCCGCCTGAAGCGCTGGTTTTTTCGCGGTCATGGGGCCAATCAGGGCCTGGTGCGGGTCAAGCCCAGCCTGCGGGAGCTGATCGACTTCGGCCAGCTCAACCTGATGGAGGACTGGCAGATGGAGGGACCGCTGGATGTGATCTTCTGCCGCAACGTCATCATCTACTTCGACAAGGAGACCAAGGCGCGGCTGGTGGATAGGTATGCGCAGAACCTGAAGCTGGGCGGCTACCTGTTCATCGGCCATTCCGAATCCCTGTACAAGGTAAGCGAGCGCTTCGAGTCGATCGGCAATACCATCTACAGGCGGGTGGCCTGATGCAGGCCCAGCCAGGTCAGCTGGGCAAGCCCCTGCCCGGTTTCGAGCGCATCAATCGCTACTGGGACCGCAGTCAGGGCATGGTGGCGGCCAAGATACTGCCGGGGGAGTACTACGTTACCGCGCACAACGAGCTGATCACCACGGTGCTGGGTTCCTGTGTGTCTGCTTGTATCCGTGATCGCCTGTTCGGCATCGGCGGCATGAACCACTTCATGCTGCCCCTGTCCGATACCGGCTCCTGGGGCGGCGGAACCGGCAACCCGGCCAGCACCGCCACGCGCTACGGCAACTACGCCATGGAGCACATGATCAACGACATCCTCAAGCACGGCGGCCACCGGCGCAACCTGGAGGTCAAGCTGTTCGGCGGGGGTCAGATCATCGACAGCATGACCAATATCGGTGAACAGAACATACGTTTTGTGCGGGAATACCTGAGCACCGAAGGCCTCAACCTGCTCGGCCAGGACCTGGGTGACGTCTATCCGCGCAAGGTGGTGTACTATCCCGCCACCGGCCGGGTACGGGTCAAAAAGCTCAAGCACCTGCACAACGACACCGTCATCCGGCGCGAACTCAGCTACCGCAGCGAACTGCAAGAGGCCCCGGTGGAGGGCGAGATCGAGTTGTTTTGAACCCAGGCGGGAGGCAAGGACGCGGAGAACGCCAAGGAGCGCAGAGAGCGCAGAGTGGAAAAATAATCCCCGACATGGGCCGCTGAACACATGTAAAGGACTCTGACTTCACTATGATAAAGGTACTCATCGTCGATGACTCCGCCCTGGTGCGGCAGATGCTGAGCCAGATCCTCGGCCAGGCCAAGGATATAGAGGTGGTGGGTGCCGCCCCCGACCCCTATGTGGCGCGGGAAAAGATCAAGAAATTCAACCCGGACGTCATCACCCTGGACGTGGAGATGCCGCGCATGGATGGCGTCACCTTCCTGCGCAACCTGATGCGTCTGCATCCCATGCCGGTGGTGATGATCTCCTCCCTGACCGAGGCCGGGGCCAACATCACCCTGGAGGCGCTGGAGATAGGCGCAATCGACTTTGTCTCCAAGCCCAAGATCGACCTGGGTGCCAGCCTGGGTCAGTACGCCGACGAGATCATCGCCAAGGTACATGCGGCAGCCAAGGCGCGGGTGCGCCCCTACACCGCCCGCAAGCCCCGCGCCGTGGCGGAGAAATACAATGCCGATGCGGTGCTGGCCCGCTCCGGGCGCAAGCACTTTCAGACCACCGAGCGCATCATTGGCATAGGGGCCTCCACCGGCGGCACCGAGGCCATCAAGGAGGTACTCGAAGGCCTGCCCCCCTTCATGCCCGGCATTGTCATCACCCAACACATCCCCAAGGCCTTCAGCGGCTCCTTCGCGCGCAGGCTGAACGAAAGTTGCGCCCTGCAGGTGCAGGAGGCCAGCGACGGCCAGCAGATCCTGTCCGGCCACGTCTATCTGGCCCCCGGCGACCAGCACCTGCTGGTGCAGCGCGATGGCGCGCGCTACATCTGCCGCCTCAACGACGGCCCGCCGGTGAATCGGCACAAGCCCTCGGTGAACGTGCTGTTTCGCTCCCTGGCCGACAACGTCGGCCCCAACGCCCTGGGGGTGATGCTCACCGGCATGGGCGATGACGGTGCCGAATGCGCCGGCGAAATGCGCGAGCAGGGCGCGCGCATCCTGGTGCAGGACGAAAAAAGCAGCGTGGTCTGGGGCATGCCCGGCGAAGTGGCGCGACGTGGCTTCGCCGATGAAATCCTGCCCCTGCATCGCATCGGCCAACGGCTGATCGACTGGGAGTGAGTGAGTTGTTTGAAGTTCCTGATTACCCAAAAATCTCAGCCAATTGAATAGGGCGGCCCGTGGCCGCCGCGCAACCACCAGGGGCAGGCTTCATTGCTGTGGCGTGGCGGCGGGCGCGGCCCGCCCTATGCCGCACGGCAAGGCCGACCTTTCAGCCCCGGACGCGCACGGCCAGCCAAGCCGAGATAATGGCTGAGATACATGGGTAATCAAATTGAAGTTTGAAGGGAGATGGGCAAGGACAAGGGCAAGGCCGTTTCACAGCAAACCACAGATTAAAGGTTTGGTCTTGATGTGCCGATAAAAAGGGTCATGAGATCAATAAATTGTAGTTAACTAATGACAAATCAAAGCAATAGTAAATGGATTCTGCCCAGCCTTGCCGCTCCCCTGGTGCTGTTGCTGGCCTGGTTGACCGGTGCCGGGTTGTTCACCCTGGGCTGGTTGCTGCTGCCCTTTGCGCTCTGGTTTGTCAGCCTCTGGCTGGGGGCGCGGCAGGAGCAGGACAGCGCCCCGCAGCCGGGGGCAGATGACCAACTGCGGCAACTCAATAGCAGCCTGACCCAACTCAGCGGCGGCCTGGACAGCGCCGCCCAGGACACAGGCGCAACCCTGCGTGCCGACCTGGAGCGCATTCAACACCTGCTGGGGGATGCCATAGGCAGCCTGCAGCACAGTTTTCAGGGCCTGCATCAGGCCTCCAATGAACAAAGCGACCTGGTCGCCGGCCTGGTGCAGGGCATGGGCTGTTGCGCCGAGCAGAACTCGCCGTCCGACGCGGAGCAGATCACCAGCTTCGAGCAATTCGCCGACACGACCAAGCAGTTGTTGCAGCAGTTCATCGACAACATCGTCAGCGTCAGCCAGAAAAGCATGGTCATGGTGGACATCATCGACGAGACCGCCGAGGAGATGAACAAGGCCGATGCCCTGCTCAGCGACGTCAAGGTGATTGCCGATCAGACCAACCTGCTCGCCCTGAACGCGGCCATAGAGGCGGCCCGGGCCGGCGAGGCCGGGCGCGGCTTTGCCGTGGTGGCCGACGAGGTGCGCAAGCTGTCGCAGCGCTCGGACAAATTCAACGACCAGATCCGCAGCGTGATCAACAACTCCCGCTCCAGCATCGGGCAGGCCAAGCAGACCATCGGCGAGATGGCTTCCAGCGATATGACCTCCTTGGTCCGCTCCAAGAGCATGGTGGACCGCATGATGGAGAACATAGGTGCCTTCAACGAGCGTCTGGCCGAACAGCTGCAAAGGGTGGCGCAGATCAACGGTCAGATCGACGGGCTGGTGGATCAGGCCGTGCGCTCGCTGCAATTCGAGGATATAGTCACCCAACTGAGTCAACACGCGGGCAAGCGGGTGGCGGGCATGGAGCAGCTGCTGGCCCAGCTGAAGGACAGCATCGAGCAGATCGATCTGGCCATGATCGGCGGCCTTGCCGACTACTCCGAGCAGCTCAAGGCATTGCACGGACAGCTGCAAGAGATGGATAATGCAGCCAAATCCAGCCACGGCCAAGGGCCGGTAGAGCAGAAGTCCATGGACGAGGGGGACGTGGAGCTGTTTTGACCCTAACCCAAAAGGACACAGAGGATGCAAACAAGCGCGGAGATCGCAAATTGGCTGAAGTCCAGGGCCAATGCTCATCCCCACCTTCATCCTGCAACAAAGGCCAGAGTTTGACCCATCCCCTCGCACCCAAGCCCAACCCCTGTGCCCAAACCCTTTTTCTGCTGGTCGGCGAGCCACAGGCCCTGGCCGAGCCGCTGCGCGTGCTCAACGGGCTGGCGCAGCAGCTGGCCAGTTGTCGGCTGGCCCAGCTGCTGCATAGCTGGCGCGAGCAGCGGCCCGAGGCGGTACTCATCCAGGCCCCGGCGGAGGACGCGGCAGACGCCTGGCAGGGCCTGCTCGATGCCCTGCGCCACCTGCGTGAGCTGGCTGCGGCAGAGCCCTTGGTGCTGCTGCTCGGCCAGGTCACAACGGCACGGGCCGAGGCTTTCATCCAGGCCGGTGGCGATGACCTGCTGCCGGATGCTGAAGAGGCGTCCCTGTTCCGCCTGCGTCTGAGCCACCACTGTAGCTGTTTGCAACGGCGTCAGGAGCTGGTTGGCTACCGCGCCCTGGTGGCGCGTGAGGAGGCGGTGGCGCAGACCGTGCTGGCCAGCGTGGTGCGTGATGACCTGCAACAGGAGCTGTCCAATCTGCGCTGGCGGCTATCGCCCCGGGCGCTGTACAACGGCGATCTGATCCTGGCGGCAAAATCCCCCATGGGCAAGATCTACCTGCTGCTGGGGAGCTTTCCCGGCTATGGCCTGGCCGCCTCCATCGGCGTCCTGCCGGTGGCGGAGATCTTCTACACCATGACCGCCAAGGGCTTTGGCCTGGTGGACATACTGCTGGAGATCAACCAGCGCCTCAAGGCACTGCTGCCCAGCGAGGGCTTTTTTGCCGCCAGCCTGCTGGAGATCGACCTGGAGCAGGGCGGGGGTGCGATTTGGAACGGCGGTCTATCCTGCATGTTGCTGCAACGGGCCGATGGCGCGGCGCAGCGGCTCGGCTCCCAGCACACCCCCTTGGCGATACTGGACAATGCCCAGCTCGGTCGCGGCCTGGAGCCCTTCACCCTGCAGCAGGGTGACCACCTGCTGCTGGCCACCGGCGGCCGCGGCCAGCAGCCTTCCGAGGCCCTGCCCTGGCCCATCGCCCTGGATGGCCTGGCCGCCTGCCTGGGGCCCGATCTGGAACAGACCCTGGAGCAGGTCAGCCAACACCTGCGCCAGCGTCTGGGGCGGGATGAGATCAGCCTGCTGGTGCTGCGCATGGGCGCGCGCCTGGCGCGCAAGCCGGCCGGGGAGCGGGAGATATTGCGCGGTGGCGGCAGCAGCACCTGCTGGCACTACGATATCCTGCTCGACCCCGATACCCTGCGCAACCTGGACCCGCGCCCCATGCTCACCCAATTACTGGTGGAGGTGCAGGGGCTGCAAGACCACCGTGAGCAGCTCTATACCCTGGTGGCGGAGTTGTTTTCCAATGCCCTGGAGCATGGCGTACTGCGCCTGGATTCGGGGCTCAAATCCAGCCCCGAGGGCTTTGCCGAGTATTATCAGGAGCGGGAGCAGCGCCTGGAACAGGTGCAGCAGGGCTTCGTCCGCTTCAGCCTGGACCACCAGCCGAGCAGCGATGGCGGCATCCTCAGCATGGAGGTGGAAGACAGCGGGCCAGGCTTCGATTACCAGAACAAGGGGCAGGGTAGCCTGGCCCTGGATGGCCTCAGCGGTCGCGGCATAGGCCTGATCCGCAAGATGGCCGAGGACGTGGTCTATTTTTCCCCCGGCAACAGGGTTAAAATCACCTATCCCTGGACGCGCAACCCAGGCCAGGCAAAGGGCTGAGCGGCGCACACCAGCAAGACAAACCCGACCGGTAATAACAAAAATGGCAATACAGGTAACAGACAACGACAACGAGGTGACCCTGGCCATCGACGGGCGCTTTGACTTCTCCCAGCACCGGGAATTCTCTTCCGCCTACAAGGCCTTTGAGAAGGGCAGCAAGAGCTTCGTGGTGGATCTCTCCAGGGTGCAGTACATGGACAGCTCGGCCATGGGCATGTTGCTGCAGCTGCGCGAACACGCCAAAAAGGGCGGCAATGAGTCAGTGGTACTGTCCAATCCCACCCCAGGCGTGGCGGATATTCTGCGCATCGCCAATTTCGAGAAGCTGTTCAAGGTGCAGTGAAGCGGCCAGCGGCCAGCGACTGTAGCTCGGATGGAGCCTAGCGGAATCCGGGAACGGCGCAAAACCAGCGGGCTCAAGCGCCCGGCCCAGACACTACTCCCCCTCCAAGACCGGCCCCCTATCGGGCTGCTGACTTAGGTATCACTATCATGGGTTTCAAATGCGGTATCGTCGGCCTGCCCAATGTAGGCAAATCGACCCTGTTCAACGCCTTGACCAAGGCCGCCATCGCGGCGGAAAACTACCCCTTCTGCACCATAGACCCCAACGTCGGCGTGGTGCCGCTGCCCGACCCGAGGCTGGATGTCATCGCCGCCATCGTCAAGCCCCAAGCGATCATCCCCACCAGTATGCAGTTTGTGGATATCGCCGGTCTGGTGGCCGGTGCCTCCCGTGGCGAGGGGCTGGGCAACAAGTTCCTCGCCAATATCCGCGAGACCGATGCCGTGGCCCACGTCGTGCGCTGCTTCGAGAACGACGACATAGTCCATGTCGCCGGCAAGATCGATCCCCTGGCCGACATCGAAGTCATCAACACCGAACTCGCCCTGGCCGACCTGGAGAGCGTGGAGCGGGCCCTGGATCGGGTCAACCGTCAGGCCAAGACCGGCGACAAGAAAATCCTTGCCCGCAAGGAGTTGCTGGGGCGCATCCAGGCCCACCTCGACACCGGCGCACCGGTGCGCAGCCTGGGTCTGGACAAGGACCAGCAGCAGGAGATCCGCGATCTCTTCCTGCTCACCATCAAGCCCTGCATGTACATCGCTAACGTCAGCGAGGACGGCTTCGACAACAACCCCGCCCTGGCTGCGGTGGAGCAATACGCCGCCGCCGAGGGCGCGGTGGTGGTGGCGGTGTGCGCCGCCATCGAGATGGAGCTTGTGGAGCTGGATGACGCCGAGCGCCGCCTATTTCTCGACGACCTGGGCCTGGACGAGCCGGGTCTGAACCGGGTGGTGCGGGCCGGCTATCAGCTGCTCGGCCTGCAGACCTATTTCACCGCCGGCGAGAAGGAGGTACGCGCCTGGACCCTACCGGTGGGTGCCACCGCACCCCAGGCCGCCGGGGTGATCCACAGCGATTTCGAGCGCGGCTTCATCCGCGCCGAGGTCATAGGCTATGAGGACTTCGTCAAGGCCAAGGGCGAACAGGGGGCCAAAGAGGCCGGCAAGCTACGCTCCGAGGGCAAGGAATACATCGTCAAGGACGGCGACGTAATCCATTTTCGGTTCAACGTCTAACTCTACTTTTATTTTCGTTCCCACGCGCCGCGTGGGAACGAGAAAGAGGGGATGGTTCTGAATTGGGTTGACATTTGATATCTGTCCTTGACCTTACGCCCTTGTCTGGGTAGGTTGTACGGCTCGCATTTAGCCCGAGGGCCGCAGCATGGCGGTTCTTGGGCCCCTGACCCAGGAGGTTAACGTGGAATTGAACGGTGCCGAAATCGTTGTGCAGTGCCTGCGTGACGAAGGTGTCGAGTACGTATTCGGCTACCCCGGTGGGGCCGTGCTGCATATCTATGACGCCCTGTTCGAACAGGAGGACGTGCATCACATCCTGGTGCGTCATGAGCAGGCCGCCACCCATGCCGCCGACGGCTATGCCCGTGCCACCGGCAAGCCCGGCGTGGCCCTGGTGACCTCCGGCCCGGGTGCCACCAATGCCGTCACCGGCATAGCCACTGCCTACATGGACTCCATCCCCATGGTGGTGCTCACCGGCCAGGTGGCCACCCCCTTCATCGGCTCGGACGCCTTTCAGGAGGTGGATACCGTCGGCATCACCCGGCCCTGCGTCAAGCATAACTTCCTGATCAAGGACGTGCGCCATATCGCCGAGACCATCAAAAAGGCCTTCTATATCGCCACCAGCGGCCGCCCAGGCCCGGTGGTGGTGGACATCCCCAAGGACGTGGTGGACCCGGCGGTGCGCATCCCCTATGTGTATCCGAAAAAGGTCGAGATGCGCTCCTACAACCCGGTGACCAAGGGCCATTCCGGCCAGATCAAGAAGGCCATGGACCTGATCCTCAAGGCCGAGCGGCCGGTGTTCTATACCGGTGGCGGGGTGATCAGCGGCGAGGCCGCCAAGCCCCTGACCGACCTGGTGCATGAGACCGGCTTCCCCATCACCAGCACCCTGATGGGGCTGGGGGCCTTCCCCGCCAGCGACCGGCAGTTCCTCGGCATGTTGGGCATGCACGGCACCTATGAGGCCAACATGGCGATGCACGAGACCGATGTGCTGATCGCCGTGGGTGCCCGCTTCGATGACCGGGTCACCGGTAAGATCGCCCACTTCTGTCCCAATGCCAGCATCGTGCATATCGACATCGACCCCTCGTCGATCTCCAAGAACGTGCGCGTGGATGTGCCCATCGTTGGCCCGGTCAAGCAGGTACTGCGGGACATGATCAAGATGGCCCAGGAGCGCAAGGCGGAGATCAATGGCGGCGCGATCAAGCACTGGTGGGAGCGCATCGAGCAATGGCGCGCGGTGGACTGCCTGCGCTATGACCGCTCGGCCGAGGTGATCAAGCCCCAATACGCCGTCGAGATGCTGCACAAGGTCACCAAGGGCGATGCCTACATCACCTCGGACGTGGGTCAGCACCAGATGTTCGCCGCCCAGTTCTACCCCTTCGACAAACCCAGGCGCTGGATCAGTTCCGGCGGCCTGGGCACCATGGGCTTCGGCCTGCCCTCGGCGATGGGGGTCAAGTTTGCCCATCCCAAGTCCGACGTGGCGGTGGTAACCGGCGAGGGCAGCATACAGATGTGCATACAGGAGCTTGCCACCTGCAAACAATACAATCTGCCATTGAAGATAGTTCTGCTCAATAACGGCTACCTGGGCATGGTCCGTCAGTGGCAGGAATTCTTCTACTCCGGGCGCTATTCCCACTCCTATGTCGATTCCCTGCCGGACTTCGTCAAACTGGCCGAGAGCTTCGGCCACGTCGGCATGCAGGTGACCCGTCCGGGGGACCTGGAGGCCGCCTATGAAGAGGCCTTTGCCATGAAGGATCGGCTGGTGTTCATGGATATCACCATAGATCCCGAGGAGAATGTCTATCCCATGATCGAGGCCGGCAAGGGCCACCATGAAATGTATATGTCACCGCAACTGAACGCTGAGCGGGGGTTGGCCTGATGCGACACATTATCTCTCTGTTGATGGAAAACGAGGCCGGTGCCCTGTCCCGGGTGGCCGGTCTGTTCTCGGCCCGTGGCTACAACATCGAGTCGCTCACCGTGGCCCCCACCGAAGACCCGACCCTGTCGCGCATGACCCTGGTCACCCGTGGCAGCGATGCCATCATCGAGCAGATCACCAAGCAGCTGAACAAGCTGATCGACGTGGTCAAACTGGTGGACCTGTCCGAGGGCAAGAATATCGAGCGCGAGCTGATGCTGATCAAGGTACGCGCCGAAAAGGCCTACCGCGACGAGCTCAAGCGCCTGGCCGATATCTTTCGCGGTAACATCATCGATGTCACCGAGACCAGCTACATCATAGAAATGACCGGTGACGGTGATAAGCTGGACGCCTTCATCAAGGCAGTGCATCCGGACATGCTGGTAGAGGTGGTACGCTCCGGCCCCCTGGGCATAGCCCGCGGCGACAAGGGGCTGAATCTCTAGTCCCGGACTTAAATTCAGGACGCAGAGATCGCAAAGAAGCGCAGAGAGCGCAGAGCATTTAATTTTTTGTACAGCAACTTCTCAGGCCGTTAAGCCCATCAGCCCTTGGAGGAGCCTTGGGGGAGCCTTGGGGGAGGGAGAGAAGGAGCTTGGATCTATAATCTCTGCGCTTCATTGCATGCTCTACGTACTGAATTTTGACATTTTTAGTATTTCACGGGTAAGGAACAATTTTAACTCTGCGGTCTCCGCGCTACTCTGCGGCCTCTGCGTCCTGTTACTCATAATGGCAACTTTTTAGGAAACCCCATGGCAATCAATATCTACTACGACAAAGACTGCGACCTCTCCCTGATCAAGAACAAAAAGGTCGTCATCATCGGCTACGGTTCCCAGGGCCATGCCCACGCCAACAACCTGAAGGACTCCGGCGTGGATGTCAGCGTTGCCCTGCGTCCCGGTTCCGCCTCCGCCGCCAAGGCCCAGGCCGCTGGCCTGTCGGTGGGCTCGGTGGAGGATGCGGTGAAAGACGCGGACGTCGTCATGGTGCTCACCCCGGATGAGTTTCAATCCCAGCTGTACAAGGAAAAGCTCGAACCCAACCTCAAACAGGGTGCCGCCCTGGCCTTTGCCCACGGCTTTGCCATCCACTACAACCAGATCGTGCCACGCGAAGACCTGGACGTGATCATGATCGCCCCCAAGGCCCCTGGCCACACGGTACGCTCCGAGTTTGAAAAGGGCGGTGGCATCCCGGATCTGATCGCCGTGCACCAGAACGCCAGCGGCCAGGCCAAGGAACTGGCCCTGTCCTACGCCTCCGCCATCGGCGGCGGCCGCACCGGCATCATCGAAACCAGCTTCAAGGACGAGACCGAGACCGACCTGTTCGGCGAACAGGCGGTGCTCTGCGGCGGCGCCGTGGAGCTGGTCAAGGCCGGTTTCGAGACCCTCACCGAGGCCGGCTACGCCCCGGAAATGGCCTACTTCGAGTGTCTGCACGAACTCAAGCTGATCGTTGACCTGATGTACGAAGGCGGCATCGCCAATATGAACTACTCCATCTCCAACAACGCCGAGTACGGCGAATACGTCACCGGCCCCAAGGTGATCAACGCCGAATCGCGCCAGGCCATGCGCCAGGCCCTGCACGATATCCAGACCGGCGAATACGCCAAGCAATTCGTCGCCGAAGGCCAGCTGAACTATCCCTCCATGACCGCCTACCGCCGCCTCAACGCCGCCCACCCGATCGAGCAGACTGGCGAAAAGCTGCGTGCCATGATGCCCTGGATCAAGAAGATCGTGGACAAATCCAAGAACTGATGCCACAGGCCTGAACCAGACAACCGCCCCCAGGGGCGGTTTTTACTGTCAGCCTATAGGGCGGCCCGTGGCCGCCGTGTCCCGATCAGGGGCACGCCAGCTGGAGCTTGGCGGCGGGCGCGGCCCGCCCTATGCCCTGCGGCCGCCCGCTGTGGGTATGGGTGCCGAATAATCGGCGTCAATCCGGGCATTCTCTGGTTTATCATTGGCGTTCATTTGCAAACTCCTTCATCTGCCGAGGCAAAGATGTCAGAGCCAGAACCTTCCGAGCAAGACTGCGACAAGAAGGCCCGCCCCAGGGGTATCTACCTGTTGCCCAATCTGTTCACCACCGCCGCCCTGTTCGGTGGCTTCTTCGCCATCCTCTCGGCCATCAATGGCCGTTATGAGGCGGCGGTGCTGGCCATCTTCGTCGCCATGCTGCTGGACGGTCTGGATGGCCGGGTGGCGCGCCTGACCAACACCCAATCGGCCTTTGGGGCCGAGTACGACAGCCTGTCCGACATGGTCGCCTTTGGCCTGGCTCCCTCCCTGGTGATCTACCTCTGGGCCCTGCAGGGCCTGGGCAAGATCGGCTGGCTGGCGGCCTTTGTCTATACCGCCGGTGCCGCCCTGCGCCTGGCCCGCTTCAACACCCAGATCAAAATGGCCGACAAGCGCTGGTTTCAGGGTCTGCCCAGCCCGGCGGCGGCGGCCATGCTTGCCGCCACCCTGTGGATGGCGGTGGACCGCGACTTGGGTGCCGATGGCCTGGCCTGGCCCGCAGCCCTGCTGACCCTGCTGCTGGGTCTGCTCATGGTCAGTAATATTCGCTACCACAGCTTCAAGGAATTCGACCCCCGCGACCGCATCCCCTTCGTCGCCCTGGTGGTGATCATGCTCGGCTTCGCCGTGTTTGTGCTGCACCCGCCCACCATACTCTTCGTCGGCTTCCTGCTCTATGTCTGTTCCGGCCCGGTGCTGACCCTGATGCAGTTGAAGGAACGCCGCGCAGTACGGAAGAAAGAATCCGTCACATGAAACAGGCCCTAAAAAGCGCATTTCGCCACAGAGCCACAGAGCACACAGAGAAAATTCAATTCCCCCCTTTACAAGGGAGGCTTCTTCAATCCCCCCCCTTTATCAAAGGGGGGCAAGGGGGGATTTCGGGGGATTTCCTCAATCCCTCTATTGCAAAAGGGGAGGCCAACTCTCTACAGGCTTCATGTTCCGGGCTGATGCCACCCGCCCCATGTCCGTTGTCCGGTTCCGGTGCAGCACGGTTCTGCTTCAAACTTGCGTCTGCCTGTGGCAGACTCGGGTGAGGCTAAAACAACGAGGAAAATACCATGCGAGTGATTTTGTTAGGTGGCCCCGGTGCGGGCAAGGGTACTCAGGCCGGTTTCGTCAAGGAGCGTTACGGTATTCCGCAGATCTCTACCGGTGACATGCTGCGCGCCCACGTCAAGGCGGGTACCGATCTGGGCAAGGCGGCGAAGAAGATCATGGATGAGGGCGGTTTGGTCTCGGATGACATCATCATGGGCATGGTCAAGGAGCGCATCACCGAGGATGACTGCCAGAACGGCTACCTGTTCGACGGCTTCCCCCGCACCATCCCCCAGGCCGAGGCGCTGAAGGCCGCTGGGGTGCCGATCGATGCCGTGGTGGAGATCGACGTGCCCGATGCGGAGATCATCAAGCGCATGTCCGGCCGCCGTGTTCACCTGGCCTCGGGGCGTACCTATCACGTTGAATTCAATCCGCCCAAGGTGGCGGGCAAGGACGATGAGACCGGCGAGGACCTGATCCAGCGCGATGACGATCAGGAAGAGACGGTCAAGGCCCGACTCAAGGTCTATCACGACCAGACCGAGCCCCTGATTGCCTTCTACTCCAAAGAGGCAGATGGCGGTGACTGCACCTACCTGAAGATCAACGGCGTGGGCGGGGTGGATGACATCAAGGGTCAGATCTTTACCGGCCTGGATGCCGTCAAGGGCTGATCCTTTCCCTCTGGAGCGGACCGGGCCCCCTGTCGTTGGCCCGGTCCGCTGTTTTCTGTCGCCACCCCTGTGGATAGGCCCTTGACTCAGCCGGAACAACGGGTTGCCGAGGCTTCGGCCCTGCGCCGCTTCTTTCAGGAGCAGTGGGATACCCTGCAGCACCTGCTGCACGAGCAGCATCAACGGCAACTGGGTCGGCAGCGGCAGGATCAGGCCGTTGCCGGCGCGGTGGAGTCCATAGTCACCGGCACCGATGGCCGCCTGCGCCTGGCATCGCACTACAAGCAGGCCCTGCGCCGGAGCGCCCGCGCCCTGCTGGGGTACGTCGAGGAGCTGGCGGCGGCCCTGCCGCCGGCCTTGCCGGTGAGCCGCCGCCGACTCACCACCGACCCCCTGCTGCGACGGCTGATCCGCAGCCGTGAGCAGATCGAACAGCTGTTCCGGCGCAATCCCCAGGTGCAGCAATTCTTTGCCGACCCCAAGCATAGCCAATGCGCCGAGGTGTTTGGCCTGCTCAGCCTGTTGCGCTACGAAAAGACCGTGCTCGGCTCGGAGATGCGCGGCGACATGATCCTGCGCGAGGTGCGCCAGACGGCGGTGAACTTCACCGCACGTCAGCTGACCCTCCCCCGGCCCAGCGAGGAGGAGGCGCGCAAGGCGGTCAGGCAGTTGATGTTCGATAGCGCCGTGGGCCATGTCAAACGGCAGATCCTGTTCCAGCGCGAGTCCCTCAGTCAGGAGCAGAAACGGCAGGCGCGGCTGCATCCAGAGCAAAGCCTGAACAACCCCGAGGTCTATCTGCATCTGCTCACCGGCCTGTTGGCCAACCCGCAGCGGCTGCTGCAGATGAAGCGGGAACAGCTGTGCCTCAATTCCATGGACATCCGCCTGGCAGAGAGCCAGGCCAGCCACCACGACCGCCTGCTATTCCACGAGCTGGGCATTGGCGATGAGCGGGCGCGGGTGATCAGCCTGGTGCGCTATCCACGGGCGGAGTTCGACCAGGGCTGAGGCCGGGGCTCAGACCTCCAGGCGTTGGCGCAGGGCCTGTTCTATGCATTGACGTTGGGCCTGATCCAGGGTCATGCCGTCGGGGCCGGTGAGGTAGAAGATGTCTTCGGCCACCTCGCCCAGGGTGGCGATTCTGGCCCCGTGCAGGCGCGTGCCGCAGTCGGACAGGGCCAGGCCGATGCGGGCCAGCAGGCCGGGGCGGTCGCCGGTGACCAGGTGCAGCAGGCTGTAGGGGTAGCCGTCCTCATCGTTGAACTGGATGCGGGTACTGGTATCGAAGTGCCGCAGCCGCCGCGCCATGCGGCGGGATGCCTTGGGGTCCATGGGGCTGCGCATGAGCAGCAATTGGCGCAGGCGGTCGGCGATCTCCTGTTTGCGCCGGGCATCCAGCACCGGGTCGCCGTTCTCCTCCAGTATTCTGTAGTTGTTCAGGGTATAGCCATCGCGGGTGGTCTGCAGGCGGGCATCGACGATATTCAGCCCGAGCCGGTCGAGCAGGCCGGTGATCAGGGCGAACAGTTGCTTGCGGTCACGGGTGTAGATCATCACCTCGCTGCTGGCCCGTCCCTCGTCATCACTGATGCGGATCAGCGGCAGCTGGCGCAGCGGGGTGGACAGCACCGCCTGGGTCTGTCTGGCGATCTCGTCGGCCTGATTGTGGAGGAAGAAGTGGGCGTCGAACTCCTGCCACAGGGCCTCGATCTGCTGCGTATCCAGCCCGCTGGACTGGAGCAGGGACAGGGCCTGGGCACACTTTTCCGCGATCAGGTCTTCTTGATCCTGGGGGTTGTCCAGGCCCCGCTGCAAGGCCCGGCTGGCGGCCCGGTGCAGCTCCCCGAGCAGGGCCTCCTTCCAGGCGCTCCAGCGGCCTGGGTTGGTGGCCTGACCATCGGCCAGGGTAAGCAGCAGCAGGTGGTTGAGGCGGTTGGCATCGCCGACGATGGCGGCAAATTCGGCAATAACCTCGGGGTCGCTGATGTCCCTGCGCTGGGCGGTGATGGACATGAGCAGGTGCTGGCGCACCAGCCAGGCCACCAGCTCGGTGTCGTGCTCACTGAGCAGGTGCTGCTGGCAAAACCGGCGCGCCTCGGCCTCGCCCAGCTCCGAGTGGTCACCGCCTCGGCCCTTGGCGATGTCGTGGAACAGGGCGGCCAGGTAGAGCAGTTCGGGCTTGGCGATACGGCGCGGGATATCCTGTGGGATACGAAAGGGGTTGTCGGCCTCGGGACCGAGCAGGCGGCTGAGGTTGCGCATCACAAACAGGCTGTGCTCGTCCACCGTATAGACATGGAACAGGTCGTACTGCATGCGGCCGACGATGTTGGCAAAGGCGGGCAGGTAGGCGGCGAGTATGCCGTAACGGTTCATTCGCCGTAGTTCGGTGACGCAGCCGCCGGGTTGGCGCAGCAATTCCATGAACAGGGCGCGATTGCGCAGGTCGTTACGGAAGCCATCGTCGATCAGATGGCGGTGGTGGCGGATCAGGCGAATGGTATTGGCCCGCACCCCCTGTAGCTGGGGGTTCTGCGACAAGAGCAGAAACAGCTCCAGCAAGGCATAGGGCTCGCGCTGGAAGACCTGCTCATCGACCACCTCCAGATAGCCGTTGCAGGATTGAAAACGGCGGTTGATGGGCTGCGGGATGCAGGATTGACCGTGCAGCACTATGGCCTCGCGGAACAGCTGCAGGAGCATGTCGTTGAGCCGGTTCAGGCCCATGATGGTGCGGTAGTAGCACTGCATGAATTGCTCCACCGCCAGGTTGTTGTCCTCGTCCTGGTAGCCGAAGCGGGCCGCCAGGGTGCGCTGGTGGTCGAACAGCAGGCGGTCCTCGCGGCGGCCGGTGAGCAGGTGCAGGGCAAAGCGGATGCGCCAGAGCAGGCGCTGGCCGTCCATCAGGGTGCCGTATTCCTGGGCCGTGAGGAAGCCATGGCGCACCAGGCCGAACATGGTCTCCACGCCGTAGTGGCGCTTGGCCACCCAGCCGATGATCTGGATGTCGCGCAGGCCGCCGGGGCCTTCCTTGATGTTCGGCTCCAGGTTGTAGGAGCTGCCGCCGAACTTGCGGTGGCGCTGCTGCTGTTCTTCCAGCTTGGCGGCGAAGAAGTCCTCGCTGGACCAGATGCGCTGCGGTTCTATGTCTTCGCGCATGGCCTGGAACAGGCCACGGCGGCCGCACAGATAGCGGGATTCCATCAGATTGGTGATCACGCTGACATCGGCCAAGGCCTCGTGGTGGCACTGCTCCAGGGTGCGCAGGCTGTGTCCCACCTCCAGGCCTATGTCCCAGAAGAAGGTGAGCAGGCGGCCCAGGGCCTCGTTGTTGGCTGCGTCCTCGGCCTCGATCAGGATCAGCAGATCGACGTCGGAATGGGGGTGCAGCTCGCCCCGGCCGTAGCCGCCCACGGCCACCAGACAGGCCGGTGCGTCCTCGTCCAGGTGTTGCTGCCAGGCGGCGGAGAGCACCTCGTCCATCAGCCGACTGCGCGAGCCGACCAGTTGCTCCACGTTCTCGCCCCGGGCAAAGCGCTCCCCCAGCCGCTGCTGGCCGGCCTTGAGGGTGTTGCGATAGGCCTGCAGGCTGGGGCTGTCCAGCTGCAACTGCTGGCTGACGCTGTCGATCAGGCGGGGGTTGAAGTCCGCATCAGGCCGGTCCATGGGGGTTCTCGTCCTGCCGCAGGGTGAGGACTTCATGGCCCTGATCGGTGACCGCCAGGGTGTGTTCGTACTGGGCCGAGAGACGGCCGTCCTTGGTCACCACGGTCCAGCCGTCCTTGAGCAATTTCACCTGGCGCTTGCCCAGATTGACCATGGGCTCGATGGTGAAACACATGCCCGGCTCCAGCACCAGGCCCTCGCCACGCTTGCCGTAGTGCACCACCTGGGGCTCCTCGTGGAAGTCGCGACCGATGCCATGGCCGCAGTATTCACGCACCACGCTACAGTGATTGCGCTCGACAAAGTCCTGGATGCTGTGGCCGATATCCCCCAGCGTGGCCCCCGGCCGCACCTGGGCTATGCCTTGCCACAGGGCCTGATAGGTCAACTGGCACAGGCGGCGCGCATGGGCCGGGGCCTTGCCCACCTCGAACATGCGGCTGGTGTCGCCGTGGTAACCGTCCTTGATCACGGTGATGTCGATATTCAGGATGTCGCCGTCCTTGAGCGGCTTGTTGGCCGGGATGCCGTGGCAGACCTGCTGGTTCACCGAGGTGCAGATGGACTTGGGAAAGCCCCGGTAATTGAGCGGAGCGGGGATCACCTGCAGGCTATGCACCATGTAGTCGTGGCACAGGCGATCCAGCTCATCGGTGGTTACGCCGGGTTTGACATGGGGGGCGATCATCTCCAGGACCTGCGCCGCCAGACCACCGGCAATACGCATTTTTTCGATTTCCGCAGGGGATTTGATTGAGACAGGCATGGGGTGGTTTGGGTCAGGGGGTTTGTGATAGGCGGGGGGCTATGGTATAAAACGCGCCGCCTGCGGGCAAACACCTAATTCATGGGGCCATGAAATCGCCACTGTGGCGGCCCTTCACGGCCCCTGAATGTAACTTGAATCCACACACGTCTCGACACCTGCCGTTGGGTGCCCGGTGAATCACCGGGTTGCGCCAGGGGAGACGTGGAGGTCCAACCCATTACACCGGAGAACCCCATGAGTGCAATTTCCATGCGCCAGATGCTTGAAGCTGGCTGCCATTTCGGCCATCAGACCCGTTACTGGAACCCCAAGATGGCCCCCTACATCTTTGGCGACCGCAACAAGATCCATATCGTCAATCTGGAAAAGAGCCTGCCGCTGTTCAACGATGCGATGAACTTCATCGGCAAACTAGCCTCCAACGGCGGCAAGATTCTCTTCGTCGGCACCAAGCGTTCCGCCCGCGACAGCGTGCGAGAAGAGGCCGAGCGCTGCAACATGCCCTACGTCAATTACCGCTGGCTGGGCGGCATGATGACCAACTTCAAGACCATCAAGCAGTCGATCAAGCGCCTGAAGGACCTTGAGGCCATGGTGGAAGACGGCTCCATCGAGAAGAAATTCAACAAGAAGGAGGCCCTTGGCCTGCGCCGTGAGCTGGAAAAGCTCAACCGCAGCCTGGGCGGCATCAAGAATATGAACGGCATCCCCGATGCCATGTTCATCATCGATGTGGGCTATGAAAAAATCGCCATCCGCGAGGCCCAGACCCTGGGTATCCCGGTGATCGGCGTGGTGGACACCAACAACTCCCCCGATGGCATCGACTACGTCATCCCAGGCAATGACGACGCCATCCGCGCCATTCAGCTCTACACCCAGGGGGCCTCCGCCGCCGTGCTGGAGGGCAAGACGGTGGCCGCAGGCTCGGTTGGCGCGGGCGAGGACTTTGTCGAGGTAGGCGAATAACCTACAGGCTTTGCCAAGTCAGGTTCAGGATTGATTTAGAGATCCTGAAATCGAATCAGGCCGCCCCTCTAGGAGCCTGTCGGGTTTAGGTGCCCGTAGCGAGCAAGGTGGGAGAGCGAGAACAAATTTTCACGATTTTGAGGCGCATAGTTGGCCTACGCAACGAAAAATCGGGGAAATTTGGGCCGTTCTTCCCACCGGCGCAGTAGGTGCATCCTAAATCCGACAGGCTCCTAGGTGCGGACTTTGTTTAGCGAGATACAGAATTCAGAGGTAAAACCCATGGCAATTACCGCCGCACTGGTTAAGGAACTCCGCGAGCGCACCGGCGCCGGGATGATGGAATGCAAAAAGGCCCTGGTGGAGACCGATGGCGACATCGAACTGGCGATTGAGAACATGCGTAAGTCCGGTCAGGCCAAGGCCGCCAAGAAGGCCGGCCGGGTGGCCGCCGAGGGCGTCATCGTCATCCAGCAGAGCGCCGACAACCGCCAGGGCTGCATGGTCGAGGTCAACTGCGAGACCGACTTTGTGGCCAAGGACGAAAACTTCGTCTCCTTTGCCGAGGCCGTGGCCGAGCGCGTGATGGGCTCGGACGTCGCCGATGTGGAGACCTTGATGGCCCTGCTCCTGCGCGATGGCGAAGGCGGCACGGTGGAAGAGGCGCGTCAGGCGCTGATCTCCAAGATCGGCGAGAACATGGGCGTGCGCCGCTTTGCCCGCTTCAGCGCCAGCAGCGGCGAGCTGGCCAGCTACGCACACGGGGTGCGCATCGGCGTGATGGTCGAACTGGCCGGCGGCAACCCCGATCTGGCGCGGGATATCGCCATGCACATCGCCGCCACCAACCCGGTCTGCGTGGATGAAGACCAGGTGCCGGCCGAACTGCTGCAAAAGGAGCGCGAGATCATCGAGGCCCAATCCGCCGACAGCGGCAAGCCCGCCGAGATCATCGAAAAGATGATCAATGGCCGCATCGCCAAATACCTCAAAGAGGTCACCCTGCTTGGCCAGCCCTTCGTCAAGGACCCGGACACCACGGTGGCCAAGCTGCTTGCCAAGGAAGGGGCCAAGGTAGTCGCCTTCACCCGCTTCGAGGTAGGCGAGGGCATCGAGAAGAAGCAGGAAAACTTCGCCGAAGAGGTCATGGCCCAGGCCAGGCTTTAGGCGGCTTTCGGCCGCCAGCGGTCAGCCGCCAGCGGCCAGCCGCCAGCTTCACTCTAAGCTGAAGGCTGAAGGCTGACAGCTGGCGGCTCCAACAACAAAGGCAACACCCAATGAGCGCGATCAAATACCAACGCATCCTGCTGAAGCTCAGTGGTGAGGCCCTGATGGGCAGCGGTGATTTTGGTATAGATCCGGCCATGCTGCGGCGTCTGGCAGCGGATATCGGCGAGCTGGTGGCCGCTGGGGTGCAGGTCGGGCTGGTGATCGGCGGCGGCAACATCTTCCGTGGCGCGGGCCTGGCCGAGGGCGGCCTGGACCGGGTGCGCGGCGATCAGATGGGCATGCTGGCCACGGTGATGAACGCCCTGGCCATGCAGGATGCCCTGGAAAAGGCCGGCATCGCCGCCAGCACCCTCTCGGCAATCCCCATGGACAGCGTCTGTGACAGCTACAGCAAGCGCCGCGCCATGCAGCTGCTTGAGGCCGGGCAGGTGGCCCTGTTTGCCGCCGGTACCGGCAATCCCTTCTTCACCACCGACTCGGCCGCCAGTCTGCGCGCCATCGAGATCCAGGCCCAGCTGCTGATCAAGGCCACCAAGGTCAACGGCATCTACTCGGCCGATCCGATGCAGGTAGCCGATGCCCGCTTCTATCCCAGTCTGAGTTATGATCAGGTACTGGCGGAGAAGCTGGCGGTGATGGACACCGCCGCCATCGTCCTCTGCCGGGATCAGGGGTTGCCCTTGCAGGTAATGAATATTCAAGAGCCGAAGGCCATCCTGCGCGCCGTGCAGGGCGAGGCAGTGGGCTCTTTGGTGCATTCTGGAGCATGAGATGATCGACGATATCAAAAAAGACGTGACCGAGCGCATGGCCAAGAGCGTCGAGGCGCTCAAGGTGGAACTGACCAAGGTGCGCACTGGCCGTGCCCACCCCAGCCTGCTGGACCACATCAAGGTGTCCTACTACGGCACGCCGACGCCGCTCAATCAGGTGGCCAATGTCAGCGTCGAGGACGCCCGCACCCTGTCCATCCAGCCCTGGGAACAATCAATGGTCAAGGCGGTGGAAAAGGCCATCATGGAGTCCGACCTGGGGCTCAACCCGAACAGCGCCGGGGTGGTGATCCGCGTACCCATGCCGCCACTGACGGAAGAACGCCGCCGCGACCTGGTCAAGGTGGTCCGTGCCGAGGCGGAACAGGCCCGGGTGGCGGTGCGCAACATCCGCCGCGACGGCAACAACGAATTGAAGACGGCGGTGAAGGAAAAGCTCATCTCCGAGGATGACGAGCACCGCGGCCAGGACCTGATCCAAAAGCTCACCGACCAATACGTCAAGGAAATCGACGAGGTATTGGCGAAGAAGGAAGAGGACCTGATGGCGGTTTGAAGCGGGTTTAAGGCCCTAAATCGCAGGTTTCACAGATGCATATTTCGGGCTCGTCCTTCCCGGCTTTTTACCCAGCTCATTTATTTACTCTGCGATCTCAGCGCTCCTTTGCGTTCTCTGCGTCCCTATTCCGATTCCGGCTGCGCCAGGTTAGGTTGACATGCCCATGACCTCCGCCGCCTTGCCCCGCCACATCGCCCTGGTCATGGACGGCAACGGCCGCTGGGCCAAGGCTCGGGGCCAGGCGCGGCATAAGGGCCATCGCGCCGGCTATGAGAATCTGCGCCAGATCGTCGGTCACAGTGCCCGCCGTGGCATCCAGGTGCTGACCGTGTTCGCCTTCAGCAGCGAGAACTGGAACCGCCCCAAGGGCGAGGTCAATCTGTTGCTGCAACTGCTCACCGAGGCCCTGCGCCGCGAGGCACCGCAGTTGCGCGATAACAATGTGCGCCTGCGCCTGATCGGTGAGCGCAGCGCCTTCCCCGAGCGCCTGGTGCGGCAGATGGCCGAGGCCGAGGCGATCACCGCTCCTTCTACCGGCCTGCTGCTGCAGGTGGCGGCCAACTACGGTGGTCGCTGGGACCTGCTGCAGGCCTGCCGCGCCCTGGCCGTTCAGGTCCAGGCCGGTGAGCTGCAACCCGAGCAGATCGACGAGGCCTGTCTCGGCCAGCAGCTGAGCTTCGCCGACCAGCCCGACCCCGATCTGTTCATCCGTACCGGCGGCGAGCAGCGCATGAGCAATTTCCTCCTCTGGCAATCGGCCTATGCCGAGCTCTATTTCTCCCCCCTGCTCTGGCCCGAGTTTGGCCCTGAGGCGCTGGATCAGGCCCTGGCGGATTACGCCGGTCGCCAGCGCCGCTTCGGCAAGACCGGCGAGCAGGTGCAGGAGACCGACCCGTGCTGAAACAACGCCTCATCACCGCCCTGATCCTGGTGCCGGCCGTGGTCGCCCTGGTACTGCTGGCCCCGACCCCGACACTGGCCCTGCTGCTGGGGCTGGTGGTGCTGATTGGGGCGCAGGAATGGGCCAGGCTGAGCGGTTTTGCCTCACCGGTGGGGCGTTCCTTGTTTCTGGTGGCGCTGACCCTGCTCATGGTGGCCGCCGAATGGCTCAGGCGCGAGGGCCTCAGCGCGCCGATCTTTCTCGCCGCCAGCCTCTGGTGGCTGCTGGTGCTGGGCCTCCTCTGGCAGCGGCGGCATCGCCAGACCACAAGTCAGTCCGGCCCTTCCTGGCCCACTGCCCTGGCCGGATTACTGGTGCTGACCCCGGCCTGGCTGGCCATGGTGGAACTGCACAGCCGCGAGGCCGGGCCGGGTCTGTTGCTGTTTGTACTGGTGATGATCTGGCTGGCCGATAGTGGTGCCTATTTCGCCGGACGTCGCTTCGGCAAGACCAAGCTGGCCCCTGGGATCAGTCCGGGCAAGACCTGGGAGGGGGTCCAGGGGGCCATGGTCGGCCTGCTGCTGGCCGGTCTGCTGTTGTCCTGGTGGGCACCGGTGCCGGGCAATCTGGCGGCGCTGTTGCTGCTTTGCCTGGTCAGTGGTTTGTTCTCCATTGTCGGTGACCTGTTCGAGAGCCTGCTCAAGCGCCGCCGTGGGGTCAAGGACAGCGGCCGGCTGCTGCCGGGCCACGGCGGCGTGCTGGATCGCATCGATAGCCTGACCGCAGCCCTGCCCCTGTTCCTGTTCGGCCTGAATCTGCTGGGGGCGGCATGAGCGCACCAGCCCAGGGCGTCTGCGTGCTCGGCTCCACCGGCTCCATCGGCGTCAGTACCCTGGATGTGCTGGCGCGTCATCCCCAGCGCTATCAGGTATTTGCCCTCAGCGCCAATGGCGCGGTGGACAAGCTGGAGCAGCAGTGCCGTCAATTTCACCCGCGCTACGCGGTGATGGCCGATGAGGCCTGTGCCGAGCGGCTCCGCGCACGCCTCGCCGGTGAGGATATCGAGGTACTGGCGGGTACTGCCGGGCTGGAGTTCATCGCCGCCCATGCCGATGCGCCCATCGTCATGGCGGCCATTGTCGGTGCCGCTGGTCTGTTGCCCGCCCTGGCGGCGGTGCGCACGGGCAAGCGCCTGCTGCTGGCCAACAAGGAGGCGCTGGTGGTGGCGGGCCAGCTGTTCATGGACGAGGCGCGCCGCCAGGGCGCCGAGCTGCTGCCCATCGACAGCGAACATAACGCGGTGTTTCAGTGTTTGCCCCAGACCGCTGCCGGTTTGGCTGGTGGTTTGACTGGCGACTTGGCCGCTCAGGGTGTGGAGCGCATTCTGCTTACCGCCTCTGGCGGGCCCTTTCGCGGCTGGAGCGCCGAGCAGTTGCAGCAGGTGACGCCGGAGCAGGCCTGCGCCCATCCCAATTGGGCCATGGGGCGGAAGATCTCGGTGGACTCGGCGACCCTGATGAACAAGGGCCTGGAGCTGATCGAGGCCTGCTGGCTGTTCAACGCCCGGCCGGAGCAGATCGAGGTGGTGGTACACCCGCAGAGCCTGATCCACTCCCTGGTGCAGTATGTGGACGGCTCGGTGCTGGCCCAGCTGGGCAACCCGGATATGCGCACCCCCATCGCCCACGCCCTGGCCTGGCCCGAGCGCATCCCCTCGGGGGTAGCGCCGCTGGACCTGTTTGCCGTGGCCCGGCTGGATTTCCAGCCGCCGGACTTCGCCGCCTTCCCCTGCCTGCGCCTGGCCTACGCGGCCATAGAGCAGGGCGGCGGCACCCCTGCCGTGCTCAACGCCGCCAACGAGGTGGCCGTGGCCGCCTTTCTTGACCACCGCCTCGGTTTCAGCACCATACCCCGTATAATCCAGCAGGTAATGGAACAAATGGGCCAGCAGACAGCCAAAGACCTGGATGCATTATTGCAGCTGGATCGGGAAAGCCGACAAAGGGCAGAAACCCTCATAACAAGTGGGAAGACTGAAGTTTGAAGTTTGAAAAAATGAGCCCTGCGGGCGGTTTAATAAAACTGGCAGACAAGGTTGCAGGCAGCATTGCTGCAGGGCTCGATAGTTCCCGAGATGGTTTGAGAGAAGTCCGGTGAAGCCGGAGGAGTGTAGTCATGGGCATTACCATACTGAACCTTAACGATTTCTCACATGATTTGGCCAGCCTCAAGGAGGCTGCCAGCCAGGGGCCTGTCATAGTCACGGATCATGGGCAGCCGAGCTATGCCCTGCTCAAGATTGATGACTACTATCGCCTGACTGGGTCTGAGCCCTTCAGCCTGATGCAAGTCATGGCAGCAATCCCCTGTGGTGAGGTCGAATTTGAGCCTCCCCGGTTGGATGGCAAGGGTTTCAAGCCTGCTGATTTTGCTTGAGGGGCCATGTACCTGCTCGATACCAATGTGATTTCCGAGCTACGTCAAGGAATGAGCCCTGCGGGCAGTCTTGGAAAACGGCCGCAGGCCAGTTCACTTCAAACTTCACCCTTCGAACTTCAAACTTTTATCCAAAGCTAAACATGGACTTCATCACCAGCCTCCTCTCCTTCATCCTTGCCATCGGCATCCTGGTCACTGTGCATGAGTACGGCCATTTCTGGGCGGCGCGGCGCATGGGGGTCAAGGTATTGCGCTTCTCCGTGGGCTTTGGCAAGCCGCTGCTGTGCCGTCGCGGCAAGGATGGGGTGGAGTATGTGCTGGCGGCCATCCCCCTGGGGGGCTATGTAAAGATGCTGGACGAGCGCGAGGCCGAGGTGGACCCGGCCGAGCGGCACCTGGCCTTCAATAACCAGGGCAAGGCGGCGCGAGCCTTTATCGTGGTGGCCGGACCCCTGTTCAATTTCATCTTTGCCATCCTGGCCTGGTGGTTGGTGTTCACCCTGGGTGATGCCGGGGTCAAACCCCTGGTGGGCTATATTGCCCCTCAATCGGTAGCGGAGCAGGCGGGCTTTGGCTATGGCGATGAGCTGGTGCAGATCGGCGAGCGGGAAGTGGCCAGCTGGGAGCAGGCCCTCTATGCCCTGCTCGATGCCGCCGTGGAGGGCGTGGATGTGCCGGTGCAGGTGCGCACCGAACAGGGTGACCGGGTGGCCCTGCAACTGCCCGGTCAGGCCCTGGCCCAGCTGGTGCGGGAGGACAAGGATATCTTCGAACAGCTGGGCCTGGAGCCCATGGGTCTGCCGGCGGTGATCGGCGATCTGGTGGCGGGCGAGGCGGCCGAGCGGGCCGGCCTGCAAGCGGGGGATCGGGTGCTCAGCTCCAACGGCGAGCCGGTGCGCTCCTGGAGTGACTGGGTGGAGCGCATCCGCGCCAATCCGGACAGCCCCATGGACCTGCTGGTGGAACGCGCCGGCAGTGAGCTTCAGATCCCGCTGCAGGTGGGCGTGCTGGAGCGCAACGGCCAGCGCATCGGCCGGGTCGGGGCCGGGGTCTATCTGCCCGAGGGACATTTCGAGCGTATGCGCAGCCTGGTGCGCTATGACCCCATCACCGCGCTGTGGCTGTCCCTGGAGAAGACCGCCAACCTGTCCCTGTTGACCCTCAGGGTGATGGGCAAGATGCTCAGCGGCGAGGCCTCGGTACACAACCTCAGCGGCCCCATCAGCATCGCCCAGACCGCCGGGCGCACCGCCGATTACGGCTTCATCCCCTTTCTCAAGTTCCTCGCCCTGGTCAGCGTCAGCCTGGCGGTGCTCAACCTGCTGCCGGTGCCGGTGCTGGACGGCGGTCATCTGGTCTATATCCTGATCGAGGCCCTGCGCGGCAAGCCCCTCAGCGATCAGGCCCTGGAGCAGACCCAGCGGCTGGGTCTGGGGCTTCTTTTTTCATTGATGATACTGGCCTTCTACGTGGATATTATTCGGCTTCTAAAATAGGAGCTAAAGGCCGCTAGTTAATGTGATTTATCAACTTGTCTTCATTCTAATTGATTGAAATATAAAGATATTACCTGACCGGGTGCTGGCTTTTAGCGCTTCTCATCCTCCCCTTTCCCCCCTATAATCGGCCCCAATTCTGTTCATTCCCCACCCGGTTGCCGCCCAATGCGGAGGTGCCGGCCAAAACCAACCTGGATTGAGTGATTATGGGCCTTTCTGCACAGCTTCCGCGACTTGTCACCGCCCTGTTTCTGCTGGGTTTTGCCCTGAGCGCTGCGGCTCAGAGCTTCAAAGTGGAGGATATTCGGGTTGAGGGCCTGCAACGCATCTCCGCCGGTACCGTGTTCAACTATCTGCCGGTGCAGATCGGCGAGACCATTGCCCCCGATATGACCGGCGAGGTGATCCGCTCCCTCTATCGCACCGGCTTCTTCAAGGACGTGCGCCTGGAGCGCGAGGGCAATGTGCTGGTGGTCAGCGTGCAGGAGCGCCCGGCAATTGCCAAGATCAGCATCTCCGGCAACAAGAGCATCGAAAAGGAGCCCCTGCTGCAGGGCCTGAAGGACATAGGCCTGGCCGAGGGCCGAGTGTTCAGCCGTTCGGTGCTGGATCGGATCGAGCGTGAACTCAACCGCCAGTACTTCAGCCTGGGCAAGTACGCCATGACCCTGGAGTCCGATGTCACCCCCCTGGAGCGCAATCGGGTGGCGGTAAGTATCCGCATCTCCGAGGGTGAATCGGCGCGCATCAAGCAGATCAACATCGTTGGCAACCAGGCCTTCGACGAGGACGACCTGCTGGACCTGATGCAGCTATCCAATGGCAGCTGGCTGTCCTCTTTCACCAAGGAGGACCAGTACTCCCGGCAGAAGCTGGCGGGTGATCTGGAGACCCTCAAGTCCTTCTACCTGGACCGGGGCTTCATCAACTTCCGCATCGACTCCACCCAGGTGACCATCTCGCCGGACAAGAAGGACATCTACGTCACCGTCAACATCCGCGAGGGCGATGTCTTCACCATCAACGACCTGCGTCTGGCCGGCAATCTGGTGGTGGACCCGGAGGAGTTCTACCCCCTGATCGATATCAGCCGGGGCGAGGTGTTCAACCGCAAGAAGGTGCTCAAGAGCGCCGAGCGTATCAGCGAACTCCTGGGCGATAGCGGCTATGCCTTCGCCAACGTCAACACCATCCCCGATATCAACAGCGAACAGAAGCAGGTCGCCCTGACCTTCTTTGTCGATCCCGGCAAGCGCGTCTATGTGCGCCGCATCAGCATGAAGGGCAACACCCGCACCCGTGACGAGGTGCTGCGGCGCGAGTTCCGCCAGATGGAATCGGCCTGGTTCTCCGCCTCCAAGGTCAAGCTGTCCAAGGACCGCCTGCAGCGCCTGGGCTATTTTGAAGACGTCAACCTGCAGACCCGGCCCGTACCCGGCTCCGCCGATCAGGTGGACATAGACGTCAGCGTCAAGGAAAAGGCCTCGGGCTCGATCATGGCCGGCCTGGGCTACTCCCAGTCCGAGGGGGTGATCTTCAGCACCAGTATCAACCAGGCCAACTTCCTGGGCACCGGCAAGAAGGTCGGCTTTGCCTTCAACACCAGTGATGTCAACACCCACTATCAGCTGTCCTACTTCAACCCCTATTACACCGTGGATGGCGTCGGCCGTGGCTTCAATCTGATGTACCGCTCCACCGACTTCGACGAGGCCGGCACCGCCGACTACGTCACCGATACCGGGGTGATCGGGGTGAACTTCGCCATACCGGTGAACGAGACCGACAAGATCGGCCTGGCCTTTGACATAGAAAGCATCGACTTCAAGCTGGGCAGCGTGGTGCCCAACGAGATCACCGACTTCGTTGCCCAGAACGGCAATGATTTCCTCAACTACAAGGTCTCGCTGAACTGGAGCCACAACTCCACTAACCACAGCTTCTTCCCCACCCGGGGCGGCAAGCAGAGCCTGTACGGTGAATTCACCCTGCCCGGCAGCGACCTGGAGTACTACAAGCTCGGCTACCGGCATCAGCGTTACTTCCCCATCATCGAGGACGGCCTGACCCTGGGTCTGAAGCTGGACATAGGCTATGGCGACAGCTACGGCGACACCACCGAGCTGCCCTTCTATGAAAACTTCTTCGCCGGTGGTCCCAAGAGCGTGCGCGGGTTCGAGGACAACACCCTGGGGCCTCTGGGCACCGGGGCCTCCACCGACCCCATCGGCGGCTCACTGAAGACCGTCGGCAATATCGAGCTGTACTTCCCGCCGCCGTTCGACCTGGTGGGCCAGAGCGTGCGCTTCAGCGCCTTCATCGACGTGGGCAATGTATTTGACGACAGCAACGAATTCGATGCCGACGACCTGCGCGCCTCGGCCGGTCTGGCCATGGTCTGGCTATCGCCCGTGGGTCCGCTCGGCCTGAGCCTGGCCGAGCCCATCGTCAGCGAGCCCGGCGACAAGGAGCAGCGCTTCCAGTTCACCCTGGGCTCGGCCTTCTGAATCCTGCCCGTACCGGAGGTGTAAATTGATGCGTTTTTCCCGCCCCTTGCTGGCCCTTGGCCTGCTGCTGTGCTCGACCTGGCTTGTCGCCCAGGAGCTGAAGATCGGCTTTGTCAACTCGGCCAAGATCGTCGAAAACTCGCCCCAGTACGAAGAGGCCCGACTGCTGCTGCAAAACGAGTTCAAGTCCCGCGAGAGCGACCTGGTGGCCAAGCAGAAACGCCTGCAAGAGCTGGAGCAGAAGCTGTTGAAGGACGGCCCCGGCATGGATGCAGAAGAGCGTGGTCGGCTGGAGAAAGACATACTCTCGCGCACCCGCAAGCTGAACAACGACCGTGCCGCCTTCCGCGAGGACTTCAACCTGCGCCGCAACGAGGAGTCCAACCGCCTGCGCATGAGGATCGGCGAGACCATCCGCGAATACGCCAAGGCCAATGAATTTGACCTGGTGGTGGAGGACGGCGTGGTCTTTTTCAGCGAGCGCATCGACCTGACCGATAAGATCCTCAAGGAGCTGGGGGCGAACTGATCCGGACGGCCTGGCTTGCGCTATTCCCTGCAACAACTGGCATCGGCGCTGGGTGTCGGCCATAGCGGCGATCCGGCCACCCCGATTGATCGGATTGCCCCCCTGGAGGACGCCGAGCCCGGTGCCCTGAGCTTTCTGGCCAACCGCAAATACCGGCGTCATTTGGCCGAGACCCAGGCCTCGGCGGTGGTGTTGCGCCAGGATTGGCTGGCGGACTGCCCCTGTGCCGCGCTGATCTCAGACAACCCCTACCTGACCTACGCCCGCGCAGCGGGCCTGCTGTATCCCGAGCCTGTGCGCTCGCCTGGGGTGCATCCCAGCGCCGTGGTGGCGGCCGATGCCCGGCTGGCCGAGTCGGTGCGGGTCGGCCCGCTGGCGGTGATCGAGTCCGGTGCCGTGCTGGGCGAGCGGGTGGACATAGGCCCGGGCTGCATCATCGGCACCAACTGCCAGATCGGTGCCGATTGCCGCCTGTTGGCACGGGTCACCCTGTTGGCTGGGGTGGTGTTGGGCGAGCGGGTGCTGATCCAGCCCGGTGCCGTGCTGGGGGCCGATGGCTTTGGCTTTGCCAACGACGCCGGCAGCTGGGTCAAGGTACCCCAGCTGGGGGGTGTACAGCTGGGCAATGACGTGGAGATCGGTGCCAACACCTGTATCGATCGTGGCTCGCTGCGGGATACGCGGATTCACGACGGGGTCAAGCTGGACAACCTGATCCAGATCGCGCACAACGTCGAGCTGGGCGAGCACAGCGCCATTGCCGCCTGCAGCGGTATCGCCGGATCCACCCGCATCGGCCGCCACTGTACCCTGGGCGGTGCCACGGCCGTGCTCGGCCACCTGGAGCTGGCCGCTGGGGTACAGGTCAATGCCCAAAGCCTGGTGACCCGCTCGCTTAAGGAGCCGGGCAGCTACAGCAGCAGCCTGCCGGCCCAGCCGAACAAGGACTGGCTGAAGAACATGGCACAACTGCGCCGACTGGAACAGCTGGAGCGGCGTATCAAACAGCTGGAGGCGCGGCTTGAGCGCCACTCAGACACCCCATCCGAACCACAGCGGCGCCCCGGCGCGGGAGAAGACCATTGATTTCCATGGATATCAAACGGGTGATGGAGTTGTTGCCTCACCGCTATCCCTTTTTGCTCATCGACCGGGTGGAAGAATGCCTGGTCGGTGAGCGGCTGCGCGGCTATAAGAACGTCAGCTACAACGAGCCCTTCTTCGCCGGCCATTTTCCGGCCAAGCCGGTGATGCCCGGCGTGCTCATCCTTGAGGCCCTGGCCCAGGCCACCGGCCTGTTGGCGATGGAATCGGCCCCGGAGCAGACCAGCGAGCGCTCCCTCTATTATCTGGTCGGCATAGACAAGGCCCGCTTCAAGCGCATGGTCGAGCCCGGCGACCGCCTGGACCTGGAGGTGGTGATCAAGGGCAGCAAGCGCGGCATCTGGATGTTCAGCACCCAGGCGCGGGTGGATGGTGCCCTGGCCGCCAGTGCCGAGATCATGTGTACCTCGCGGGAGCACTGAGATGATTGATCCCCGAGCGGTGGTCGATGACCGCGCCCGCCTGGCGGATGACGTGGTGGTTGGCCCCTTCAGCGTCATAGGTGCGGAGGTGGAGATAGGTCCCGGCTGCGTGATCGGCTCCCATGTGGTGATCAAGGGACCCACACGCATCGGCCGGGACAATCGCATCTTTCAGTTCGCCTCGGTGGGCGATGCCCCGCAGGACAAGAAATACGCCGGCGAGAACACCCGGCTGGAGATCGGCGAGCGCAACACCATCCGCGAATACGCCACCATCAACCGGGGCACGGTGCAGGACCGGGGCGAGACCCGCATCGGCAATGACTGCCTGCTCATGGCCTATACCCACGTCGCACACGACTGCGTCCTCGGCGACAACGTCATCATGTCCAACGCCGCCTCCCTCGGTGGCCATGTGCATATCCAGGACTGGGCCATCCTCAGCGGTTTCGCCCTGGTGCACCAGTTCTGTCAGGTCGGTGCCCACAGCTTCATCGGCATGAACACGGCCATCACCCGGGATGTACCGCCCTACCTGCTGGTGGCGGGCAACCCGGCCGAGCCCCACGGCATCAACAGCAAGGGCCTGGCCCGCCGTGGTTTCTCCGAGCAGGCCCAGCGCACCCTCAAGCAGGCCTACCGATTGCTGTACAAATCCGGCCTGAAGCTGGAAGAGTCCCGCCAGGCCATCGCCGAGCTGGCCCAGGGCCACAGCGAACTGCTCTGCCTGAGCGAATTCCTGCAGGATAGCAACCGTGGCATAGTGCGCTGATGGGGAGCGGCCACCAGTTGTCAGCAGTCAGCTTCCCGCTGAGGTTGGCTGTTGTGTCCCGGTTTGGTATTGGGGAGGCGGCGGCAACGCTCGATATCACCCTCTATAGAGAGCTGGTGCCCAAAATCTCGATTACGACACCAAGGTTAGATCCTATGTAATGTCCGAGGCGTTCAAGCCCCTGTTTGATTATTCACCTGCCCAGGTGCTGGCCGCGCTCTCACAGGGATTTGGCGAGGATTTTGTCGGTAGCCACAAGGCTATGATCCCCTGCGAAACACCGGTCGAACTAAATAGACCTCTGTTGCCTGTCCTCGCTGTTTTCACACGGGCTGGCTCTGCTATCCGGGCAGAGATCCTTGATCCTATATTCCTCAGTTAAGCCACAGAGACACAGACGACTCCAGGGCCACCGATGATCCAGTCATCGGTTTGGCATGACCTACCTCCCTGTAGGCCCGACGGAGGAGGTAGAGCGAAGCCTGGAGCCAAAGCCGACGACTCCAGGGCCACCGATGATCCAGTCATCGGTTTGGCATGACCTACCTCCCTGTAGGCCCGACGGAGGAGGTAGAGCGAAGCCTGGAGCCAGAGCCGAGATCACAGAATTGTTTCAATGATTTACATCTCAGACCAGACTCACCTAGAAGGTGTTAAATGTTCGCTTTCTAACTCATTGATTTTTTCTCTGTGTGCTCTGTGGCTCTGTGGCCAAATGCTCTTATTAGGATGAATGCGATAGGCTGTTCTTTGTGCAATGGACACCGCATGATGTTCCGTCTAACAACCGGGTGTTGAGATGATTAAAAAAGTAAACGATTTAAACCAAATCTCCAGGATGATCCTGCACGGCTACAAATCCATAGCAGAATGTGATCTTGAACTGGGAAAGTTGAATTTATTGATCGGTGCCAATGGTGCAGGTAAATCCAACTTCATTGGTTTTTTTCGACTGATCAGCCGAATTCTGGATCAGCAACTACAGGCGTCAGTGGGGTCGGCTGGTGGACCGGATGCGTTGCTCTACTTCGGCCGTAAGAAGACTGAGCAATTGAGCGCTGAGCTGTACTTCGGTAACAATGGCTACAAGTTCATACTCACCCCGACCCAAGACAATCGCATAATGTTCGCGAACGAATGTCTCTGGTGGAACATGCATGGCGATTGGCGTCCGCAGTCGGGACATTTTGAGTCCTATGCCGAATCGCAGAAGGGCAAAACCAATATTTATGATTATGTCGTACCGGCCATGCGTAGTTGGCGGGTCTATCATTTTCATGACACCAGCCAAAGCGCACTGGTCAAGCAGATTCATGGTATTAACGACAATGAATATCTGCGCGATGACGCTCGTAATCTCGCGGCATTCCTATATCGCCTCAAAAATCAACACGAGTCGCACTACAAGCGTATCGTGAAAGCCGTTCAGCTCGTCGCTCCATTTTTTGGTGATTTTCATCTTCGCCCGACAGTAGATAACAGGGAAAAAATCCAGCTGGAGTGGACTGAGGCTGGACAGGACGTACCTTTTTCCGCAAGCGCGATGTCCGACGGTACGCTTCGCTTCGTCTGCCTTGCCACAGTGCTGTTACAGCCTGAGCAATTCATGCCAGCCACGATTCTTGTGGATGAGCCTGAGTTGGGCCTACACCCCTACGCGATCACCGTGCTCGGTGCGTTGATGAAATCCACCTCGGAAAAGCATCAAATGATTGTCTCCACCCAATCTGTCGAGCTAGTTAACGAATTCGAGGTGGAGGATCTCATCATCGTAGATAAACTGGAGGGAGGCTCTACACTAAAACGGCCCGACGTCACGGCACTTTCGGAATGGTTGAATGAGTTCACCCTCGGTGAACTATGGAAGAAGAACTTGCTCGGTGGGAGGCCGGCGAAATGAAGCGGCTATATCTGCTCGTAGAAGGCCAGACCGAGGAAACCTTCGTCCGTGAATTGCTCACTCCGAACTATGCCAGGTCGAGTCTGTTCATCACACCAATTATCGTACGCACAAGCCCGGGTTATAAAGGTGGCGTCACGAGTTATGGCAAGATCAGACCGCAGCTAATTCGCCTATGCAGGCAGGATCGCACTGCCTGCGTTTCGACCATGTTTGACCTTTATGCATTGCCCAATGACTTTCCCGGCAAGTCGTCCGCACAATACCCTTTGAACGGTAACGGCGCCCAAAAAGCGGCATTTCTTGAGGCCGCACTGACACAGGATGTGAACGAGCCGAACTTCATTCCAAACCTGATGGTGCATGAGTTCGAGGCGCTGTTATTCGTGCAGCCCGAAAAATTCTCTGACTGGACGGATAGTATAGATGTTGTGGCCGGTTTGAGTTCTGTTGTTCAACACCAGGGTCCGGAGGACATTAATGACAACCCGCAAACCGCACCATCAAAACGTATTCTGGCATTGATGCCAGAATACGAGAAAACCTTCCACGGCCCGCTGATCGCGTGCGATATCGGTCTGGATGCGATGCGCCAGACGTGTCCGCGCTTCGACGGATGGCTGCAAAGACTGGAGCAATTGCTTGCCTGAATTCACAGAATTGAAGCATTGATATGAAAAAACAAAGACTAGAACTCACCTGGATCGGTAAAGAAAACCGGTCGAAACTGGAGCCGAGGATTCTGCTGGAAGACTCGGAGAAGTCCCACCACGCCAAACATCGGGTAACGGAGAACGACATCTTTGATAACCGGCTTATCTTCGGGGACAACCTGCTGGCGTTGAAGGCGTTGGAGGCGGAGTTTTCTGGGAAGGTGAAGTGTATTTATATCGATCCGCCATATAATACTGGAAGTGCATTTGAACACTACGACGATGGAGTGGAACATTCTCTTTGGTTATCTCTTGTTCGGGAACGACTTGCCATTCTATGGCGACTTCTTCATCCAACGGAGGGGACGATATGGATCTCTATTGATGATAGAGAGATGCCATACCTTAGGGTACTTATGGATGAGATCTGTGGAAGGGGTAGTTTCCTGGCTACAAACGTATGGCAGAAGCGTTATTCGAGAGAAAATCGTGAAGCTATTGGGGATGCTCATGAATATGTGTTGACTTATGTAAAGGACAAGAAAACCTTCAAGGCTATTCGGAATAAGCTGCCATTAGGTGAGAAGCAAAAAAAAGTTTATAAGAATCCAAACAATGATCCAGGGGGTCTGTGGCGAGCAGTTTCTCTTTCAGCACAGGGCTATAGACCTAATCAGATGTACGAAATTAGTTCACCGATAACAGGTAAGAGACATAAACCACCAGCGGGGTCGTGCTGGAAGGTTATCGAAAGCAAATACAATGAACTATTGCGAGATAATAGAGTTTATTTCGGAAAAGATGGAAATGCTGTTCCTTCTCGTATTCAATTTCTAAAGGACATTGAGGGCATGGCCCCATGGACATGGTGGCCACATGAAGACGCAGGGCACACTGATGAGGCAAAGAGGGAAATGCATGCACTATATGGCGCGGATGAATCGTTTGATACACCTAAACCAGAGCGCCTCATCGAACGTATTCTCCACATCGCCAC
Organism: gamma proteobacterium SS-5; assembly: GCA_009497875.2. Classification (NCBI taxonomy): domain Bacteria; kingdom Pseudomonadati; phylum Pseudomonadota; class Gammaproteobacteria; order Chromatiales; family Sedimenticolaceae; genus Magnetovirga; species Magnetovirga frankeli. Next base: position 136,287 of record CP032508.2, on the reverse strand, counting down.
GAATCCAGGCGACCTTGTTCTCGACTCTTTCGCCGGCTCTGGCACAACCGGTGCCGTGGCACACAAAATGGGTCGCCGCTGGATCATGATCGAGTTGGGCGAGCACTGCCATACGCACATCATTCCCCGCCTCAAGAAGGTGGTGGATGGTGCGGACCAGGGCGGCATCAGCAAGGCCGTCAACTGGCAAGGCGGCGGCGGTTTCCGTTATTACAAACTTGCGCCCTCGTTGTTGGAAAAGGACAAGTGGGGCAACTGGGTCATCAGCAAGGAATTCAACGCCACCATGCTGGCGGAGGCGGCCTGCAAGCTGGAGGGCTTCACCTATGCACCATCGGATGCAGTGTATTGGCAGCACGGCCGTTCCACCGAGCGGGACTTCATCTATGTCACCACACAGAGTTTGACCGCCGACCAGCTCAATGCCTTGAGCGAGGACGTGGGCACGGAGCGGAGCCTGTTGGTGCTGTGCTCTGCCTTCCGGGGCAAGGCGGAGCGCTGGCCAAATTTGACAGTGAAAAAGATCCCCCTAGCGGTACTCAAGCGCTGCGAGTGGGGGCACGATGATTACAGCCTCAAGGTGGAGAACCTGCCGGAGGCACCGCCTTCAATTCAGGATTCCCTCAGCCCAACCCTTTCCCGGAGGGAGAGGGAGGAAAAAGCAAATTCGGGGCAGGCGTCGCTGTTTGGCGAGGGGGAGGAATAGCATGGCAACGAAGCCTAAGAAACCAGCGCCAGTTGCCGCGCCTCTTTTCGACCGCATCCGGGAGATTCTCGAATCGGCCCACGCCAGTATTGCCCGCACGGTCAATACCACGCAGGTGTTGGCAAACTGGCTGATCGGGCGTGAGATTGTGGAGGAGGAACAAGGAGGCATGAAACGTGCTGACTATGGCCGCAAGCTGTTGGCTGATTTGTCTGACCGTTTGGGGCGTGAGGTTGGCCGTGGTTACTCGGTGGACAATCTGGAGGCGTTTCGGCAGTTCTATCTTGAATACCCGCACTTGATTTCCGGGACGGTGTCACGGAATTTTAGTCTTCCCATAATTTCCGAGACGGTGTCTCGGAAATCGAGCAGGACGGAGTCCGACGGTTCATGGCAACCGGGTACCTTGAGTCCGAATCACTAGTGTCCCGTTAAAAAAGCCATAGATCCCTGCAAGATAATGTTTCTATTTGGTAATTTCTAAAATTTGTGGTGTTAGCAACTTGAAAATCGATCCGATACCCATTGATCATTCCTGCTGGACTCCAACGAGGATAGATCATGTACACCGGCAGGCTGATTTTCTCGCAGGTCATGGCGCACTTGCCACTGCACACTTTTCGGCGTTGTGTCGCTCGCTATCGAGGCGAACACTACGTCAAGCATTTCCGCTGTCTCGACCAATACTATGTCATGGCCTTTGCCCAGCTCACTTATCGGGAGAGCTTGCGCGACATCGAGGCTTGCCTTCGTGCCCACCAGAGCAAGCTTTATCACATGGGGCTTCGTGCTCCCTCCGTCGCGCGCAATACCCTGGCAAAAGCCAACGAGCGTCGGGACTGGCGTATCTACGCCGACTTCGCACAAGCCCTGATTCGTGTCGCCCGCCCTCTCTATGCCGACGAAGACCTAGGGCTGGAACTGGACAATACGGTCTATGCGCTGGATGCCTCCACCATCGACCTGTGTCTATCGATATTCCCTTGGGCGCTGTTTCGTACCACCAAGTCTGCCGTCAAGCTTCATACCCTGCTGGACCTGCGTGGCAACATCCCCACGTTTATCCATATCACGGACGGCAAGGTACACGACGTCAACGCCCTCGATATGTTGCTGCCGGAACCGGGCGCTTTCTACATCATGGACCGTGGCTATGTGGACTTCCGACGCTTATTCACCTTGAACGCCGCAGGCGCATTCTTTGTCATCCGCGCCAAATCCAATACCAAGTATCGGCGCCGCTATTCCCATCCCGTCGACACCGCCGGCGGGGTGCGCTGCGATCAGACCGTCGTACTCACGGGTGTGCGCTCAGCCGTCGATTACCCGCAGCCGTTACGCCGGATCAAGTATCACGATACCCAGACCGGCAAGACATTCGATTTTCTGACCAACAATTTCAGCGTCAAGGCACAGACGGTGGCCGACCTATACCGCTATCGCTGGCAAGTGGAGTTGTTCTTCAAATGGATCAAGCAGCATCTACGCATCAAGTCGTTTTTCGGCACCACAGAGAATGCGGTCAAAAGCCAAATCTGGATTGCCATCTCAGTCTACGTGCTCGTGGCCATCATCAAAAAGCGCCACGACATCAAGGCCGATCTCTACACAATCCTACAGGTTCTGAGCCTAACCTTGTTTGAGAAAACATCTATAGAACAAGTACTTAATTTAAGAGATCGCGCGCAGGAAGACCATGGCAACCCTAAGCAATTGGATTTATTCGATAATTTAACGGGACACTAGTGAGTCCGAATCTGTCCTGGAGCCACTACCGCAGTCTCTTACGGGTGACGAGGCCGGAGGCCCGCGCGTTTTATGAGGTCGAGGCGATTAACAACGCTTGGTCGGTGCGCGAGCTGTCTCGGCAAATAGGCAGCCTGTTGTTCGACCGGCTGGCAAAAAGCCGCGACAAAAAGGGACTGATGCGACTGGCGCGTCAAGGTCAGGAGGTAACACGACCTATGGATGTACTCAAGGATCCGATGGTGCTGGAGTTCCTCAGTTTGCCGGAGTCACCGCGTCTGGTTGAATCGATGCTGGAACAGGCGCTGATCGGTAATCTGAAAACCTTCCTGCTGGAGCTTGGTAAGGGCTTCGCCTTTGTCTCACGGCAGGAGCGCATTACCCTTGACGGTGACCATTTTTACATCGACCTGGTTTTTTATCACGCCATTCTGAAGTGTTATGTTCTCATCGACTTGAAGGTGGGTAAGCTGACGCACGCTGACCTGGGGCAGATTCAGTTCTATGTGAATTATTACGACCGCGAGCGACGCACCGAAGGGGACAACCCCACCTTGGGGCTGATCCTGTGCCCGGACAAGAATGACGCGGTGGTGAAATACACCTTGGGTGAGCAACTGAAACGCAATATATTCACGAGCCGTTACCAACTCTATTTACCGACTGTGGAAGAGTTGCAACAGGAATTGCGTCGGGAGCTACGTTTTCTTATTCCGCAAAATGCACCGTCTAAGAAGGCAGTCAAGAAAAAAGGAACCAGCAAGAAATGAACCGCCATGTCAATTCCATTACCGGCCGTCTGAGCCTGCGCCCACCGCAGCGTCGATCGCTGGAGATTCTCGATCGCATCACGGAGATTGCGCCACCCGGTAAAGAGCCGGACATCAATGCGGTGCTGGAGATTATCCGCAGCGAGTTTCCGACGGTTACCGATTTCGAGCGCGAATTTCCCTCGCTGTGTTTTGCCCTGGCTACCGGCGTAGGCAAGACGCGGCTTATGGGTGCCTTTATCAGTTATCTGCATCTGGCCCATGGCATCAACAACTTCTTTGTGTTGGCGCCGAACCTGACTATCTACAACAAGCTGATTGCGGACTTCACGCCTAACACGCCCAAGTATGTATTCAAGGGGATTGCGGAGTTTGCAACCAATACACCTGCCATTATTACTGGCGACAATTACGACCAGCGTGACCCGGCAAGTGGCTCGCTGTTTGGTGGTGTGCGGGTCAACATCTTTAATATCTCCAAGATTAATTCTGAGGTGCGCGGTGGCAAATCTCCCCGCATCAAACGGCTGTCGGAATACATCGGTGAGAGTTACTTCGACTATCTGGCCGGGTTGCCTGATCTGGTGATGTTGATGGATGAATCACACCGCTATCGTGCCAGCGCCGGGATCAGGGCGATCAATGAATTACGACCTATCCTTGGCCTTGAGCTGACGGCTACCCCCTGCGTAGAGTCGGCGCGCGGAGCGGTAACCTTTAAGAACGTCATTTACGACTATCCGCTGGGCAGGGCCATGGCCGATGGCTTTGTGAAAGAGCCAGCGGTGGTCACGCGCAAGGACTTCAACCCGGCCGGGATGTCGGCGGAAGAGATTGAGCGCCTGAAGCTCGAAGACGGCTTGCGTCTGCACGAAAGTGTCAAGGTGGAGCTGGAGACCTACGCTCGCGAAAGCGGTAACGCTATCGTCAAGCCCTTCTTGCTGGTGATCGCGCGGGATACGACTCATGCGGGTCAGTTGTTGTCCTTGATCCAATCGGACGGGTTTTTCGAGGGACGCTACAAGGATAAAGTTATCCAGGTGGATTCCAGCCAGACCGGCGCGAAGGAGGATGAGATGGTGGAGCGCCTGCTCAAGGTCGAGCTGACCTCCGAGCCGACCGAGATTGTGATTCACGTCAACATGCTCAAGGAAGGCTGGGACGTAACCAATCTTTACACCATTGTGCCTCTGCGAGCCGCCAATGCCCGCATCCTTATCGAGCAATCCATCGGACGTGGTCTGCGTTTGCCTTATGGCAAACGTACTGGCGTGACCGCCCTGGACCGGCTGAATATCATCGCCCATGACAAGTTCCAGGAGATCATCGAGGAGGCCAATAAACCGGATTCCACCATTCGGCTGCAGGCAGTAGTGCTGGATGCAGATGAACTGGGAGAGAAAACAGTTACGGTGGTTTCGCAATCGCAGCTGGCCACCCGACTGGGATTCAAGCCTGCACAGGTGACGAGCAGTACGACCCTGGCCGGGCAGGATGAGGCGCCTGCATTCAGTAAGCCGGAAGAACAAAAAGTCGCGCAGATTGCTTACGAGGTTATCAAACAATATGAAAATCAGCCGCAGTCATTGCCGACGGTCGAACACCTGAAGAAGCCGGAGATTCAGGCCGCCATCGTCAGAGCGGTCGAGGAGCAACGCACGCCGGGACAAATGGAACTAGAAGGTCTGACCGAGAAGCCGGACATCGCCGCCGTGGTGGCCAGGACCGTGGAGCTGGTCACGCAACAGACGATCGATATCCCACGCATCCTGGTGGTGCCTCGGGGTGAGGTGCAGTCAGGCTTCAAGCCCTTTACGCTGAACCTGGATACATTGAGATATCCGGCGGTGTCAGATGAGCTATGGATTCAGACGCTGCGCACCAATGAGCGTGAAGTCCTGGCGCTTGGTCGAGGCGGTATCGAAGAAGAGCGGCTGGAAGATTATGTGGTGAGCGGTCTTGTGGATTTCGATGATATTTCCTACGATGAGCATGCCGACCTGCTCTACGACCTGGCGTCACAAACGGTGCGCCATTTTCAGACCTATCTCTCCGATGAAGAGTCACGCAAAGTGCTGCGCTGCTTTCAACGGGATATCGCACGGTTTATTCACGTGCAGATGCAGGAACATTATTGGGAAGAGGCGGCAGGGTATTAATTGTTGCATAAGTAATGGCAGTATATAATTGGCTGCATGAGCACACAGATCGAAATACGTGAACAGCGCCGTAGGGAGGTGGTCGAGGCCATCGTGTTGAGGCAAGAGCCTGTGCATTTAGTGCAGCGAATTTACAATGTGCCGGAACGCTCCGTGTTTAACTGGCTGTCTCTGTATCGCAGTGGTGGCTGGGATGCGTTACGTGAGGGAGCGCGCAGTGGCCGTCCGCGCAAACTGTCAACGGAAGACATGCGCTGGGTCTATTACGCGGTAACCCTGGGAAACCCGCAGCAGTACCAGTTCGATTTCTGCCTGTGGACACTCAATGCCTTACGGACGCTGATCGAAAAGGAACGCAAGGTCAAACTGAGCAAGAGCGCCGTCAGTCGTCTGCTGAGGCATTTGGGCCTCAGCCCGCAGCGCCCCATCTACAAGTCCTACCAGCAAGACCCGCGCAAGATCGACCGCTACCTCAAGGAAACCTTTCCCGAGGCCGTGGCACAGGCGCAGCGCCTTGGCGCGGCCATCTTCTTCGTGGATGAGGCTGCAGTGCGCAGTGATGCCCATCGCGGCCTGACCTGGGGCAAGATCGGCCAAACGCCCGTGGTGAAGAACAGCGGTGGCCGCTTTGGTCTGAAGGTGATCAGCGCGGTCTCGCCTCGCGGCGACATGCGTTTCAGCTTTATCGAAGACAAAATGAACTCGACGAAATTTATCGCCTTCCTGAAAAAGCTGCACCGTGATGCCGGCCAGCCGATCTTGGTCATTACCGACAATGCCCGCTATCACCACAGCAAGGAAACGCAGCGATTCATCGCTGAACAGGAGGGCAAGATACTGCTGGCTTTCCTGCCCGCATATTCCCCGGAGCTCAATCCCGATGAGCAGGTGTGGAACCATGCCAAGCGACGCTTGAGCCAACTTTCAATATTCAACCTGCGCGATATGAAGCGGCACCTGACGTCCATACTGCGCTCTATCCAGAAGCAGGGCTCGCTCATTCGCAGTTTCTTCAGAATGGACAGCACCCGGTATATATTGGAAGCCTTGGGATAAACTGCCAATACTTTTGCAACGATTAATATGAAGTGAAGGTCAGCAAGGGCTTCACCGAGCTGAAGCAGAGCGCCTATACCTCTTCCGTGCAAGAACCGCCCGCCGATTACCGGGTTGCTCCAGCGGACAAGAGCAATATGGCGAGATACCTGTTCGGTAATTTCCAGCGTTGTCTCTATCCCGTGCAAAAATTCGACTCCGACACGGAACGCAAGCTGGCGGTGATACTTGAACGCGACGCCATTCGTTGGTTCAAGCCGGCAAAAGGACAATTTCAGATCTACTACAAGTCAGGCGCGGACCATCCGGAATACCAACCGGACTTCGTGGCCGAGACGGCCGACATGATCTACATGTTGGAACCAAAAATGCGCAAGGAACTGGATGATCCGATTGTAATTGCCAAAAAGGAAGTGGCGATCAAATGGTGTGTCAATGCATCGGACCATGCGAGCACCTATGGCGGTAAGCCATGGCGCTACCTGCTGATTCCACATGATGAGATTGCTGAGAATAGAACTCTCACTGGTTTAGCCGCGCGGTTTGGTGGATGAGAGTGTCATAGCATGGAAAAGGTAACGGTTTTATTTTTGCTAGTGGTGCATAACAAAAGGGTATTCGCAATGGAAATGATCCAGGTCAGATCAAGTGCTATGTGCGCTGTCGGTTACGAGCAGTCAACGCAACGAATGCGAATTACATTTGAGCAAGGGTTTCAATCCCGGGGGAGATATCCGGGTATCCCGCTGGCCAGTATGCCGATAGGGATCGCTTTGCTGCATCCGGGTCACGGGTTCACAACGCTTGTAATGCTTTGCGTTCTTTGCGCTTGCTTTGCGATCCGATCCTTGGTTCTGGCGTTGCTAGGCTAAGCCATGCTCCGCATCGCCATCATGGCCTATGAGGTATCGGCGGATCGCCTGGGCGAGGGCCTGCTGCTGGAACTCAGGCAGCGGCTGGGCGCGGTAGAGTTCGAAGGCGTGGTTGGAGCGCGCCTGCAAGACGCCGGTTGCCGCAGTCTGCTGCCGCCCGAGGAGCTGGCGCTGATGGGCCTGTTCGAGGTGCTGCGCCACCTGCCCCGCCTGCTGCGCGCCCGCCGCCAGCTGGCCCGTCACTTTCTCGCCAGCCGTCCTGACCTGTTCATCGGCATTGACGCCCCCGACTTCAACCTGGCCCTGGAGCGCCAACTGCGCGCCGCCGGTATCCCCACGGTGCACTACGTCAGCCCCAGCTTCTGGGCCTGGCGTCAGGGCCGGGTGCGTATATTGACCCAGGCCTGTGACCTGGTGCTGTCCATCTTTCCCTTCGAGCTTGAATTTCTCCAAAAACACGGCGTCAACGCCCGCTACGTCGGCCACCCGCTGGCGCAACAGATCCCCTTGCAGATCGACCGCGCCGGTGCCCGCGCCCGGCTCGGTCTGACCGAGGATGACGAGGTGCTGGCCCTGCTGCCCGGCAGCCGCGGCGCCGAGATCAAGCGCCTGACCGGGCCCTTCATCCAGGCCGTGCGGCTGCTCTTGCGCCAGCGTCCCGGCCTGCGCCTGATCCTGCCCCTGGCCGGGGCCAGCCAGGGCCAGCAGGTGCGCGCCCAGCTGGCGGCGCTGGCCGATCCGCCGCCGATCCAGCTGCTGGATGACTCTCACCTGGCCATGGCCGCCGCCGATCTGCTGCTCACCGCCTCGGGCACCGCCACCATCGAGGGTCTGATGCACAAGCGCCCCATGGTGGTGGCCTATCGCATGAATGGCCTCAGCTTTGCCCTGGTGCGCCGCCTGCTGCGGGTGCCTTGGGTGGCCATGGCCAATCTGCTGGCCCAGGCCGAGCTGGCCCCCGAGTTCATCCAGGAACGCTGCCAGCCCCAGGCCCTGGCCGATGCCCTGCTGGCCCTGCTGGAAGACCCCGAGCGGCGCCAGCAAATCGCTCAGCGCTATGCCGAAATCCACGCCGAGCTGCGCCTGGACAGCGCCCGGCTGGCGGCCGATGCGGTGTTGGAACTGCTCAGGAGCCGCGGTCATGCGCTCTGAACGGCTGATCCTCATCGCCGGGGTGGACGAGGCCGGACGCGGGCCGCTGATCGGCGCCGTGGTCAGCGCGGCGGTGATCCTCGACCCCGCCCGGCCCATCCTCGGTCTGAACGACTCCAAAAAACTCAGCGAAAAACGCCGCGAACAGCTGGAGCCGGAGATCAAGGCCAAGGCCCTGGCCTGGGCCCTGGGCCGGGCCGAGGCGGCGGAGATCGATGCCCTGAACATACTTCAGGCCAGCCTGCTGGCCATGCGCCGGGCCATAGAGGCCTTATCCATCCAGCCGACCGAGGCACTCATCGATGGCAATCGCATCCCCGCCGGACTGCGGATGCCCGCCCGCGCCCTGATCGGTGGCGATGCCCTGGAGCCTGCCATCAGCGCCGCCTCCATCCTGGCCAAGACCGCCCGCGACCGCGAGATGCAGGCGCTGGATAGCCGCTACCCCGGCTACGGCCTGGCCAAACACAAGGGCTACCCTACCAAGGCCCACCTGCAGGCCCTGAGCCAACTAGGCCCAACCCCAGAGCACCGCAAAAGCTTCGGCCCAATCAAGCGGCTCCGCCAAGCCGACCTGTTTGCACCAAGCTGAAGACCGGCCACCAGTGTTCGGGCGGCTTCCGGGAGCAATGAAACACCCGCAGTATCTCGATCCGATTATACTCGTGCCTTACCCGATACGGAATGATATAGCGGGTATCTGGCACCACCAACTCCCGGGTGCCCGTAATTCGACCGGGTCGACCCATAGCAGGATTTTCCTGTAGCTTGCTCACCGCTGAGCGAACACGCTGCACGATCAAGCGAGCTGCAGCCGGGTTGTCTTGGCGGATGTACTCTGCTTCATGCTCCAGATTCAGTAGCGCAGTTCGGAGCCACTTAACCTGCATCAACATCCCATTTGCTGAAGAATTGCTTCACTGTCTCGTCAGGGACAAAATCCTCGGCATCGGCCTCATTGATAGCCTTCTGGATCTCGCCCACTTGCCATTCGTTGAGCTCAACATATTCGCGAATGGCTTCTGCGGCCAGAAAGGATTTAGAGCGATTTGTCGCCCCAGACAAGGATTCCAAACGGTCTTTCAGCTCGGAATCAAGGGGAACCGTCATCGTGCTGGACATACGACATCCTGAAATGCATGTTGATGTGTGCACCTTAGCACAGCGTTGCCATGGCTGCCGCTGTCTGATCAAGGATGCTGATCAGGGGCCCGATGGTACCTACAGCACCCCGGGGGCTGGCGCTGGGCGGAGGCGCGGCTGGTGGTTGACGGTGGTGGAGATCGTTCTAGCTAGCCATTGTGGGCAATGACTAACAGCAACTGCAGGTGTTGATGTGCTGCATCCAGAGAAGTAGGACGACTGGCCAAGGACTTACCCCAAAGGAGATAGATTGAGGGCAATTTGATGGGGGGGATTTCCGTATTTCTACCTGCAGGCCGATCTGGCCCTGCATGTAGTTTCCTAGGCGCTTGATTTAATTGGTCGGAGTGAAAGGATTCGAACCTTCGACCCCTGCCTCCCGAAGGCAGTGCTCTACCAAGCTGAGCTACACTCCGAATTGGGTGGATTCAGTAAGTACGACTTACTGCATAGTCGGCCAGTGAGGCCAGGGCTTTGCGCTCGGGGCTTGGAGGCAGTGGGGTTAGGGCCTGCTTGGCCTGTTCTGCCTCCGCTTGCGCAAGCCGGGCAGTGTACTGGATTGCATCGGTGGATTCAATGACGGCCATGATCTCGTCGATCTGTTCCAGGCCGCCGTTTTCGATGGCGCTGCGGATCAGCCGGGCCTGCTCGGCGCTGCCTTGGGCCATGGCGCGGATCAGGGGCAGGGTGGGTTTGCCTTCGGCCAGGTCATCGCCGAGGTTTTTGCCCAGGTCTTCGGCCTTGGCGCTGTAGTCCAGGGCATCGTCCACCAACTGGAAGGCGATACCCAGGTGCAGGCCGTAGTCGGCCAGGGCCTGTTCGCCGGCCTGGTCCAGCCCGGCGATGACGCCACCTAAGCGGCTGCCGGCCTCGAACAGGACGGCGGTCTTGCGCAGTATGACCTCGCGGTATTCCTGCTCGCTGGTGTCCGGATTGTTGCAGTTGAGCAGTTGCAGGACCTCGCCTTCGGCGATGCGATTGGTGGCGGTGGAGAGAATTTGCATGACGCGCATGTTGTCGATGGCGACCATCATTTCGAAGCTGCGCGAGTAGAGGAAGTCGCCGGTAAGCACGCTGGCGGCGTTGCCCCAGACGGCGTTGGCGGTGTCGCGGTTGCGGCGCTTGTCGGAGTTATCGACCACGTCGTCATGCAGCAGGGTGGCGGTGTGGATGAATTCGATGATGGCGGCCAGGTCGATATGTTGGTTACCCTGATAACCGGCGGCGCGGGCGGCGAGCAGGACGATGAGCGGGCGCAGGCGCTTGCCGCCGCTGTGGACTATGTGGCCGCCGATCTGGTTGATCAGCACCACGTCGGAGTGCAGGCGCTGGAGGATCAGCTGGTTGACCGCCTGCATGTCGGCGGCGGTCAGGTCTCGGATGGCATCAAGTTCCACTCTGGGCTCGGTCTGGTTGCTGGTTGAAAGCGGGCCATGCTAAAGCGGGGGCGCGGGAAAATCCAGCGCCTTGGTCAGGGGCGTTGGCTTGGGGACGGGCGTTGGGATCGATTGGCTGTCCCCGGTTGTCCTTGGGGACGATACCTGGCGGCCTTTCTTCATCCAGGGAGGTTCTGAGCCCTTAGAAGAACATCATGTCGCCGGTTTCTTCTTCGTCTGCGGAGGCGTTCATCATCTCTTGCAGCTCGGGCGGCGGCTTGCGCAGTTCTTCGATCAGTTGGCGCACGGTTTCGTTGTTATGGTTGAGGCTGTCCAGCTCGCCGTCGATCTGCTCCCGGGTCTGTTCCACCATGTGGGCCAGGCGCTCTTCCTCTTCCTCGTCGAGGGCATCTACCAGGCCCAGGGAGATGATGGTGTCCTGAATCTCGGTGACCATGGTGGCAAACTGCTCGGCTACTCGTTTGCGCATCAGCTCGTTGGATTCCTGGATCTGCGCCACCTGGTGCATCAGCTGGGTCTCGGTGCAGATCTTTTTGATCCCGGCCTCCAGGGCGTCCATCAGCAGGGCAAGGATGTCGATCAAATCACCCACCCGGCGTACCAGCAGGGTGGCGGTGCTCCAGCGGTAGATGGCGCGATGCTGGCCGAACTGGTGGATGCGGCCCATGGTGGAGGACATGTCGAGGATTTCCTGCTCCAGGTTGCTGATGTTGCCCGTCACCGAGCGCGTGTCCAGGTAGTCCTGGGTGCTGATCTGCAGGATGCAGTCGAGTTCGATCTCCCGCGCCGTCTTGAAGAAGTGCCAGTACAGGCTGTCGAAGTCATGGCAGAACAGGGTGGCCTGGATGAAACGGGAGACGCTCTGCACGTTGCCGGCGGAGGTCTGCACCTGTAGCAGCAGCTGGGTGGATTCCTCCACGCTGCGCCAGGCGGCCTGATGGCGCTCGACGATGCCGCCGTGCAGTTCGATCTTGCTCAGTAGTTCGCGGTTATCGAAGGGTTTGGCGATGTAGTCATTGCCGCCAACGCCATAGGCCAGCAGGCGGTCCTGCAGGGAGTTGTAGCTGGACAGAAAGATCACTTGGGCGTTGTGGGCGCTGTCCATGCCGCGCAGGGTACGGCAGGTCTCGTAGCCGTCGATGCCGGGCAGGTTGATGTCCATGATGACCAGCTCGGGGGCAAACCCCTCTGCCGCCTCGATTGCCTGCTCGCCGGACTCCACCGGCTTGAGCTGGTGTTCCTTGAGCACCTGTTGCAGTGCCATCTGGGTCATGGGGTCATCCTCGCAGATGAGGATGCGCTTCGGGCCGATGGTCGTCTCTGTCATCTTTGGGATCCCTGTTGTCCGGGGTTTTCGTGTATCTGGGTTGGGTGCTAGGCCGATGGCGGCGAACAGGTCCGGTCAATCCAGGCCAGTACCCGGTGGTATTCGGCCAGCAGCTCTTGCACACTTTGGGCCAGTTTTTCGGGTTCACCCTGAGCGGCCTGTTGCTCCAGGCGCTGGCAGTGATCCCCCAGGGCGAAGGCCCCCAGGGTGCGTACCGATGAGCCCAACTTGTGCGCCAGGCGTTGAATCTGCGCCGCATCGCCCTGCTCCAGGGCCTGGCTCAGTGATTGGGTTAGATCCTGGCTGAAGGGGATAAATTCACGGTAGAAACCCTGCAGAATGTCGGCCTCGCTGGTGCCAAGCACGCGGATCAGGCCCTGGGTGTCCACTGCCTCGGGTTCTGTTGCCTGCTGCGATGTCGAAGGCTGGGCCTTGAATCCATCCTGGTTCTGCTCCGCCGTGGCCGAGCCCGAGTCCTGCGGCAGCCAGCGATACAGTGCCTGCCGTAGTTGCCCCAGTTCGATGGGTTTGCTCAGGTAGTCATCCATGCCGGCCTGCTGGCATTGCTGGCTGGCCTCTTCGGTGACGTCGGCGGTCAGGGCGATGATCGGGATATGCGCTCCAGCGGGCTCTTCGGCGCGAATTCTGCGGGCCAGGTCGTAGCCGTTCATGCCCGGCATCTGGCAGTCGGTCAGGAGCAGGAAGTGGGGCCTTTGGCGCCACAGGGCCAGGGCCTCTTCGCCCCCGGCGGCGCAGTTGACCGTAAAGCCCAGTCGCTGGAGCTGTTTGCTGGCCAGCTTGCGGTTGATCGGGTTGTCGTCCACCAGCAGGACGGTCAGCCCCTGGGCTTGCGCCAAATCCTGTGGGGTGTGGTTGTCTTTGTCCATGGGGGTCTGTCTGTAAAACGGGGTTGTGGTGTCGCTTACCTAAATTGGGCACGGATCGGGCGCAGATCGGGCAGCGGCTCCGGTAACCGGGTTTTCCTGGCGGTATTCATGCCCAGGGCGTGGATGCCTGCTATCTGCCAGGCGAGGCATCTTCCCTGTTTATGATGACACGGGCATGACCGTTGCCTGATGAAATCCGATAGAGCCGAAAGCCTACCAGAACGCCAGGAGTACTGCTCCTGTCGTGGCTCAGAACAACCAACTGGCCGGTGCCGGGTAGGCCTGATTGCGGTTGAGGTATTTGTAACCCACCACGCAGCGGACGATGAACCAGATCAGGGTGAACAGCAGGATGACATAGCCGATCAGCAGTATCACCGTCAGGCCGCCGATGATGGAATACAGCAGGCCGATCCAGAAGGTGCGAATCTGGAATCGGTAGTGGCTGTCCAGCCAGCTGCTGCCGTCGCCCTTGTTGATGTAGGCAATGACCAGGCCGACCAGGCCGGTGATACCAAACACCAGGCTGACCAGATAGAGGATATAGACCAGTTTGGCGGTGAAGCTATCGTCGTTCATCCGAATTCTACTCCTATTGAATGCCTATAAAACCGCAGATGGATTGGCCCTTTGGCCGCTGCTGATCAGCCGAGTTCAGGCCGCAAAACTATGCCCGCCAGTGGCGGCAGGGTCAGTTCAATCGAATAGGGCCGGTTCATCCAGGGCCTTTCCTCCGCCTGCAGCGGGTTCGGGCCGTTGCCGGTGTTGCTGCCGCCGTAGTACTCCGAGTCCGAGTTGAAGATCTCCCGATAGGCACCATTCTGGGGCAGGCCGATGCGGTAGCCCTCGCGTACCTCGGGGGTGAGGTTCAGCGCCACCACCAGGCTCTCACCCTGGGCACCCTTGCGCAGGAAGATGAGGATGGAATGGGCGGCGTCGCTGCAGTCGATCCACTCGAAACCCTGCCAGTCGAACTCGTAATGATAGAGCGCCGGGCTGTGGTGATAGAGCCCGTTGAGGTCCTTGACCAGGGTCTGCATACCCTGGTGCAGGGGGTAGTCGAGCACATACCAGTCGAGCACCTCGGCGCTGTTCCATTCGCGGCCCTGGCCGAATTCGGTGCCCATGAACAGCAGTTTCTTGCCCGGATGGGTGAACAGGTAGGTGTAGAGCAGGCGCAGATTGGCATGGCGCTGCCACTCGTCGCCGGGCATCTTGCCCAGCATGGAGCCCTTGCCGTGCACCACCTCGTCGTGGGAGAAAGGCAGCAGGAAGTTCTCGGTGAAGGCATAGAGCATGCTGAAGGTGAGCATGTCCTGATGGTACTGGCGGAAGATAGGGGCGTAGCTGAAGTAGCTGAGGCTGTCGTTCATCCAGCCCATGTTCCACTTCAGGTCAAAGCCCAGGCCGCCGACGTAGGTGGGGCGGCTGACCTGGGGCCAGGAGGTGGACTCCTCGGCCATGGTCAGTACGCCGGGCACCTGGCCGTGCACCACCTCGTTCATATCGCGGATGAAGGTGATGGCCTCCAGGTTCTCGCGGCCGCCGAACTGATTGGGCAGCCACTCGCCCTCCTTGCGCGAGTAGTCCAGGTAGAGCATGGAGGCCACGGCATCCACGCGCAGGCCGTCGATGTGCATTTCCTCCAGCCAGAACAGGGCGGAGGAGAGCAGGAAGTTCTTCACCTCATAGCGGCCAAAGTTATAGATCAGGGTGGACCAGTCCTTGTGCTCGCCCAGGCGCGGGTCTTCATGTTCGTACAGCGGCGTGCCATCGAAGCGGGCCAGGCCGTGGGCGTCCTTGGGGAAGTGGGCCGGCACCCAGTCCATGATCACGCCAATGCCGTTGCGGTGACAGTGATCGACAAAGTAGCGGAAATCGTCCGGCGTGCCAAACCGGCTGGTGGGCGCGTAGTAACCGGTGGCCTGATAGCCCCAGGACAGGTCGTAGGGATGCTCGGTGATGGGCAGCAGCTCGATGTGGCTGAAGCCCAGCTGCTGCACATAGTCCACCAGACGATGGGCCAGCTCGCGGTAGTTGAGCATCTCGCCCTCGGGGCCGCGCTGCCAGGAGCCCGGGTGGACCTCGTAGATGGACATGGGCCGGTGCTGCCAGTCGTGGTCGGCGCGCTGCTTGAGCCATTCGGCATCGCCCCACTGGTACTGGCTGGGTGCCTCGATGATGGAGGCGGTCAGGGGGCGCAGCTCATGGCGGCGGCCATAGGGGTCGGCCTTGGAGAATACCGCGTTCCATTTGTCGTTGCGGATCTCGAACTTGTACAACTGACCGGCATGTAGGTTGGGGATGAACAGCTCCCAGACCCCGCCGGTGCGCATGCGCATGGGGTGGGCGCGGCCATCCCAGCGGTTGAAGTCGCCCACCACGCTGACCCGGGCGGCGTTGGGTGCCCAGACGGCAAACAGCACCCCGGCCACCTCGTCCACCTGATGCAGATGGGCACCGAGGAATCTATAGGCATGCCAGTGACGGCCCTCGCCGAACAGGTGCAGGTCCACGTCCCCCAACTGGGGCGGGAAGCAATAGGGGTCGTGATGGACCTGTTCGTGGTGTTCATCGTCATGCCAGACCAGACGGTAACGGTAGGGTACCTGCTCGGCCGGGCCGCGCCACTCGAAGAAATCGGTGCCGGGGATGCGCTCAAGCGAAAGCCCGCCCTCGGCGATCTGTACCCGCTCGGCATGGGGCAGGAACACCCGCACCAGCACCTGACCGTCTTGTTCGTGGCGGCCGAGGACCTCGAAGGGATCCTGATGGCGGGCGTCGATGATGCGTTGCAGGTCTGGGTTAATCGGGGATTTTTTGGCCATGACAGGGCAGGTCTCGTGGTTTTGATTGACGGTATTGGTCTATTGTCCGCCGAAATCCGGGCAGATGAAACGCCAAGGGCGGTTTTTTTCCAATCCATCTTGTCGTACCCGGCTGATACGCGGTTGTAACCGGACCATGGCGATCCGCGCAGGACAGAGGTCGGAGGGTTAAGGGCGATTTGACCCTTTGTTGATACAATTGCCCATTAATCCTGCCACAGACCTGACCCATGCCGAGCCTATGCAACTGATTCGTGGATTGCACAACCTGAAACCGGAGCATCGCGGCTGTGTTGCCACCATCGGCAATTTCGATGGGGTGCACCTGGGCCATCAGGCGGTATTCGCCGAACTGCTGGCCGAGGGGCGTCGGCTGGGCCTGCCCGCCTGCGTTATCAGCTTTGAGCCACAGCCCCTGGAGTTCTTTGCCCCGCAGCGGGCACCGGCGCGACTGACCCGGCTGCGGGAAAAGCTACAGGTTATCGCCGCCAGTGGTATCGAGCGGGTCTTGCTGCTGGAGTTCAATCCACACCTGGCGGCCATGACGGCGGAGGATTTTGTGCAGCGTATTCTGCTGGATGGTCTGGGGGTGCGCCACCTCTATGTGGGCGATGATTTCCGCTTCGGCCAGGGGCGCGGTGGCGACAAGGCCCTGCTGGAGCGCATGGGCCGACGGCTGGGCTTTGCGGTGGACAATCTCTGCACCCGCAGTCTGGGCGGCGCGCGCATCAGCAGTACGCGCATCCGCGCCGCCCTGGAGCAGGGCGACCTGGCCCTGGCCGCCGCCTGCCTGGGGCGGCCCTATCGAGTCTGCGGCCGGGTCATCCACGGTGCCAAACGGGGCCGTACCATCGGCTTTCCCACCGCCAATCTGGATCTTAAGCGCCGGGTCTGCCCCCTGCGGGGGGTGTTTGCCGTGCGCCTGGGGGGCCTCTACCCCAACCAGGCCCTGCCGGGCGTGGCCAATATCGGCAACCGGCCCACGGTCAGCGGCCCACCGCGTTACCTGCTGGAGGTGCATCTGTTCGATTTTACAGAGCAGATCTACGGCCGCCAGGTGGAGGTGGAGTTTGTGCAACGCCTGCGCGAGGAGCGGCGCTTTGACTCCTTCGAACAATTGCGTCGTCAGATCGAGCTGGACGGATTCAGGGCCAGGCAGGTGTTGGGGGCTGGCGTGTCCCCTGATCAAGACAAAAATGGCCTATAATCACAGAGGTCTCCTGCGCCTGTGCAAGGGGTCATTTGCATAAGTTGATTCTGGAGAGGGCCCGCCTTGCTGAGCGAACAGGTACGCGATGAGCTACTGCAGGAGCTTCCGCAGTGGATTGAACAGGACCCCGCCTTCCGCGCGGCCCTGGCGCGTATGCTGCGTGGTGAGTTTGCCGACCAGCGCACAACCGAGTCACGCTTTGATCGGGTCATGGACGAGTTGCAGCGCAGCCGTGAGGAATCCGAGCGTAAGTGGGAACAACATAGAGCCGAATTGCAGATCTACCGCGAGGAGTGTGAACGCAGATCGGCGGAGCATCAGGCCGGTCTGCAAAAATTGCGCGAGGAGTCCGAGGCTAGATCAGCGCAGCACAGCGCCGAGCTGAAGGCCTACCGCAAGGAGTGTGAACGCAGATCGGCGGAGCATCGGGCCGAGCTGCAGAAATTCCGTGAGGAGTCCGAGCGCAAGTGGGAGGAACGGGATAAGGCGTACCGACAGGAGTTTGATCGGGTGCATGAGGAGATCATGAACCTGGCGCGTAAACAGGAGCGCTCCATTGGTGCCCTGGGGGCGCGTTGGGGCATTTCCTCCGAGCGCACCTTCCGCAATGCCCTGGCTGCGGTACTGACAGAGAACTTTGCCGTAGAGGTATTCAACGTCAATGAGTTTGATGACAGCGGCGAGGTATTTGGACGGCCCGATCAGGTAGAGCTGGACGTGGTCATCAGCAACGGCACGCTGCTGCTGTTTGAGCTGAAGTCCTCCGCCAGCAAGGCGGATATCCATTTCTTTGAGCGTAAATGCCGTTTTTATGAAAGACGCCACCAGCGCAAGGCCGACCGGCTGATCTTTGTCTCGCCCATGGTGGAAGAAAAGGCCCTGAAGCTGGCCCAACGCTTGGGTGTTGAGGTCTTTACCGATACCCTGGACATCAAATCCCTCTAGCCCCCAACCCGGGTCCCAAACCATGCGCCTCTCCCTCATCATCCCCGCCCGCAATGAGGCCAAATCCCTGGCCGACCTGCTGCCACGCATCTTCGCCCTGAACCTGGCCGACGAGGTATTGGTGGTCAACGATGGCTCCAGCGACGACACCGCCCAGGTGGCCAAGGCCGCCGGTGCGCGGGTCATTCACAACCCCTATCGCATGGGCAATGGTGCCGCCATCAAGAACGGTGCCCGGCATGCCCAGGGGGATATACTGCTGTTCATGGATGCCGATGGCCAACACGACCCGGCGGACATCCCGCGCCTTCTGGCCCGCCTGGACGAGGGCTTCGAGATGGTCATAGGGGCGCGCAGCTTCGCCTCCCAGGCCAGCCTGGGGCGGGGCCTGGCCAACGGCATCTACAACGGCCTGGCCAGCTACATGACAGGTCAGCGGGTCGAAGACCTGACCTCGGGCTTTCGCGTTGTCCGGGCCGAGAAATTCCGCCAGTTCCTCTATCTGTTGCCGAACGGCTTCTCCTACCCCACCACCATCACCATGGCCTTCTTCCGGGCGGGCTATGCCCTCAGCTACCTGCCCATAGTGGCGGGTAAGCGCGAGGGCAAAAGCCACATCCAGCCACTGAAGGACGGGGTGCGTTTTCTGCTCATCATCTTCCGCGTCGGCACCCTGTACTCGCCCCTGAAGCTCTTCGCCCCGGTAAGCCTGGGTTTCTTTCTGCTCGCCCTGGGCTATTTCCTCGCTACCTGGCGCTTTACCAACATGAGCGCATTGCTCTTTACCACCTCCATGCTGGTATTTCTCATCGGTCTGGTATCGGAGCAGATCACGGCGCTGATGTACAAGGATGATTAGCTGGCAAGGGGCAAGGCCGGATTACACGGGGTGAAGGGAAGCTACAGGAAGCGGAAAACACAAAGAGGCGTGGAGATGGCGGGGCTTGAAAGAGGCTGGCTCAAAAAATGGCGGGAAGACCAGCCCTGTGGTAACTGCTCAGACCCTCAGGCCCCTCGCCCCCTTGGTGGGGGCGAGGGCCGCTGATCCGTTAGAAATCCACCTGTACCCCGGCATAGACCGAGCGGCCCATGCCCGGCACCGGGGTGCCCCAGGGCACGGCGGTACCGGCCATGGTCTGGCCCTCACCCATGTAGGCGCCGCCCAGGGGGTGGTCGTAGTTGCGGTCGAACAGGTTCTCCACGCCGAAGTCGAAGCGCGCCTGCTTGTACTGGTAGCTGCCGCGCAGGTTGACCAGGGCGTAGCCATCGGTCTGCATCTCGTTGCGGGTGGCGGAGACATCGTCCTTGCTGTCCACCAGCACCAGCTCCAGACTGCTGTTCCAGTTGCCCAGCTCCTGATTCAGGCTCAGCTTGGCATTCAGCGGCATGATGTTGTAGAGGTTGTCGCCGGTGGTGTCGTTCTCGCCATCAACCACATTGAGCAGGCCGTTGAGGGTGATGGTACCCAGGGCAGTGCCCTCGGCCAGGGTGGCGTGGCCGGAGATATCCAAACCCTTGAGGATGGCCGACTGGTTGACGAACTCCAGATAGACGTACTTGTCGCTGCCGCTCATATTGGCTGCGGTACAGGCATTGTTCGGCGCAGCGCCGCCTCTGTCGCAACGGGCCGCATCGATGTAGTCGTCCACGTAGGTGTAGTAGGGGGTGATGCTCAGGCCCCAGCGGGTCTGATCCGGGTCATGCAGATTGAAGGTGGCGCTGAGGCTGTGGGCCACCTCGGGCTCCAGATTCAGATTGCCCACATAGCCGTTGGCATCGCCGGCCCAGTTGATCATGCGCATGGACATGCCATGGGTGGACCAGGCATAGCGTTCGTACAGGTTGGGCGAGCGGGTCTTGCGCGAGTAACCGAACTCAATGCTGCGCGTATCGTCCGGGGTGAAGCGGGCCATGGCGGTGAGGTCGATGTTGTCGTCTTCCCGGGCGCGGTCGGCGGCGTTGAACAGGCTGGCATCCACGCCTTCATAGGTCGGGCTGTAACCCTGCACCGGACCGGTGTCCATATTCACCCGCTCATAGCGCAGGCCTAACTGGGTCAGCCACTGCGGGCTCCAGCTGGCCTCCCACTCGCCAAACAGGGCGCGGCGGTCACGCTCGCCGTTGTTGAAGTTGATGTAGGTGTTGGGCGCCATGCCCTTGCCGGAGGCATTCCACCATTCGTCCAGGGTGTAGTTCTGCGCCTCGGCGCCGATCCGCAGCAGGTCACGCTCGTTGAGGTTGACGTCGGCCTTGAGGGAGAAGCCCAGGTTGTCGGCCTCGGTGTCCATGGGCATACCGGCGGCGCAGCCGTTGGTACCCGGCGCGCCGGGGATGGTCGGGCAGGGCACGCCCTGGGGGTAGTAGGGCACGGCGGCAGGGCTGTTGGAGCCGTACCAGTACAGCTTGTCACGATCGAACTGCATCCAGTGGCGGGTATGCTCCTTGTAGGCCTTGGCCTCCAGCTTGCCCCAGTTATAGTCGCCGTTGTAGCTGAGGATGAACTGCTCGCTCTCGTTGCCGGTCATGTCCATGCGCTGGTTGGGCCAGCCCTGGTAGGGGATGTCCTGCACGCCGACCTTGAGCTGGAACAGGTGGTTGTCGTTGCGCACCCCCAGGGTGATGGCCTGATTGGTGGCCTTGTAGCGGCTGGAGCCGACCTCATCGGCATCCAGGATGGGGTCGCCCACATCATTGGCGTAGGTCACTCCAGCGGGCTTGAAGTTGCCGCCGGCGGTGTAGTTTTCTGATTCAACGGTAGCGCCCTGATAGTTCAGGCTGAAGCGGTCGCTGGCCAGGGTGGCGGAGAGATTACCGCTGAGCACGTCG
Organism: gamma proteobacterium SS-5; assembly: GCA_009497875.2. NCBI lineage: Bacteria > Pseudomonadati > Pseudomonadota > Gammaproteobacteria > Chromatiales > Sedimenticolaceae > Magnetovirga > Magnetovirga frankeli. The sequence continues at coordinate 115,263 of CP032508.2, read as the reverse complement.
CCGTTGCTGCGGTAGGAGACCCCGGCGCTGCCCTTGCGCAGAATGCCACCGGCCTCGGCAAACTCGGGCGCGGCGGATTCGACGATGATGGTGCCGCCGATGCTATCACCGCCGGAGCTGACCGGGGCCAGGTTGGAGAACACAGTGACCTTGCCGACATTGCTCGGGTCGATGTAGGACAGGGGCGAGTTCATGTGGTTGCCGCAGGCGGAGATGATATCCATGCCATTGATCTTGGTGCGCAAACGGTCATCCCCCAGGCCGTGGATCACCGGCAGGCTGGACACGCCGCCGGAACCGTACAGGCTCATGCCGGGGACATCGCGCAGCAGGCTGGCGCTGTCGTTGGTGGCGGACATCAGCGGCCGCAGGTCCTCAGTATCCAGCTGGCGCACAGCGGCGGGCGGGGTTTCGGTCTTGCTGGCGGTGACGAGGATCTCATCGGCCAGGGGTTCGGCCTGAGCGGTGAAGGAAATTCCGCTAAGCAGGGCAAGGGATAGACTGCGTTGCAAGTGCATGGTTTTCTCCATCAAGGTTGCCCGCTGGGATCAGGGGGCGATTGTTCTAGTGGCGCACTATCGACAAAAGCCCCGACGGAGACAAGCCTTGGTGGCTGATTCTTGCACCGAAAGGGCGAAATCTCGCTGTATTTGCGGCATATGCCGCAGCCGGTTGCGGTCGCGTGGGGAAATGCCTTTTCCTGATTGCCCACAAACCACAGCCAATCGGCCAGGCCGGACAGGGGCGACCTCCCACCCCATGCCCTTGGGCTCAATGGCGAGGCGCGGGGCCGTAGGTCATGAAGGCCCAGGCCTTGAACAGGTAGATGGCGATGAACAGCAGCAGGGGCAGGCAGGCCCAGAACCAGACCCGCAGGCGCAGGCCCAGATCGGCATGGGGGGTCAGCAGGCGGCTGCGTTTCCACAGGGTGGTCAGAGACCAGATCATGCCCAGGTAGGCCAGCAGGCTCAGGGAGAACAGCCAGGGGTCGCCACGGCTGGCCAGGGGCTCCAGCGCCAGGTTGCCGCCGAGCAGGCCGGAAAAGGCATTGGCCAGGGCGTGGGCATCATTGGTGAAAAAGCGCGTCAGGGTGTGCGGCATAAGGCCAAGGATGACCGCCGGGGCCAGGCCATAGACCAGGCCCTGACGGGCCGTCAGATAATCCGTGCCGGCCAGTCGGGCGGCGCGGCGGTAGCCGATCCCGGCGGCGATCAGGGTCATGATCAGCGCCAGGCCAAGGCCCAGAACGCGGCCAAAATCAAACACCTTGGGGGACACCCCGAGGGCCGTATTGAGCCAGGCACCGGCCAGATTCCAGGGCAGGCTGTCGCGCAGCCCGCTGTGCTGCAGGCCGTGCAGCATCTGCACCGCCACCCCGGCAACGGCAAGCACCACCAGCAGCACCCAGTAATCGGAGGAGCCGCCGATGCGTTTGATCGGCTGGAACAGGCTCAGCCCCGGTGGTTGCAGCTGTACGCGCACGCTGTCGCAGGCCTGTACGCAGTCCATGCACAGGGTACACTGCTCCATGTTGTTGTTTTTCTCGAACAGAAAGGGGGATAGCTTGTAGCGGCAGGCCTTGGCGCATTCAAAGCCGCGACAGCTGGCGCAGTCGGCTTTCCGGGTGCTGATCCGGGTCGCGCCCAGCTTGCCATATACCGCCAAAAGCCGGCCCAGGGGGCAGAGTTCCTTGCAATAGGCCATGCCGTAAAACAGGTAGAAACTGGCCAGGGCGAACAGGCTGAAGCCCAGGAAATACCAGGCCGTCACCTGGGTCGAGCGCTCCAGCTGACCGGGCATGCTGTAGTGGATGAACCAGTAGCCGAACACCAGGATGGACAGGCCGATCATGCCGCCGCGCAGGGCCTTGGGGAAGCGCCGCTTCAGCCCCACAGGGGAGAGCCAGCGGCCGATGAAGCCGTGCGGACAGATAGCGCAGAACAGGTTGCCGAAGCTGGGGGTGACCATCACCGTCAGCAGGGGCCAGAACAGCCCCCAGAACAGCAGCAGGCTCAGCCCGGTCTTGCTGTCCGGCTGGGTCAGGCCGTGGCCTATGCCCAGTAGCAGCAGGCCCAGTACCAGCAGACGCAGGCCGGTCAGGGGCCAGGGTTTGCGCAGCGTCCAGGCCAGGGCTGGCGTGGCGGTGATATCCCAGCGCCAGGCCCTGCCCGGGCGGTTATCGTCAGTCTCGGGCGGATTTACGGTCACTTGTTGTTCGTTCATCCTAATATTCCTCAGTTAAGCCACAGAGACACAGACGACTCCAGGGCCACCGCCCCACGCCTACCGCCCTTTAGGGCTAGGTGTGGGTCAAGCTGATCCAGTCATCGGTTTGGCATGACCTACCTCCTCAGTCCCTGGAGTCGTCTGTGGCTCTGCGGCTAAATTCCCTTTTAGGTTAAAACGCTGCGATCTCCGCGCCCCTTGGCGTACTCTGCGTCCTGCTCAGGTCAAAGCGAGCCCTTGACGCCGACAAAGAAATACCGGGCACCTGGGTCGTCCGGGGTGCCACGGAAGGCGATATTCTCCGGCATCTCCTGGTCGAACAGGTTATCCACCCCGCCAAACAGGTTGATCGAGGGGGAGAGTTCATAGTCCAGATGCAGGCTGGCGGTGGTGAAGTTGCTGGCATAGGGGCTGGCGAAGGGCACGGGGTCGGTGGCCCAGAAGTCGCGCATGTGCCTTAGCCTGAGGTCCAGGCTGGTGCGGCCGATCTGTTTGCTCAGTCCCACATGCATCTGCCAGCGCGGCCGGTCGGTCAGGCGCTCCTGGCTGAGGGCGTCACGCGCATCCAGGTATTCCAGACCGAAGCGCAGGCGGGTGTCATCGGCCGGTTCCAGGTCGAGCAAAAACTCCGCGCCGCTGATCTCGGCCTGATCCACATTCTGATAGACCATCTCCGCCAGGCCGCCCACCAGATTGCCGGTCGCCTGTGAGCTGATCAGGTCGGTCAGGCTGGAATCATGGACGATGAACTCCACCTGGCCCAGATCAAAGCCGTAGGTCAGGGCCAGTTCCGTGGTCTTGGACTCCTCGGGTTGCAGGTTCTCGTTGCCGCGAATCAGATAACGCCCGCGCACCATGTCCTGCATGTAGAGATTGAGCAGGGTGGGGGCCTTGAAGCCGGTGCCGTGACTGACCCTAAGGCCCCAGTCTCCTGGCCGCCAGGCCAGGGTGGCGCGGGGGTTGAAGGTGTCGCCAAAATCACTGTAGTCATCGTAGCGGCCGCCCAGGGTCAGCTCCACCTGCTCCGATATCGCCCATTGATCCTGGATAAATACATGACTCACATCCCGATCAGCCTGTTTTGATAGCAGGCTGATCTCCACGTCGTCAGACCGGTAGCCTGCGCCAAGATTGATCAGATGGGCCTCCGAGGCCTCCCAGGCGTAGGCGATCTCTGTCTGGAATTCGTCGAACTCCGTGGTTTCGTCGGTCACCGTGCCGCGATTGACGGTGGCGCTGCTGCTGCCGTAGCCCAGGTTCAGGCTGAGGGTGCCCTGTCCTAACCGGTTGGAGTAGGTGGCCCCGGCGAAATGCCGGGTCTCCTGCTCGATCTGGTCGTAGGGGGTGCCAAATCGGTCCAGCCCGGTGCCCTCGTCATCCTGATCCAGGTACTCCAGGCTGATGCCCAGCTTGGCATCCGCGCCCAGATTGAAGCGGCCATCGTAATTGAGAAACAGCCGCTGCTCCTGACGCAGATCGGTGGCCAGGCTGTCCTTGTCAAGCCGGAAGGGGTCGCGGTATTTGGCCTCCAGCCCCACGCGGTGGCTGCTGGACGCGCCCGCCCAGCCGCTGGACAGATGCAGCAGAGCGGTCTCGCGCTGGCCGTCATCGGTGGCCCCCAGGGTCAGCTTGGCGCGGGTGGACGGGCTGCCCTCGGCCTGTCGGGTGACTATGTTGATGACTCCGCCAAGGGCCTCAGAGCCATACAGGGCCGACATGGGGCCACGCACGATCTCGATGCGCTCGACGTTCTCCAGGGAGACGTTGTTGACGTTGCTGCCGGCGTATTTCTCCGTGCGGCGCATGCCGTCAACCAGGATCAGGGTGTGGCCGGCGTCGAAACCGCGCAGGCTGATGGTGGAGGTGCTGCCGCCGTCGCGCACCAGCACGCCATCGGCGGATTGCAGGACATCGGAAATGCTGCGCCCCGAGAACTTCTCGATGCGCTCCCGTGAAATGACCTGCACCGAGGCGTTGACGTCCTCCACCGGTTGTTCGATACGGGTCGCCGAGACGATGACCTCGTCATAGTCCTCGAACCCCTGGGCCTGGGCCAGGGGCAGCAGGGCAAGCAGGGCGGATGCCAAAGGGGTCTTGATCGGGCCGGTCCAGGCCAGTGGGGCGGGCAGGGGGGATGGGGGTTGCAGGTGCATGGCTCTCTCCACGGGGATTTTGAATTTATTATGACGGGGCACTTTCGACCAATTACCCCTGGGGTTCAAAGGTCCTGGCTCGGATTTCTTGAACATTTGCCCGGTTTCTGTTGAGATTGCGCCATATCCCCCAGTTGGGTTGGCCAGAAAACGGGAAAGCACGCTTTCATCTTGTCCCTGATCGAGGCTTCGCGGCATTCTTGCCCGCTGGAAACGATCAGGAGTGAATGCAACGTGGAGACCCTGTTACCGGTCGCCTTCACCGTGGGCCTGCTCAGCGGCCTGCATTGCGTGGGCATGTGCGGCGGCATCATGGGTGCCCTGACCTTTGGCCTGCCGCCGCAGGTACGGCAAAACTCACGCCGTCTGCTGTTGTTTCTGCTGGCCTACAACCTGGGCCGGTTGATCAGCTACGGCCTGGCCGGGGCCCTGTTCGGGGTGTTTGGCGCGGGTCTGTTCGACCTGCTCGAACCCTGGCTGGGACAGGGCTGGCCGCAGCGTCTGGCGGCGCTGGTGATGGTCATCATCGGCCTCTATCTGGCCGGTCTGCTGCCGCAGTTGATTGGCCTGGAACGGCTGGGCCTGCCCCTGTGGCGCTACCTCAGCCCGATCGCCGGGCGGCTGATGCCGGTACAGCGGCTGCCGGTGGCCCTGCTCTATGGCCTGATCTGGGGCTGGCTGCCCTGTGGTCTGGTGTATGCCATGCTGGTCATAGCCGCCGGTCAGGGGTCGCCCCTCAATGGCGGGATACTGATGCTGATGTTTGGCCTGGGCACCCTGCCGGCGGTCATGCTCACCGGGGTGTTGGCGGGCAAGCTGCAAGACTGGGCCAGGCGCGCACGCTTGCGGCTGTTGGCCGGGCTCAGCCTGACGGCCTTTGGTTTACTGGTTTTGATCTATCCGGCGCTGATTGACTGGAAACAGGCAACGCCGGGCTTGCTGGAGTGAAATACAGATGAACAAACAACCCCATAAACAGCCGCCAGAGACCGAACTGGTAGGCAACTCGGCAGAGTTTCAGCGTGTATTGCAGGCCGCCCGGATGGTCGCCGCCACCGAGGCCTCGGTGCTCTTGCGCGGCCCCGACGGCTCCGGTCGCTGCCGCCTGGCCGGTGAGATCCACCGTTTGAGCACGCGCCGCAAGCAGGACCTGTTCAGCTTCAACTGCGCCATTCTCGACGACCTGCAGCCCTTGCTTGAGGGCGACGGCGGCAGCATTTTCCTGGGCGATGTGGATCAGCTGCCGCAGCCGTTACAGGCCGGCCTGCTGGCCTGGCTGGAGACCGGGCAGCTGGCCGGCAGGCCGCTGGATGCGCGCCTGATCGCCTCGGCCAGTGAGCAGATGCTGCAACGGGTCGAGCAGGGCCTGTTCCGCCAGGACCTCTACCACCGCCTCAACGTGGTGCCCCTGGAGGTGCCCCGGCTGAGCGAGCGAAACGGTGATATCCCCCTGTTGCTCAAGGCCTTTGTGCGAGAATTCGCGCGCCAGCACGGGCGCCGGGCACCGCAGTTCGGGGTCGGCGCGATGAACCTGCTCAAGGCCTATACCTGGCCCGGCAATGTGCGTGAATTGCGCAACTTTGCCGAGCGCATGGTGATCCTCCTGCCCGGTCAGCTGATCCAGCCGGAAGGCCTGCCGACGGAGATGAAGAGCCAGCCCGGCGCTGCCCGCGGCGGCCTGTTCCAGCTGCCCGAGGGCGGCATCGACCTGAACCAGCTGGAGGCCGATATCCTGCGCCAGGCCCTGCTCCAGGCCGGGGGCAATCGCAGCAAGGCGGCGCGCCTGTTGAAGATCTCCCGCGACACCTTTCTCTATCGCTTGCAGAAGTTTGCCGTGGATGTCTGAGACGGCCCCTTTAGAGTGACCGTGAACAGTATTGTCGCTGCCCCTTGCCTGGGGTTCCGAGCGCTGGCGCGGAGGTGCAAAATGCCGCTCCGCTGGTGGGAGGGAGGCCTTGCTGCGCGATACGGCGGCTTCAGGTCGGCCGCCCCAGCTGGCCACCCCGGAATTCGTTGCACCTGATCCGGGCCACAGGGGCTGCCGAGTCCCGAGGTAGTCAGGAGCTGTTTCAGGTTCCGGGATGATGCCGCCCGCTCCATGTCCGTTAGGTTGACCGGTCATAGTTGATCAAGGCTCTGGGTTTTGGTCTATACTCAGGCTCAGAATCATTCGCAAGAGGGCAAGACGATGAGCTTCAGCGTTTCTGTAGAGAACATCAAATGCAATGGCTGCGCCACCAGCATCCGCAACAAGCTGGCAGAGCATGAGGGGGTGCGCGCGGTGGAGGTGGATGTCGCCGAGGGCCGGGTCAGCATCGATGCCGATGAGGCCAGCCGCAACGACCTGGTGGCCGCGCTGGCCCACATGGGCTATCCCGAGGTCGGCTCGGTGGAGGGCTTCAAGGCCGCCACCAGCAAGGCCAAGTCCTTTGTCAGCTGCGCCGTGGGCCGGATTGACAACATGACCCACGGCTGAAACGACGCCCAGGCCCCATCCACCGGGCCAGGCCATGTCGCAATAGGTTTTCCACGCCAATCCCGCCGGGGCCTTGGGTCCTTGTGGTGGCGGTCTGCGGCAGATACATCCAGCAATCGAGGAAGGTCCATGACGGCCAGCATCAAGTCCGTGGTCAACGGCGATACAACAACCTTGTCAATCAAAGGGGATTTCAGGTTCGACCTGTACAGCGAGTTTCGCGCCGCGCTGGAGTCGCTGGACCCCAAGACCAGGTTGGTGCTGGACCTGGGCGAGGTCAGCTCGATGGATAGCTCCGCCATGGGCATGCTGCTGAACATGAAGCAGACCCTGGGCAGCGCCGATCGTGAGATCCGTCTGATTCGGGTGCCGGACAATATCCTCAAGCTGCTGCTCATGGCCCGCTTCGACAGGAAGTTCGAGATCCTTTGAACCCTCTGTCAATGGATGCCTCTCCCCCACAATGGCGCATCCTGGTGGTCGATGACGTGGCCGCCAACCGCACCCTGCTGAAACGCTACCTGCTGGGCAAGGGCTACTGGGTGGACGAGGCGGATTCCGGCCAGGCGGCGCTGGACCTCAATGCCCGAACGGCCTATGACCTGATCCTGATGGACATCATGATGGAAGGCATGAACGGCAAGGAGGCAACGCGGCAGATCCGCCAAAGCCGCAATGATCGCCACCTGCACCTGCCCATCATCTACGTCACCGCGCTGAATTCCCAACAGGCCTTTGTCGAGGCCCTGGCCGCCGGCGGCGATGACTTCATCAGCAAGCCGATCAGCTTCCCGGTGCTGGAGGCCAAGATCAACGCCCACCTGCGCATCCGCTCCCTGTACCAACAGCTGGAGCAGACCAATGCCGATCTGGACCGCTTCAATCACTACCTCAGACACGAACGCCGTCTGGTGCAGCACCTGCTGAAAGACGCCTATCGGCGCAACTACAAGCCGGGCTGCTGCGTGCGTGACCACATCGCCCCGGTGAGCGGCTTCAATGGCGACCTACTGCTCAGTGACCTGGGTCCGGGCGGGCTGTTTTATCTCATGCTGGGCGATTTCACCGGCCACGGCCTGGTGGCTGCGGTGGGCACCTTCCCGGTCAAACAGAGCTTCTTCCAGCTCAGCGAGGCGGGTGCCTCGCTGAGTGACATGGCGCGCGAGATCAACAACCACTTGCGCGAGTTCCTGCCGCCGGACATCTTCTGCGCCGCCATCCTGTTGCAGCTGGACCTGCACCGCGGCCGTCTGAGCCTGTGGAGCGGGGCCATGCCCGATGCCTATCTGTTCAGCCCCGCAGGGGATCTGTTGCGCCAGCTACCGTCCCGCCACATGCCCCTGGGGGTGCTGGAGGAAGACGAATTCGACGCCACCATGGAGGTGCTGGAGATCCCCCTCGATGCCCACCTCTATCTGCATACCGACGGCCTGACCGAGATGACCAACGCGGCCGGCGAGGAGTTTGGTCCGCAGCGCCTGCAAAGGCTGTTGAGCCAGCCCCAGGCGGGCCGCTTCGAGCAGGTGATCGAGGCCTTTTCCGGCTACCGCCAGGGCCTGGAGCAGGAGGACGACATCATCCTGGTGGAGCTGGACCTGGCCCCGGTGTGCGATATCCTGAAGGCCCCGGACAGGCCCCAGGAGCGCCCGCCCCAGGCACCCCTGATGCCCTTCCGCCTGGAGCTGGAGCTGGGCGCGGAGGATATCCGCAGGCTCGACCCGAGCGGCCTGTGCAGCGCCATGCTGGCCCAGCAACCCGGCCTGCGGCCGCACCAGGACATGATCCACAGCCTGCTTGCGGCGCTCTACAGCAACGCCCTGGAGCACAGCCTGCTGGGCCTGGATGCGGTGGACCGGAACGATCCCCAGGCCATGCTGGGGTACTACCAGCAACGCCAGGAGCGGCTGCAGGGGCTGGAGCAGGCGCGTATCCAGCTCAGCCTTGCCCTGTCCCGCGATGCCCAGGGCTGGCTGCTGGAAATAGGCCTGCAGGATAATGGTCGTGGCTTTGCCGCCGAGGCCTCTCCGCACCAGCCGGTTCAGGAGGCCTGCGGCACTGGCGGTCTGGCCCTGTTGCAGCGTTTTTGCGAACGGCTGGAATACGCCGACCATGGCCGCCAGGCGCGTCTGTTCTACCGGTTGGCCTGAAGCCGCTGCATGGGGTTGTCGTAATCCACCGGCGGGTCGGGGTGGACGCTGCGGATGGTGGAGAAGATGGGCAGCAGGTCGTCCAGATGACGCGTCAGTTGCGGGTCAAACTGGCTGCCGGAGCCCTCGTGAATCACCCTCACCGCCTGCTCCACCGGCCAGGCCTTCTTATAGGGGCGGTCTGAGGTGAGGGCGTCATAGACATCGGCAATGGCGGTGATGCGCGCCAGCAGGGGTATCTGCTCGCGCTTCAGGCCATGGGGGTAGCCCTGGCCATCCCAGCGCTCGTGGTGGTAGAGGGCGATCTCCCGCGCGGCCTGCATCAGCTCGGAATCCCCGCTGGCCAGGATGTCAGCGCCTATGGTGGTATGGGTCTGCATGATCGCCCATTCATCGGCGTTCAGCTTGCCCGGCTTGAGCAGGATTTGGTCGGGGATGCCGATCTTGCCCACGTCGTGCATGGGGCTGGCGTAGAGCACCAGGTTGCACTCGTCCGGGCTCAGCCCGGCGGCCTGGGCGATGGCCGCCGCCATCTGGCTCATGCGGATGATGTGCATGCCCGTCTCGTTATCCCGGAACTCCGCCGCCCGGCCCAGCTGGCGGATCACCTGCAGGCGGGTCTCGGTCAGCTCTCGGGTGCGCTCCTCTACTCTTTGCTCCAGGTTCTCCTTCTCCCGTAACAGGGCCTTCTGATAGAGGTGGTTCTCCACCAGGTTGCGCGTGCGGGCAAGCAGTTCCAGGCGCTCGAAGGGCTTGGTGAGAAAATCGCGGGCACCGCCCTGCAGGGCGCGGATGCAGTATTGGTGGTCATTGAGCGCCGTAAGTACCAGGATCGGCGGCTTGTGCGCCAGGTCCGATTCGGCGATCAACTGCATCACCTCGAAGCCATCCAGGTAGGGCATGGTCAGGTCCAGGATCACCAGATCGATGGTCTCATCCAGCAGGGACATGACCTGACGGGAATCCGTGGTGCTGACCTGATTGTGGTAGCCGCCGCTGGCAAGCATGCGCTGCAGCAACAGGATATTGGCCCGCTCATCATCCACCAGCAGGAGCTTGCAGTTTGCTTTGTCGATGTCTGTGCTGTCCAAGATCGGCTCTCTGTGGCGCTGCGCGAATACTCTCGGCAAGATGAGGTGGCGATAGGGCCTGTCCTTGAGGTAAGACCCGCTCAGGCAGGCCGCTACCCTTGGCCTGATAGGCCGTTCACTGAGCACGGCACCGTCCTGGGTTTGTCCCTAAGCCTGTCAAAGGGCCGAGGTGAGCGGCCTGAGTGGGCAGTATTGAGGGCTCAATGCGGCCCAGACTTTCTCCTGACTTTCCATGAAATCTATCAAATTCCGCTACCCAAGGCCAGCAGTGCTGATCGGCCAATGCCCAGGGGGGACTTTTTTATTCATCTGTTTTATGATCCTATCAGTAAACCAATCCAGAAGAAGAGAGCACATCATGAGCCTATCCCGACGCGAATTCATCCGTACCCTGGCCCTGGCCGGTGCCGCAGGCATGTTCCCCGGTTCCCTGCTGGCCAATCGCCAGGCCCCGGCGGACCTGTATCAGCTACCCAGCTTCGGCAATCTGCGCCTGCTGCACTTCACCGATACCCACGCCCAGCTGATGCCCATCTACTTCCGTGAGCCCAGCGTTAATCTGGGCCTGGGCGATGCCTATGGCCGCCCACCGCATCGGGTGGGCCAGGCCCTGCTGGAGCGCTTCAACATCCCCGAGGGTGGTCGTCTGGCCCATGCCTTCACCTACCTGGATTTTGCAACGGCCGCCGAGCAATACGGCAAGGTTGGCGGCTTTGCCCACCTGAAGACCCTGACCGACAGACTGCGCGCCGAATTCGGCCCGGACAAAACCTTGCTGATGGATGGCGGCGATACCTGGCAGGGCTCGGGCACCTCGCTCAAGACCCGGGGCAGGGACATGGTGGGTGCCTGTAACCTGCTCGGCGTAGATGTGATGACCGGGCACTGGGAGTTCACCTATCAGGACGATGAGATCATCCAGAATGTTAACGAATTCAAGGGTGATTTCATCTGTCAGAACGTCAAGGTGCGGGAAGACGCCCTGTTCGATTACCGCTTCACCGATTTCGACGGCTTCAACGAGGACTCAGGTCACGCCTTCAAGCCCTATGTGATGAAGGATCTCGGCGGGGTTCGGGTGGCCGTGGTGGGCCAGGCCTTCCCCTACACCCCAATCGCCAACCCGCAGCGCTTCATCCCCGATTGGACCTTTGGCATCAACGACGATGCCATGCAGAAGCTGGTGGATCAAGTACGCGCCAAGGAGCGGCCGGACCTGCTGGTGGTGCTGTCCCACAACGGCATGGATGTGGACCTGAAGATGGCCTCGGTGGTCAGTGGCATAGACGTCATCTTTGGCGGCCACACCCACGATGGCGTGCCCGGCGCTATGGAAATCGCCAACCCCGGTGGCAAGACCCTGGTGACCAACGCCGGCTCCAACGGCAAGTTCCTCGGCGTGATGGACATGGACGTGCGCAACGGCAAGGTGCAGGGCTTCAAATACCGCCTGCTGCCGATCTTCTCCAACCTGATCGAGGCCGATGCCGAGATGGCCGCCTACATCGAGCAGGTGCGCCAGCCGCACCTGGCCTGGCTCAACGAGGAGCTGGCGGTGGCCGACCAGCTGCTCTACCGCCGCGGCAACTTCAACGGCACCTTCGACCAGCTCATCTGCGATGCCCTGCGCCAGCAGAACGACGCCCAGGTCTCCCTCTCACCGGGTTTCCGCTGGGGCACCACGGTGCTGCCGGGCCAAAGCATCAGCATGGAAAACGTGCTGGATCAGACCTGCATGACCTACCCCGAGACCTACCGTCGGGAGATGAAGGGGGCCGAGATCAAGCTGATCCTGGAGGACGTCTGCGACAACCTGTTCAACCCCGACCCCTATTATCAGCAGGGCGGCGACATGGTCCGCGTCGGCGGGCTGGACTACGTCTGCGACCCCACCGCCAAGATGGGTCAGCGCATCCAGGATATGGTGCTGGATAACGGCGACAAGGTGCAGGCAGACAAGAACTATGTGGTGGCCGGCTGGGCCACGGTGGGCGCTCAATCCCCCGGCGCGCCGGTGTGGGATCAGGTGGCCGACTACCTGCGCGAGCGCAAATCGGCCCAGCTGGACAAGATCAACACGCCCAAACTGGTCAATGTCGCGGGCAATCCCGGTCTTGCCTGAGGATCATGGGGCGTCTCTTGGTCGCTTCGGGGCTCGGGCTCGGGAGTTGCCACGGATGTTTCACACTCGGGTTGTCGCCGCTTGCTTGCCCCGTCGGCAGGCCCTTGCCATCTGGTGTCGGCCTTGCTGCTTGGGGGCAGGCATGGTCTAATCTGACCCCCATTGGCCATAGACGCTGTATTGAGCATGAGTGAAGAAGACCTGGACGAAGACCGCCTGTATCAGATTCAGATCGATGTCTATACCCGCTATCTGGATGAGCAATCCTCGCCGGAGGATAATCGCTATGTCTTCTCCTACACCATCACCATCAGCAACCAGAGCGAATACCCGGCCAAGCTGGTCAATCGCCACTGGCTGATCACCGATGCCGAGGGTGGGGTGGAAGAGGTGCGTGGCCGGGGCGTGGTGGGCGAGCAGCCCTATCTGGGGCCGGGCGAGCAGTTTCAGTACACCAGCGGCACCATCCTCAAGACCCCGGTGGGCAGCATGGAAGGCAGCTACGGCATGGTCACCGACGAGGGTGTGGAGTTCGAGGCCGTGATCCCCCCCTTTTCTCTGGCGGTGCCCAGGATCCTGCATTGATTTCCCGCAACCCGAGCCCCGCGCCGCACAGGGCCCAGAAATCCCGCTGCCTGCTGGCCTGGCCCGCCCCAAGCATCCTGGGTTGAGCCATGGCGGTTTACGCCATTGGTGATATTCAGGGTTGCTACGACGACCTGCAACGGCTGCTGCAACGCATCGACTTCGATGACCGGCGCGACCAACTCTGGTTTGCCGGTGACCTGGTCAATCGTGGCCCCAAGTCCCTGCAAACCCTGCGCTTTGTACAGGCGCTCGGGCCCGCCGCCCTGACCGTGCTGGGCAACCACGACCTGCACCTGCTGGCCGCCTTCAACGGCAACCGCAAGCGCCTCAAGGAGGACGGCCTCAAGGCCATCCTCAAGGCCAAGGACAGCGATGAACTCTGTGGCTGGCTGCAATCCCAACCCCTGCTGCACCGGGACCGGCAGCTGGGCTTCTGCCTGATCCACGCCGGCCTGCCGCCGCAGTGGGACATCGACCTGGCCTGCCAGTGCGCCCGAGAGGTGGAGGCGGTGCTGCAAGGGCGTGAGGCGAAGGCCTATTTCCAGGACATGTACGGCAACGAGCCGAGGCAGTGGAAGGCAGGCCTCAGGGGCATGGAGCGTTATCGCTTCATTACCAACTGTCTTACCCGTATGCGCTATTGCGATTTTCGCGGCCGCCTGGCGCTGAAGGAGAAGGGCAAGCCCGGCAGCCAGCGTATCGGCTACTACCCCTGGTTCAAGATGCCCGACCGCAGGACCCGCCAGCAGCGCATCGTCTTCGGCCACTGGTCCACCCTGGGCTACCTCAATCAGCACAACGTCTGGGCGATTGACTCGGGCTGTCTCTGGGGCGGACATCTCACCGCCCTGAGGCTGGACGGCGAGGCACCCGAACCCATCTTTCAACCCTGCCCAGGGATACTCAAGCCCAAGGGCAAGTAGAAGGCTCGGGACGCTTTGCGCTCCAAGGGCACTGAATCTCAATCCTCTGTCCCCTGTCCCCTGTCCTCTGTCTTCTGTCCTCTGTCTTCTGTCCCCTGTCCTCTGTCCTCTGTCCTCTGTCCCCTGTCCCCTGTCCTCTGTTTCGCCCTCGGATGGGCCCGGTCATACACCTCGGCCAGGTGCTGGAAGTCCAGGTGGGTGTAGATCTGGGTGGTGCCGATGTCGGCGTGACCGAGCAGTTCCTGTACCCCGCGCAGGTCACCGGAGGACTCCAGCAGGTGGCTGGCGAAGGAGTGGCGCAGCAGATGGGGGTGGATGGGGCGTGCCGTGCCGGTGCGGATGCCCTGCTGGCGCAGGCGTTTCTGCATACCCCGGTTGCCCAGGCGGCCGCCCCGGTGGTTGACGAACAGGGCCGGTTCGCCCGCCGGGGCCAGCTGGGGGCGTACCTGCAGCCACAGCTCCAGGGCCTCATGTGCCTTGCCGCCGATGGGCACCTGACGGGTCTTGCCGCCCTTGCCGGTGAGGCGGAGCAGTTCACCGGCGGCGGGCAGGTCGGCAAGATTCAGCCCGGCCAGCTCGGACAGGCGCAGGCCGGAGGAATAGAACAGCTCCAGGATGGCGCGATCGCGGCGGCTCAGGGGGTCTTCGCCCGCCACGCCATCGAGCAGGGCACCCAGCTGGTCGGCATCGAGGTGGTCCGGCAGGCGGCGCTCGCTCTTGGGGGCGCGCACCCCGTCGGCCGGGTTGTTCTGCACCAGGCCCTCGCGCAGCAGGTAGCGAAACAGGGCGCGGATGGCCGAGAGCTGGCGCTGGATGCTCTTGCCGCCGATCTGCTGGCGGTGGCGCTGGGCAATGAAGGCCCGCACCAGATGGGGGTTGAGCTGCGACCACTGGGCTATGGGCTGGGGCTCAAGCCAGTCGAGCAGCTGGCCCAGATCACGCCGGTAGGCCTCCAGGCTGTGGGGGGATAGCCGCCGCTCGTATTTAAGATAGGCGAGAAAGGCCTCCAGCTGCGCTTGCATTGGCGTTTGGGGATCAGAGCCCAGGCAGGGAGACCCGGCGCAACAGCTGGCTGAGCAGCTCGGCCAGGCGGCTGAGAAACAGGGTGCCCTTGTTGGCGCTGAAGCGCTCCGGGTCGCGGCTGCCGATGGCCAGGATGCCACTGCTGCGCTCATTGTGCAGGGGGATGATGGCGGTGGACTGCACGCTCTCGGCCAGGGGGCCGAAGATGAAGGCCATCTGCTCGGGGTCGAGCTGGCCGCAGGCGGGCTTGCCGGCCTCAAGGAAATCACGGATCTGGCGCAGCACCCGCACATCCGGGCCGGTCTGGCAGTCCAGATCGGCGCTGGAGAACAGCTTTAACTCCACCGCATCGGCCTGAAACTGGTCATACAGCTCATCCTGCAGCAGGCTGATCAGCTCATCGAAGGTATCCGCCCCGCACAGGGCCAGGCTGAAGCGGTGCATACGATCACCCAGCAGCTCGTTCTCCCGCGCAATGGCCACCAGTTCGGTGATCTTGTGCGAGCAGCTATCCAGCTGCTGGCGCAGCACCTTGACCTGACGCTCCACCAGGGACACGGCCTCGCCGCTCGGGTGGGGGACGCTGAGCAGGGCCAGCAGATCCTCGTGCAGGATGAAGAAATCCGGATTTTTTTGCAGGTAATCTATGACCAGTTCGCAGGGGTCATCATTGGCGCTGGGTTGGCTCACAGGGGCATGGCTCCTCGAAATACAGGGGTGGCGGGACCGGTCATCCATACCGGCTCGGCATTGCCCTGCCAGCTTATCATAAGATCACCGCCGGGCAGGCTCACTCGCACCGGGCTGTCCAGCAGGCCCCAGCGTATTCCCACCACGGCGGCGGCGCAGGCGCCGGTGCCGCAGGCCAGGGTCTCGCCGGCCCCGCGCTCATACACGCGCAGGCCGATGTGCTGGCGGTCGTGGCGCTGCATAAAGCCCACGTTGACCCGCTGCGCAAAGCGCCTGTGGCCCTCGATCAGCGGTCCCAGCCGCTCCACCTCGGCCTGGGCCAGGTCCGCCACGCGCAGCACCGCATGGGGGTTGCCCAGGGACAGGGCACCGATCATCAGCCGCTCGCCATCCACCTCCAGTTCATAGACCTCGCTCTCGGCGGCGGCCTGAAAGGGGATTCCGGCCGGGGCGAAACGCGGCGCGCCCATGTTTACCCGTACCTGGCCATCGTCTTGCAGGTACAGGCGGATCGGCCCGGCGGCGGTGCCCACGTCGATCACATCCTTGTCGGTCAGGCCCTGGTCGCGCACAAAGCGGGCAAAGCAGCGGGCACCGTTGCCGCACTGCTCCACCTCGCCGCCATCGGCGTTGAAGATGCGGTAATGAAAATCCGTGCCGGGCAGGCGCGCAGGCTCCACCAGCAACAGCTGGTCGCAACCCACGCCAAAATGGCGGTCGGCGATGTGGCGGATCTGCGCCGCGCCCAGGTGGATGGGCCGCTGGGTGGCGTCAATCACCACAAAGTCATTGCCCAGGCCCTGCATCTTGCAAAATTCGAGGTTCATGGGGAGCTGTCAGCCTTCAGCGGCCAGAGGTGAGGGGCCAGTATGTGGCCCGCTCCATGTCCGTTAGGGCAAAATTGAAACATTGATCCTAAAAAGAGCATTTGGCCACAGAGCCACAGAGTACACAGAGAAAAATCAATGTGTTGGAAAGCGAACACTCAACACCTTCTAGGTGAGCCCGGTCTGATAGGTAACTCATTGAAACAACTCTGTGATCTCGGCTTTGGCTCCAGGCTTCGCTCTACCTCCTCCGTCCCTGGAGTCGTCTGTGTCTCTGTGGCTTAACTGAGGAATATAGGTTGATTGGCAGGCATTGGCAGTTGCAGGCGTCCGCGCTTGTGCGCCAGGGCCAATTCATAACAAGAGACCGGTGATACGCCTACGCGCTGGGACACAGTTATGGCTTTCAGCATCGTCTCGGAAAGTCGCTCATGCTCCAGGTTGATCCACCAGAACCACACATGACTATCGAGCAGAATCAGGTCAGACATGCCCAGTCTTCTTCATCAACCAGGGGGGCGAGCAGGTCGCCCTGGGTTTTCCCCTTGCCGGCAATGCTCGGGTGTGGTTGGCGTCGAGGCGGGGTTGACCTGGCTGCCGGGGCTTGGGTTTCCAGTAAAATCACCCTGACCTGTCGATCCTCCCATTGCTGCAACTCTGCGGGTAGCCTGATCATGCTATCGTGGATCTCTGCGTCAAATTCTATGGCTTGCATCCTGGCACCTCTTTTGGGTCAGTGGGTTGTGGATCTGGCTGTGACGGCTTGTCCTGTCATGGCAGCCCTTTCTACCTTCGGCTGGTTCAGGGCAGTGCTCCATCCGGGCTTATGTGGCTGACCGCTGTTCACAACAACACCGACTCCAGGGCGTAGAGGTCCTCGATGCTCTCGCGGCGGCGTACCAGGTGGCTGTAGCTGCCGTCCACCATGACCTCGGCGGCGCGGGGGCGCGAGTTGTAGTTGGAACTCATGCTGAAGCCGTAGGCACCGCTGGTGCGCACCGCCAGCAGGTCGCCCGGTTGCAGGCTCAGGCGGCGGCCCTTGCCGAGGAAGTCGCCGGTCTCGCACACCGGGCCGACCACGTCATACACCTGCTCCTCCCCCAGCCGACGCCGGTCCACCGGGATGATGCCCTGGGTGGCCTGATACAGGGCCGGGCGCATGAGGTCGTTCATCGCCGCATCGACGATGGCAAAGTGCTTGTACTCGGCGTTTTTCAGGTATTCCACCCGGGTCAGCAGTAGGCCGGCATTGGCGGCGATGGCCCGGCCCGGCTCGATGAGTATTTCATAGGGCAGGTTGAGCAGGCGGTTGCCGATCTGCGCGGCGTAGTCGGCCGGCTCCGGCGGGTCTTCATCCACATAGCGCACCCCCAGGCCGCCGCCCAGGTCCAGGTGCTTAAGCTCGATGCCGTCCTCCCTGAGCTGCGCCACCAGGGTCAGTACCCGCTCCAGGGCATCGATGAAGGGGGTCAGGCCGGTGAGCTGGGAGCCGATGTGGCAGTCTATGCCCAGTATCTGAATGTGACTCAGCTCGGCGGCACGGGCATAGACGGCGCGGGCGCGGTTGATGTCGATGCCGAACTTGTTTTCCCTCAGGCCGGTGGAGATGTAGGGGTGGGTCTGGGCATCCACGTCCGGGTTGACGCGGATGGATACGGGCGCTTGCAGTCCCATGTCGGCGGCGACTTGATCGAGCAGCTCCAGTTCCGGCTCGGATTCGATATTGAAGCAGCGGATGCCCAACTCCAGGGCGCGTTGCATCTCATCGGCGCGCTTGCCGACGCCGGAGAACACCACCTTGGCCGGATCGCCACCGGCCACCCGTACCCGCTCCAGCTCCCCCACCGAGACGATGTCAAAGCCCGACCCCAGGCGTGCCAGCACATTGAGCACGGCCAGGTTGGAGTTGGCCTTGACCGCGTAGCAGATCAGATGCGGGTGATTGGCCAGGGCACGGTCAAAGGCCCGCCAGTGGCGCTCCAGTGTGGCGCGGGAATAGACGTAGCAGGGGGTGCCGAAGCGTTCGGCGATATCGGCCAGGGGGATCTCTTCGGCAAACAGGCGATCATCGCGGTAGTTGAAGTGGTCCATGTCAGTCCCGTTGGCTGGATGGAGTCTGTGGCTGATCGGGCAGGGTAAGCTCGCCCTTCTGACCGCAGCCGCCGAGGATCAGGGCCAGCAGGATCAGGCAAAACAGCAGGTAGGGGGTTGGGCTGGACATCGATGCTCCGGGTGGCGGGTGGATACTCGCATTCTACGATTAAGGATTGGGTGATGCTATGCCTGGGTCAGCTGCTGCATGATGCGGTTGAGCTGGGTTTCGATCTGGCGGCGGTATTGCAGCAGGCGCATGGTATGCCAGGCATCGCTGCTGTCGAGGGACTGGGGCTGCACCGCGGTCAGGTAGATGGGGTAGTCCTTGCGCCCCTGGCGCAGGGCCAGGATGTGCTCGACTATGGCCTGAAACAGCTGCTTGCCGTGTACCGCCGAGCTGAACTCCACATCGCCACAGCTGAGCACCAACTGCTTGTTGCTCAGCACCATCAGGCGCAGGGGCAGGTAGTTGCTGTCCAACTCCGACTCGGGCGGGGCCATGGGGATGGCCAGCCATTGACCCTGACCGGACAGCTCCATGCGGAAATAGCGCGGCGGCTCCTGCAACAGGGCTTCCATGGCATCGTTGGAGGTCAGCCCCTGCCATTGCTGGATGCTGCTTAGGAAGCGGTGCTGCCGGGCCAGCACGAATTGGGGGTCGGTCTCGGTCACCTTTTGGTAGAAGATGCTGCCGTTCTCGTCCATGAAGTAGAGATCAATGCAGGCCCGCTGGCGCAGATAAAACAACTGCAAGCAGCCCTCCTCGGCGTGGTTGCAGATGCTGGTCAGGGGTGATCCGGGGAAGGCGCGGGGGTCGGGCACCAGGGGGCTGAACTGGTCCATGGGTTCGGCCATGAGCTGGTAGAGTTCCTTCTGGCTGGAGATCTCCTGCCAGCCGAAGCCCTCGCCCTGGCGCTGGATCAGGTAATGGGTGTTGGCCAGGGGCAGTATGTAACGACAGCGGCCGCCACTGCCCTCGGGGCCGAATACCTGACCGACGTGGCGGAAGATTTCATCCACCCGGCGGGCGATACTGTTGCCGTAGAGCTTATCGCCGCAGTGTACCTCCAGTTCCGGCAGGTGGGGGGTGCCGGCGCTGCCCAGACTCAGGGTCAGGTATTTCACCAGGGCCTCGACCAGGCCTTGGCCACCCTCATAGCGGGCACAGTGCACCTCCCCCCAGTTGGTGCAGAGGATCTGCTCCAGGCTGTTGATCAGATTTTTCTTTTTGTGACCGAAGCAGAGTGGGTCATAGCTGTCGGTGATGATCGGGCTGCCACTGACCTGCATGCCCTCGGGGTTGATGAACAGGCCGCACTGGCGCAGCCGGGCCGGTCGGCCCAGGGCGCGCAGGGTGCTGCGGAACACGGCGTTGCGATCTGGCAGGAATTTGGCCACCGCCTGGCGCAGCGCCAGCAGTTCCGTCTCGCCCAGCAGGTTCTGGGCAAAGGGGCGCAGTCGGCTATCCTGGGCCAGGATGCCATTGAGGTGCAGCCAGGCGATCAGCTCGGTGAGTATCTCGGATTGCTTCAGCGGCTGCTCGTTCTTGGTCTGTTGCGGGTTGACCGCGCCCAGGTAGAGGCTCCAGTACTGACCGGTGCGGTGCAGGGAGAGCATGGGCTCGGTCAGGTCGGTGGAGATGCCGGGGTTGATGCTGTCGATCTTGCCCGGACGGCGCTCCAGGCTGGCGTAGAGCTTGCGGCCGAGCAGCTTCAGCTCCACCGGGTTGATCTTGCTGCTGTCGCCAAAGCGTTGGGCGAATTCCACCAGCACCTTGTAGCTGCGGGTCAGTTCGCGTACCAGCCGATCACGCTCCTGGATCACCTGGCGCACCTTCCAGCCGCGCCGGTTGTCCAGGCTGATCAGGGTGGTCTTGTCCCAGTCCCAGTCCTGGGTCAGCTGCTCCAGCAGGTCCAGCTGCCAGTTGCTGGCCGTGCGCGAACGCTGCTTGGTCAGGCTGCGGTCCACCTTGAAGTAGAAGCAGCGCCGCGCCAGCTCCAGCCGCTCCAGCTCGTCACGCTGGCTGAGGTAGGCGGCGATACGCCTGTACACCAGCAGATAGGGGTCGAGCTGCTCCACCTGGCCGCTGAACACGGCGGACTTGATGTCGTTGCACAGCCAGTGGATATCCGGGTACTCGCGGGCATAGGCCTCCACCAGCAGGATCTTGAGCACCGATTTGTAGGGCGAGCCTATGCCCTTGAACAGCTGCCAGTGGGCGGTGCCGAAGAACTCATCCGGCGGGATGCGCTGCAGGCCGCCGAAGTCGATGAACTCATCCAGGCTGATGATGCCGCGACCGATCTGGTGCTGGCAGAAGGCCTCGTAATTGGCCTCTTCTGCAACCGGCACGATCCACCACAGGGGGTAGCGGCCGGCGATGTGGATGGCGGTGCGGTAGAACTCCTCCAGCAGGAGGATATGTTGGGTGCTGCCGCTGGACTCCTTGGACAGGGCCTCGCTCTGGCCGGCGCGGAAGCGCTCCAGGTTCATGGCAAAAAAATGCACCTCCAGGCCGTGATCGGCGGCAAAGACCTCGATCTTCTCCAGCTTGCTGCGCAGTTGCTCGAGCTCGGTCTCGTTCAGATTGGGGTCGTGACAGACCCAGAAATCCAGGTCGCTGCGGCGGCTGTAGGCCATGCTGCCAACGCTGCCCATGACGTAGAGGCCGTGGATCACATAGCGTGGCTGGGCGCGGTGGGTATCGTTGAAGCCACGGAACATGCCCTTGGCGATGCGCGCCAGGTCCGGGGTGACCTGGAAGTCGGGGATGCCGGCCGGGGTGGAGCCGGAGACGTAACCGGGCAGCATGGGGTGGTTCAGATGCAGCAGCAGGGGCAGTACGCTGAGTACGTCGGACTTGGTGCTGTGCAGGTCTTCGTAGATACGCTCCAGGCGCTGCCGGTGCAGATCGAGAAAGCGGCAGGTGATGGCGCGAACCTCACGTCGCCCCAGGCCGTGGGAGAGATCAATCGGCTGCATGTCCCGGTCCGTATTCACTGGCCCTGCGGGCATCGCCCCGCACCCGCTCGGCGGGGTAGCGTTGCTGATTGCGTAGAATCTTGGCCTCGGCGGCGGCAATCAGATCGATGTCCAGGCGCTCGGCGGCTCGGATGAGAAAGATCAGGATATCGGCCAGCTCCTCGGCCACCGCTGCTTTTTTCTCCGGCTGGTCACGCAGGTAGGACTGCTCCTGGCTGAGCCACTGGAAATGCTCCACCAGCTCGGCGGCCTCGGCAATCAGGGCCATGGACAGGTTTTTCGGCGAATGAAACTGCTCCCAATCGCGCTCCCGGGCGAACTCCAGCAGGGTCTGATTCAGGCGTTGCAGGCTATCGGGTGGTGAGTCCATGTTACTGCTCTTACTAGATGAAATCCGGGACGCAGAGTACGCAAAGAAGTACCGCGGACGCAAAGGGTTTTTTCAGCTGCCAGCGGCCAGCCATCAGCATAGGGCGGCCCGTGGCCGCCGTGGGTTCGCAGAGGATGGACGCCGCCTCCCGGATTCCGCTGCACAAGGATGTGCGAGTGTCCTGTGAGGCAGGATGCCGATAGGGACCGCTGCGCTGCATCCGGGCTACAGCTTCTTCCTCATTCTGGGAGCATTACCCATTTGTTCCAGCCCAAGCTGGTCATTTTTCACCGCATCGATAGGGTAGGCCCAGTGGGAGCGGGCTTGCCCGCGATCCTAAAAAAACGCCCGAAGGGCTCATTCCTTCGAACTTCACCCTTCAAACTTCTGACTTTTCAAGCGCCCTTCGCGGCCAAGGCCGCTCCTACACCCCTGGGCTGGCCGATGGGAGCGGGCTTGCCTGCGATTCCAGTCGCTTGCTGATCGAGGTGAGACAAGTGGGTAATGCTCCCCTCATTCTTCTCTGCGTTCTTTGCGCTTCTTTGCGTTCTCTGCGTCCCATGATTTCTGCCCCAGGGTCCGGTAGTGGGTGGATGCTGCCAACCCGGATTCCGCTGCACAAGGATGTGCGAGTGTCCTGTGAGGCAGGATGCCGATAGGGATCGCTGCGCTGCATCCGGGCTACAACTTCTTCCTCATTCTTCTCTGCGTCCTTTGCGCTCCTTTGCGTTCTCTGCGTCCCATTTTCAGTTCAGCTCCAGTCGCTGGCGGGCGCGCTGGATCGCCTCGCGCACCTGGCGCGGGGCGGTGCCGCCGATATGGTCCCGCGCCGCCAGGGAGCCCTCCAGACTGAGTACGGTATAGACGTCCGCGCCGATCAGCGGCGAGAATGGCTGTAGCTCGGCCAGGGGGATCTCCGCCAGGTCGCGGCCGCTTGCCACCCCCAGGGCCACCGCCTTGCCCACCACCTCATGGGCATCGCGGAAGGCCAGGCCCTGGCGCACCAGATAGTCTGCCAGGTCGGTGGCGGTGGCGAAGCCTTTGAGGGCGGCGGCGCGCATGGTCTCGCGGCGCGGGCTGATGGCCGGGATCATGTCGGCAAACACCTTGAGGCAGCCCCTGAGGGTGTCGGCGGTGTCAAACAGGGGCTCCTTGTCTTCCTGGTTGTCCTTGTTGTAGGCCAGGGGCTGGCCCTTCATCAGGGTCAGCAGGCCCATCAGGTGGCCGAACACCCGCCCGCTCTTGCCGCGCACCAGCTCGGGCACGTCCGGGTTCTTCTTCTGCGGCATGATCGAGGAGCCGGTGCAGAAGCTGTCCGACAGCTCAATGAAGCCAAACTGCGCCGAAGACCAGATGATCAGCTCCTCGGACATGCGTGACAGGTGCATCATCAGAATGCTGGCGGCGGCGGCAAATTCGATGGCGAAGTCGCGGTCGGACACCGCATCCAGGGAGTTTTCCGCCGGCCGCTCAAAGCCCAGCCGCTCGGCGACATAGACCCGGTCGATGGGATAGCTGGTGCCGGCCAGGGCGGCGGCGCCCAGGGGCAGGATGTTGACTCGCTTGAGGCAGTCGGCCAGGCGCTCGCGGTCGCGCTCGAGCATCTCGAACCAGGCCAGCAGATGGTGACCGAAGCTGATCGGCTGGGCGGTCTGCAGGTGGGTGAAGCCGGGCATCAGGGTGTCGGCTTCCGCCTCGGCGCTATCCAGCAGGGCGGTCTGCAGGCGCATCAGCTCGGCGCGGATCAGGCCGATCTCCTCGCGCAGCCAGAGGCGCACGTCGGTGGCCACCTGATCGTTACGCGAGCGGCCGGTGTGCAGCTTCTTGCCCGCCTCGCCGATGGCCTCGGTCAGCGCCGCCTCGATGTTCATGTGCACATCTTCACGGGCGATGGACCAGGTGAACTCGCCGCGCTGGATGCGCTCGGCAATCTGCGAAAGACCGGCGACAATGCTGTCCTTCTCCGCGGCGCTGATGATGCCCTGGCGGGCAAGCATCTGGGCGTGGGCGATGGAGCCCTGAATATCAAAGGGTGCCAGGCGCTTGTCGAACTCCACCGAGGCGGTGAAGGCCTCGACAAAGGCATCGATCGGCTCCTGAAAACGGCCGGCCCAGAGTTTGTTGTTATCGCTCATGTATGAAGTTACCGTTGATTTCAGTGCTTAATTCAGGATCGCAAAGCACGCACAGTCGGAAGTTAGAAGTTGGAAGTGTGAAGAGTAAAAGCTACCTAAACCGGCTTTCCCTCTTAGAACTTACCTCTTCAAACTTCACCCTTCCCCCTTCAAACTTCCTGCAAGGAGTATAACCCGGTGCCCCAGCAAAATGCCCCAGATTCCGTCAAGGCCACGCAGGAGCCCTTGTTGCCGGACTTCTGCGCGGTGCGCATCCTGCTGTTTGTGGTGCTCACCACCGAGCTTTTGGTGATGGCCATCAGCCTGGCCGCCGATCCCCTGGATCAGAACTATGTCATTGTACTGGGTCTGCGCTCCCTCTACGGCCAATGGCTGGGGCTGACCAGCGCCGCACTGCTCTGTCGGCTGCGGCCCTGGCTGGCCCGGCACTATGGCCCGGGTGGCCAGGGCATGGCGGCGCTGCTGCTGGTCAGTGGCCTGAGCCTGCTGCTCAGCGCCGGGGCCTGGTGGTTCCTGCGCCCCGGCGAAGAGCTGGGCCTGTTCCTGCTGCGCTTCTGGGGTGCCAGCCTGATCTTCACCGGCCTGTTGCTGCGCTATCTCTATGTGCAATACCTGCAGCGCCTGCAGGCCGAGGCCGAGGCCCAGGCCCGCTTTCAGGCCCTGCAATCGCGTATCCGACCGCACTTTCTGTTCAACAGCATGAACACCATCGCCGGGCTTACCCGCAGCCAGCCCGAGCTGGCCGAGCAGCTGGTGATAGACCTGGCCGATCTGTTTCGCGCCAGCCTGTCCCAGGCCGATCAGCTCTCCAGCCTGGAAGAAGAGCTGGAGCTGGCGCGGCGTTATCTGAACATCGAGGCCCTGCGTCTGGGGCAGCGGCTCAAACTGGACTGGCGGCTTGAGGCCCTGCCCCAGGGCCTGGGTCTGCCACGCCTGAGCCTGCAACCGCTGCTGGAGAATGCCGTGTATCATGGCATCGAGGGGCGGCTGGAGGGCGGCTGCATCCGCATCAGCAGCAGGGTAGAGGGCGACCGCCTGCTGCTGGAGCTGGAAAACCCCCTGCCGACAGGGACCGGGGTCGGCAGCCAGCGGCAGCGCCACGGCCTGGGCCTGGACAACGTCCGCGCCCGCCTCAGCGCCCTCTACGCCAACCGGTTTGAACTGACCACCACCAGCGCCGAGGGCCGCTTCAGGCTGCGCCTGGCCCTGCCCTTGCCTTGAGGATTGGGGAATGGTGAGTGGTGAGTGGGGCTTGTTGCAGGGTGCGCTAACCCCTTGGCTGTGGCACCCTCTGCGCCCTTTTTCAGGGTTTGTCAGGATCACCCATGCGTATTCTCATTGCCGATGACGAGCCCCTGGCGCGGGAGCGCCTGGGCCGACTGTTACAGGAGATCGGCCCGCCCTGGCGGCTGGCGGCCGAGGTGGCCGACGGCCCGGCGGTGCTGCGTCGCTGCGCCCAGGGGGATATTGACCTGGTGCTGCTGGATATCCGCATGCCCGGCCTGGACGGTATGCAGGTGGCGGCCCAGCTGCGCCAGCTGCAACCGGCCCCGGTGGTAATCTTTACCACCGCCTACCCCGAGCGCGCCCTGGATGCCTTTGAGCGCCAGGCCCTGGACTACCTGCTCAAGCCGATCCGCAGGGAACGCCTGCAGCAGGCCCTGGACCGGGCGCAAGCACTGAGCCGGGTGCAGCTGCGCAGCCTGCAGCAGGTCAAGGACAGGCCGACCGATGCCATCTGCGTGCGCCTGCGCGGCGAGCTTTTGCGCATCGAGATTGATGATGTCTATTTCTTCCGCGCCGAGGATAAGTACGTGCTGGTGCGTCACCGCGACGGCGAGGCCCTGCTGGAGGATAGCCTGAAAACCCTGGAGCAGCGTTTCGGCGGGCGTTTTCTGCGTATTCACCGCAACGCCCTGGTCAATCTCAGCTATCTGATCGGCCTGAAAAAAGACCCCGCTGGCTACCCCTGCGCCGCCCTCAAGGGCTGTGATGCCTGCCTGGAGATCAGCCGCCGCCTGCTGCCCCAGGTGCGTGATTGGCTGCGGGGCAGGGGACAGATGACAGATGACAAATGACAGAGTGCTGAGGCACTTCGTGCCAGGTTTATTGATCTGTCGCGCAGCGACACAAAACTCTGTCCTCCGTCCTCCGTCCTCTGTACTAGCGCCGCCGCCCCTTGGGCGTTAGCATGGGCGGCATTTTTCAGTGACCAGGATTCGACCATGAGCAGCCAGATTCTTCGCATTGCCACCCGCAAGTCCCTCTTGGCCCTGTGGCAGGCCGAGCATGTGGCGGCGCGGCTCAAGCAGTTGCACCCAGGGCTTCAGGTGGAATTGGTGGGCATGAGCACCCAGGGCGACAAGATTCTCGACACCCCCCTGGCCAAGATCGGAGGCAAGGGCCTGTTCGTCAAGGAACTGGAGCAGGGCATGATGGATGGCAGCGCCGATCTGGCGGTGCATTCCATGAAGGACGTACCTGTGACCCTGCCCGAGGGCTTTCACCTGGCCGCCATCCTGGAGCGCCACGACCCACGCGATGCCTTCCTCAGCAATCACTACGCCAGCATCGACCAGCTGCCCCAGGGTGCCCGCCTGGGCACCGCCAGCCTGCGCCGTCAGGCCCAGGTGGCGCAGTACCGGCCCGATCTGCGCATTCTCAGCCTGCGCGGCAACATCCACACCCGCATGGCCAAGCTGGATGCCGGTGACTACGACGCCATCATCCTCGCCGCCTCCGGTCTCAAGCGCATGGGTTTTGATGGGCGCATCCGCTCTTGCCTGAGCCCGGAGCAGAGCCTGCCGGCCATAGGTCAGGGGGCGCTGGGCATCGAATGCCGTATCGATGACGAGCGGGTCAATCGCCTGATCGCCCCGCTCAACCACCCACAAAGCGCCACCACGGTGACCGCCGAGCGGGCCATGAACCGACGCCTCAACGGCGGCTGCCAGGTGCCCATCGCCGGTTTTGCCGAGTTGGACGGCAACGGCCTGCGCCTGCGCGGCCTGGTGGCGGAGATCGACGGCAGCCGGGTGATTCGCGCCGAGCGCCGCGACCGCCCGGAAAACGCCGAACTGCTCGGCCTGGCCCTGGCCGAGGAACTGCTTGCCCAGGGTGCCGGCCCCATATTGCAGGCCCTGTATCAGAATTGATGCCGGGGGTGGAGATTGCAGGATCCACGGGCATAGGGCGGCCCGTGGCCGCCGTGCCCTGTCAGAGCCCTGGCCCAGTGGCTTGGCGGCGGGCGCGGCCCGCCCTATGCAATAGGGCAAGCCGGAGTCATAGGCGATAATTTTTAAGTCCCCAATCCCGAATTGGATAGGCCCATCAATGCACACCCCAGGTATTCTGGTCACCCGGCCCCAGGCCCAGGCCGAGGGCTTGTTGCGGCAGGTAGAGAGACTGGGCTGGCGGCCCCTGGCCTTTCCCCTGCTGAGCATAGAGCCTTTGCCGGGCGCGGAACTGGACGTGGCGGGCTATGATTGGCTGATCTTCGTCAGCCGCAACGCCGTGCTGCATGGCCTGCCGCGCCTGCACAGCCGGTTGCCACGGTTGGCGGTGGTGGGCAAGGGCACGGCCGCCGAACTGGCCCGGGCCGGCCTCAGGGTCGATCTGCAGCCCAGCACCACGGCCGATTCCGAGGGCCTGCTGGCCTGCCCCGAGCTGCAACGGATGCAGGGCCAGCGGGTGCTCATCCTGCGCGGCCAGGGCGGTCGCGCCCTGCTGGCCGAACAGCTGCGCCAGCGCGGGGCCGAGGTGGACTATGCCGAGGTCTATCGGCGGCGGCCACCCGATCAGGGGCGGGAGGCGCTGCTGGCGCTCTGGCCGCAGATCGACCTGCTGCTCACCAGTAGCACCGAGGCCCTGGAGAATCTCATCGCGCTGCTCGGTGACCAGGCCCAGGCCCTGCTGGTGGACAAGGACCTGCTGGTGGTCAGCCCCCGTGGCCTGGCCCTGGCCCGGCAACTGGGCCTGAGCCGGGTGATCCAGGCGGAGGGGGCGGAAGACGCCAAGGTGCTCGCCGCCATTCAGCGCTGGGCGGCAGAAGACAGAGGACGCAGAGAGGAATGAACCTAAAAAGAGCATTTGGCCACAGAGCCACAGAGCGCACAGAGAAAAATCAATGTGTTGGAAAGCGAACATTCAACACCTTCTAGGTGAGCCTGGTCTGATATGTAACTCTTTGAAACAACTCTGTGATCTCTGTGTCTCTGTGGCTTAACTGAGGAATATAGGATGAAGCAAACGGCTGGAATCGCGGGCAAGCCCGCTCCCACCGGCCAGCCCAAGGATGTAGGAGCGGCCTTGGCCGCGAAGGCTCCCAGAACACTGAATTGAACAACCGACTGAAACCAAGAGGCACAGCGAATCATGACAGATGAGGCGGACAAACCCCTGAAGGAGATGCAGGCCGAGGAGGGCGATTTTGTTGAGCAGGACGGCGCGCAGCAGGCCCAGAATAACAACTCGGCGCTGCCGCTGATAGGCCTGGTCCTGGGTCTGCTGGCCCTGGCGGCGGTGGCGGCCCTGGGCTGGTTTGGCCAGCAACAAAAGCAGCAGCTGGAACAATTGCAGGCGGGGATGCAGCAGCGTATCGAGGCCAATCTGGCCGGGCTTGCGGCGGCCAAATCGCAGCTGGGCGAGCTTGCGGACATGATCAACCAGCAAAACAGCCTGCTGCAACAACAGGAGGTGCAGGCCGAGCAGCGCCTGGCCATGCTGGAGAAGGAACGCACCCGCTACGAGCGCGGTCGACAGGAGACCCTGCAGGCGCTGGATGCCCTGCAAAAACGCATGGGCCGCAGCACCAGCCGCTGGATGGCCGCCGAGGCCGAATACCTGGTGCGGGTGGCCAATCACCGCCTGCAGTTGGAGGCCGATCCGCGCACCGCCCTGAGCGCTCTGCAGGCCGCCGACGAGCGTCTGCGGGATACTGCCGACCCGCTGTGGACGCCGGTGCGTGAGGTATTGGCGCAGGACATCGCCCGGCTCAAGGGGCTGGCCCCGCTGGATTATGCCGGGCTATCGGCACGGCTGGCCGGGCTGGCCAAGCAGGTGGAACAGCTGCCGGTGAAGACCGCCCTGCTCAACCAGCCCGCCCTGGACGGTGCCCAGACGGGCGAGGAGCCGGTGGATTGGAAAAAGGTCCTGGCCGATGGCTGGCAGGGCTTGCGCTCCCTGGTGGTGGTGCGCCGTCATGACCAGCCCATCAGCGCCATGCTGCCGCCGGAGCAGCGCTTCTTCCTCGGCCAGAACCTGCGTCTGCAGCTGGAATCGGCCCGCCTGGCCCTGTTGCGGCGGGACCAGGCCCTGTACGACGGTGCCCTGCAGACGGCCCGTGACTGGCTCAAGGAATTCTTCGAGGCCGAGGCGGACAGTACCCAGGCCATGGCCCAGGATCTGGCCCAGCTGGCCGGTCTGAAGGTTCGCCTGGAGCTGCCTGATGTGTCCAGCGCCCTGGTGGTATTGCAGCAACAGATGCGGCAGTCCTATCTGGATCGTGATGCTAAGGCCGGGAGTCATGCCGAGGCGGGCACCGATGGCAACGGGGGGGCAAGGCAATGAGGATGTTGTTTGCCGCCCTGGCGGTCATGCTCTCCAGCGTCGCCCTGACCCTGCTGTTGCGCGAGGAGAATGGCTATTTCCTGCTCGGCTACGGGGTCTGGACGGTGGAGGGCAGTCTGGCCCTGTTCGTGCTCAGCGTGTTGTTGCTGTTTTTGCTTGGTTATGGACTGGTGCGTGGCCTGTCCAACCTGCTGGCGGTGCCTGCCAGCCTGCGCGACTGGCGCAGCCAGCGGCAGATCCAGCGTGCCAGAAGCTCCCTGACCAAGGGCCTGATCGCCCTGGCCGAGGGCAACTGGCAGGCGGCGGAGAAGGAGCTGTTGCGCCATGCCGAGCAGTCCGACATGCCTATGATCAACTACCTGGCCAGCGCCCGGGTGGCCCAGGAGCAGGGTGCCGAGGAGCGCCGCGACCAATATCTGCGTCTGGCCCATGAAAGCATGCCCGCAGCCGATCTGGCGGTAGGCCTGATCCAGGCCGAGCTGCACATCCGTCATCAGCAGATGGAACAGGCCCTGGCCACCCTCAATCATCTGCACAATCTGGCCCCCAAACACCAGCAGGTGCTGAAGATGCTGGCCCAGGTGCTGCAGGAGTTGAAGGACTGGGATGCCCTGGTGGAGCTGCTGCCAACCCTGCGCAAGCAAAAGACCCTGGCCAGCGGCGAGCTCTATGCCCTGGAGGTCCGGCTGCAGGTGCATCTGCTCAACCAGGCCGCCGCCAAGGGGGGCGAAGGCCCCCTGCGCCACGTCTGGGAGAACATGTCGCGCACCCTGCAACGGCAGCCCGAGCTGGTGGGCCTCTACGCCCGGTTGCAGATCGGCACGGGCCGTTGCGAGGAGATGGAACAGCTGCTGCGCGAAAGCCTGGAGCAGGAGTGGGACGAGGGCCTGATCGAACTCTACGGCCAGCTCGGCAGCGATGAGCCACTGAAGCTGCTGACCCAGGCCGAACACTGGCTGCAGCAGCGCCCGCGTGACCCGGCCCTGTTGCTGGCCTTGGGCCGCCTGGCCCTGCGCGGCCGCCTTTGGGGCAAGGCGCGTACCTATCTGGAGGCCTGCATCGGCGTGTCTGAATCCCCCGCCGCCTATCGTGAGCTGGGTGCCCTGCTGGAGGGCCTGGAAGAGCCCCAGGCCGCCAGCGCCTGCTACCGCAAGGGCCTGGAGTTATCCACCAGCGGCAAATCCCCGACCCTGCTACTGACAGAGGACAGGGGGCAGATGACAGATGACAGGGGACAGGGGTCAGAGGACTGAGGACAGGGGACTGAGGTCAGAGGACAGATGGCAGAGGACTGAGGGCTTCATGCCAGGTTTATTGATCCGTTGCGCAGCGACGCAAAATTCTGTCCCCTGTCTTCCGTCCTCTGTCTTCTGTTTTAGCGCATCTTCATGCCCATCGGGCTCTTCACCGGGGCACTTAGCTTCTGCTCTGCGCCATCGGCGAACTTCAGGGTCAGGTCCACCTGCTCGCCGGGCTTGAGATTGCCCTTGAGGCCGATCAGCATGATATGCAGGCCACCGGGTTCGAGCACTGCGGCCTTGCCGGCGGGCAGGTCGATCTGCTGCACCTGGCGCATCTTCATCATGCCGTCCTCCATCACATGGGTGTGCAGCTCCACTACCTTGGAGGCAGGGCTGGCGGCACCAACCAGGGCGTTATCGGCGCTGCCCCGGTTGTTGATGGTCATAAAGGCGGCGCTGTTCGGGGTGCCGGGGGGCACGGCGCGTACATAGGGGTTGTCGATGCCGATGGCCGACTCGGCCAACAGGCCGCCGGAGGCCAACAGCAACAGGGCGGAAACAGAGAGTTGTCTGGCTTGGTGGATCATGCAATGCTCCTGGGTTCAGGGTGGGGTGGGTAGCCACTGGCGCAGTACCTGAAGGATCTGTTCAGGTTCGGTGCCGTGGGGAATGCGGGTCTGCAACTGGCCTTGGGCATCGACCAGATACAGCTCGGCGGTATGGTCGATGATGTAGCCCATCTCGGAGTCGGAATCCACCCGGCGATAACCGGCACCGTAGTTGTCCGCCACCTGGCGCACCTGCGCCGGGCTTGCGGTCAGGCCGATGTAGTCGGGATGGAAATAGCTGCTATAGACCTGTAGATGCTCCAGGGAATCCCGCTCCGGGTCAACGCTGATGAAGATTACCTGCAGCCGGGCCTGCTCCTCGGCGCTGAGTTCGTTCACCGCCTGGGTGAGAAAGGCCAGGGAGGTGGGGCAGATGTCCGGGCACTGGGTATAGCCAAAGTAGAGCAACACCAGCTTGCCGCGAAAATCGCTCAGGCTGACCGGCCCGGCCTGGCTGTTGAGCTGGAAGTCGCCGCCCGCCGGGGCCGCGTTGTCGGCACCGGGGCGGGCAGGCTGCCAGAACAGCAGGGCGACGAGCAGGCCGGCCAGACTCAGGGCAATGGCGGCGAGCAGCAGGGGATTGGGGGAGATCGGTTTGGAGGCATTCATGGCGATAGAATCTAATGGATTGCACGGGTGGCTGGCTTGATAATTGTCGTGGGCCGCTACAGCAGGCCAGGGCAGCGGTCCAAAGCCGTTATTGTGCGGGCATTTGCCCCGCTGGGTCGAGTCAAATCACTGAATTATTAGCATGAACCCATTCTATCGCCAGGCCAGCTTCCTGCTCAGCGCCAGCCATATCGGCCAGGCACCGCCCGATCAGGGCCATGAGGTGGCCTTTGTTGGCCGCTCCAATGCCGGCAAGTCCAGCGCCCTGAACGCCATCTGCGACCAGAAGGCCCTGGCGCGTACCTCCAAGACGCCGGGGCGGACCCAGTTGCTCAACTTCTTCGCCCTGGACGGAGAGCGGCGCCTGGTGGACCTGCCCGGCTACGGCTACGCCAAGGTGGCCGAATCGGTCAAGCGCGACTGGCAGAACAACATGGGGGAATTTCTCGCCCAGCGCGGCTGTCTGCGTGGCATCATCCTGGTGATGGATATCCGCAACCCACTCAAGCCGTTTGACGGGCAGATGCTCGACTGGACCGGCCAGCAGGGCCTGGCCTGCCATATCCTGCTGACCAAGGCAGACAAGCTCAGGCAGAAGGCCGCCCAGGCGCAGGCACAGCGGTTGCAGACGCAGTTGCAGGGACACAGCGCCCAGCCCAGCGTGCAGCCCTTCTCCGGCCTGAAAAAACAGGGCGTGGAGCAGGTACATGCCCTGCTGGATGACTGGTTGGGGCGGGACGCCCGAGCCCAGGACCCAGGCCAAACCCGAACGAGGTAAGCACGATGAAGAGCCAGACCGAAGAGCAGATCATCCGCTCGGTGCTCATCCCCCTGAGCGACATGCGCCTGCTGCTGCCCAATGCCCTGGTGGCCGAGGTATTCGGCTATGTCCAGCCGGACCCCATAGACAACAGCCCGGACTGGCTGCTGGGCAGCGTCGCCTGGCGCGGGGTCGGGCTGCCGCTGGTGTCCTTCGAGGCCCTGGTGGGTGGCAACATGGCCCCGCCCGGCATCAAGGGGCGCATCATAGTGCTCTATGGTCTGGGTCGGCAGGTGGAGCAGGCACCCTATGTCGGCATCCTCTCCACCGATGTGCCGCGCCTGTTTCGCGCCTCCGAAGACAGCCTGCAATCGGCCCCGCAGCAGCCAAGCCAAGTCGGTATCAGCCTCTGGGCGCAGAGCGAGGAGGGCCTGCTGGCGATACCCGACCTGGATTACCTGAACCAGTGCCTGGCAGAATCTTTGCCCCCCAAGCCGACGCGGCCTAAAGCCAAACAGGGAACATAGTCGCTGGAATCATGGGCAAGCCCGCTCCCACTGGACAGCCCATGGGTGTAGGAGCGGCCTTGGCCGCGAAGGGTGCTTGATAAAGTTAGAAGTTTGAGGGGTGAAGTTTGAAGGAATGAGCCCTGCGGGCGTTTTTTTAGAATCGCGCCCAAGCCCGCTCCCTATCTGGGTCTATCCTATTGATTTGGCTAGAATAATTAGGCAATGCTCCCAGTGGGTCTGAATCCCCAGTCTAGGAGCCTGTCGGATTTAGGATGCTCCTACTGCGCCGGTGGGAAGAACGGCCCAGAATTGTTTTGAACATTGGCCCCGATTTTCGTTGCCTAGACCAACTATGCGCCTCAAAATCGTGAAAATTTGTTCTCGCTCTCCCACCTTGCTCGCTTCGGGCACCTAAACCCGACAGGCTCCTAGTCCGGGCGCAGCAAATCCTCTTGCCCCGGTTCCATCATCAGCCCCCGCATGGCCTGGCGCAGGCTGGCGAACAGCTGCCTGTTGCGCCTCTCCTCTGCCGCCAGTAGCCGCTTCATGTGTTCGCGCTGGGTGGGGGCGCTGAAGCAGGCCGGGCAGGAGTCGGCGATCACCGGCAGCCCGGCGGCCTGGGCGAAGGCGGCGGTCTGGGTCTCGCGCACATAGACCAGGGGGCGGATGATGCGGATATCGCCGTCCTGATTGCGGTAGTGGGCCTTCATGGTGCGCAGCTGGCCACCGTGGAAGGCCGACATGAGAAAGCTCTCCGCCAGGTCGTCCAGGTGCTGGGCCAGGGCCAGCACGTTGTAGCCCTGCTGGCGGCAGCAGTTGTACATGATGCCGCGCTTCATGCGCGAGCAGTAGGAGCAGAAGGAGTCACCGTCCATGTGTCGCCGCGCCTGTTCCAGGATCGGCTGCCGCTCGTAGTGCCAGCTCAGGCCCAGCCCGTCGTAGTAGTCCTTCAGGGCCTGGGGGTCAAAGCCCTCCACCTCGGGGTCCACGGTGAGTACCCCCAGCTCGAAACGCACCGGGGCATAGCCCTGTAGATGCCGGAGCACCTGCAACAGGCTTAGGGAGTCCTTGCCGCCGGACACGCCGAGCAGGATGCGGTCGCCTTCGCGGATCATGCCGAAATCGGCAACGGCGCGGCCCACCTTGCGCAGCAGGGCCTTGGGAGGGGTGCCGCTCAGCGCAGGTTTTCCTTGTAGGAGGGGATGTTGGCGTTTTGCGCCTGGGAGAAGTTGGCGAAGTCCATGGATACCGTGGCCAGCTCCACGCCATCGAAATTGGCCCCGCTGACATCGCAGCGATCGAGGATGGCACCGCTGATCACGGCATGGCTCAGATCCACATCGACCAGCTTGGCCTTGCTGAAATCGGCATCCTCGGCGGAGGCGTTGGCCAGGTTGGCACCGCTCAGATCGGCCCGTTTCAGGTTGGCCAGGTTGAGCACGGTGAAGCCCTCTGCCTGGCTGCTGCCGAGATTGCTGTGGCGCAGATTGGCCTGATGCAGATCGGCGCTGTTGAGGTGGCTGTTGCGCAGGTCGGCCTGCTCCAGCTGCACCTCCTGCATGTTGGCGCGGATGAACAGGGCAAAGACCGCCCTGCAGCCGTGCATGTTGCTGCCCTGCAGATCGGCATCGCGCAGGTCGGCATGGGACAGATCGGCCCCTTGCAGGTTGCAGTTGCGCAGATCGACCTTGCGCAGATCGGCACGGCCGAGATTGGCCCCGGTCAGATCGGCCCCGGCCAGGTTGGCCGCCTTGGCGCGGTGGTCATGGCCCAGCCGGGCGCTGGTCAGGTCGGCCCTGGTCAGATCGGCGCGCGCCAGGTAGGCATTCATCAGGTTGGCCCGCCCCAGATTGGCACCGCGCAGGTCGGCCCCCTCCAGGTCCACGTTCTGCAGCTGGGCGCAGCACAGATCCTGGCCGCTCAGGTCCGCGCCGGCCAGGTCCATGGCACGCAGATCGGCATTGGCCAGGCTATCGCCCGCCCAACTGGCCAGGACTTCTCCGCTGTGACGGTGTTTGATTTCGATCATCTGAACCTCTCGGGTTGGTGGGCTGGGGGTGGTGGACTGGATACATTTTAACGAGCATGGGGCGAGCAGCGACACCCCGGAACAGGAAATATGTCAAAGGGGTGAGAGGCCTAATGGCCTGAGTACTTACACTCATTGAAACAACTCTGTGATCTCTGTGTCTCTGTGGCTTAACTGAGGAATATAGGTTCACCCTAAGCATACCCTTATTGCCGCATCTCAAGTGCCAGCCCGCGTAGTTCTGGGTGGTCTGGTTGCAGGGCCAGGCCGCGTTGGATGTAGCGGGTGGCCTGCTCCTGTTGGCCTCTCTGACGGGCCTGCTGCGCCAGCTGCAGGTAGCGTTGGGCGATGGCCGCAAGCCCGGCCAGGGCCTCGGGGTGGCCGGGGCGCAGTTGCAGGGCCTGCCGAAAGTGGTCGCGCGCGCTGTTGCCCGCAGGCAGGCTCAGGCGGTCCTCGGCCAGGGCCTGGCGGCCGGCCTGCAACAGCTGGCGCAGCTGCGCCTGTTCCTGATCACGCCAGCGAATGGCCAGCCCATCGGCCTGCCGGGGTGCGCTGGGGCCGATCAGGCCGCCTTGGCGCAATACCCAGTCCGGTCCATCGAATAGCAGAAACAGACCCAGCAGCAGGCCGCCGATCAACCAGGGGCGCAGGGATTGGCCTGGGATCTGGGCGTTGCGGGGTGGCTGCGGCCCCTGCGGCGGGGCACTGGGCTTGGGCACGCGGGCCTTTTTGGCCGCTGGTTCGGGCCTGGCTGGCCCCTGCTTGGGCGGTTGGCGGGCCAGTTCATCCAGGGCCTGTAGCAGCTGGGCCGCGTTGGCATAGCGCTGCCTGGGCTGCTTGGCGGTCATCCGCTCCAGCAGGGGCTGCAGGTGGGCCAGGGATTTCTTCAGCGGCGGCAGCGGTTGGTTGAGGTGCATGAGGATGGTGTCCATCGCCTCTTTGCCCCGGAAGGGCAGCTTGCCGCTGAGCATCTCGTACAGGACTATGCCCAGGCTATAGATATCACTGCGGCCATCGATCTTCTTGCCCTGGGCCTGCTCCGGGCTGAGATAATAGGGGCTGCCCAGGGCCAGATCGGCCTGGGTCAGTTTGAGGTCCAGCTTAAGCTGCTTGGCGATGCCGAAATCGCTGAGCAATGGGCCGTTGTCGTCGCGAAACAGGATGTTGGCGGGCTTGATGTCGCGATGCACCACGCCCTGGGCATGGACATGGCCCAGGGCCTCGGCCAGCTGGCGGACGATCCGCAGCGCCTGATCCTCGGCCATGCCCTTGCCGATGCGCGATTCCAGATCACCCCCCTCCACCAGCTCCATGGAGATGAAGTGCTGATCCCCGGCGCTGCCGATGTCAAACACGGTGACAATGCCGGGGTGGCGCAGGGCGGCCACGGTGCGGGCCTCTTCAAGAAAACGGCGGTTGTCGCTGGGGTCCGCTGCGGCCTGCATCAACTTCAGCGCCACCGGCCGCTGCAGGGACTCCTGCAGGGCGCGATACACCCGCGCCATGCCGCCCTCGGCAATCAAGGCCTCAATGCGGTAGCCGGGTATCTGCGGGTAGGTACTGTCGTGGGGCATGGCATTTCAGGACGCAGTGGATGTTTAGGACGCAGAGGGCGCAAAGAAGCGCAGAGGGCGCAGAGAGATTATTTTTAAAAACGCTGCCTCTTCTGCGCTTTTTGCCCTATTCGTCTTAACTGCGATGATTAATGGCGCAGACATCGCTGAGTTTCCAGCTACAACTTGTTCAACTCTGCGATCTCTGCGCTTCTTCACGCCCTCTGCGTCCCTCTTTAGCTCGATTCCAGCAGGCCATGCAGCTCGGTCAGGCTGTCGATGACGGCGTCTGGGTGGTAGTTGCGGATGTCTTCGCCGTGGTTGTAGCCGTAGCTCATGCAGATGATCTGGAAACCGGCGGCGCGGGCGGCCTTGACGTCGCTTTGCGAGTCACCCACCATCAGCGAGCGTTCGGGGGCGGCACCCAGGGTGGCAGCAGCGTGCAGCAGGGGTGCCGGGTCGGGCTTTTTCTGCGCCAGGCTGTCACCGGCGACGATGATCTGAAAGTCATCATGCACCCCCAGCTCGCGCAGCAGCGGCAGGGTGAACTGGGCCGCCTTGTTGGTGACGCAGCCGAGCTTGTAACCGGCGGCCTTCAGATAATCCAGGCCCTCGCGCACCCCAGGGTAGAGGCACGAACGCTTGCAGGTGTTCTCCGCGTAAAGCTCAAGAAATACCGGGTAGGCGCGGGCAAAGTCCGCCTCACTGGGTTCGCCATCGAGTTGGCCAATCAGCGCCCGCCGACACAATCGCTCGACGCCATTGCCCACCCAGTTGCGCACCAGCGCCTCGCCATGGGGCGCACGGCCCAGGTGGCGCATCAACTCATCGACGCAAAAGGCCAGGTCGGGCACCGAGTCCACCAGGGTGCCGTCCACATCAATGAGGATCATCTCAGGTTTGTTGAAGGTCATGTTTGATCCTTTAGGACGCAGAGTGCGCAGAGAAGCGCAGAGACCGCAGAGGTCTTTAGAGTTTATTCACAATGCGGTGAATGCCCGATTTCATCAGCCGTACATTGAAATTCAGTAGCAGACCGAGCTTCAGAGTCGACCATTTCAAGTAGGTCAGCACTTGGGCACGATGTACCGGTTCGATGCAATCGACAGCCTTGATTTCGACAATGACCCGTTCACCTACGACAAAATCTGATCGGTAGGCTTGTTCGATCAGAATGCCCTTATAGCTGACCTGTAGAGGCTTTTCCCTCTGATAGGCAATCTGCCGCAGATCAAATTCTCGGGCCAGGCACTGCTGGTAACTGGATTCCAGCAGCCCTGGCCCAAGGCTTTTGTGTACTTCTATAGCCGCGCCGATGATCTGATCTGTCAGAAGGTTTTCATCCATGGTGACCTCTGCGTTCTCTGCGCTTCTCTGCGAGCTCTGCGTCCCAGAAACTATACTTTAGCCAGTTCCGCTTTCATCTTGGCGACAATGCTGTCGTAGCGGTTGGGGTCGTTTTCGCCGGGGAAGCCGAAGATGCCCGAGCCGGCGACGAAGGTGTCGGCACCGGCGGCCTTGATCTCGGCGATGTTATCGACCTTGACGCCGCCGTCGATCTCCAGGCGAATGTCAAAGCCTGAGTCATCGATCAGCTTGCGGCAGGCGCGCAGCTTGTCCAGGGTGGCCGGGATGAAACTCTGGCCGCCGAAGCCAGGGTTGACCGACATCAGCAGGATCATATCGACTTTATCCAGCACATAGTCGAGGTAGCTCAGGGGCGTGGCCGGGTTGAACACCAGGCCGGACTTGCAGCCCTGCTCGCGCACCAGGGACAGGGATCGGTCGATGTGCTCAGAGGCCTCCGGGTGGAAGGTGATGTAGCTGGCACCGGCCTTGGCGAAGTCGGGGATGATGCGATCCACCGGCTTGACCATCATGTGCACGTCGATCTCGGCGCTGACGCCGTGCTTGCGCAGGGCCTCGCACACCAGCGGGCCTA
Source organism: gamma proteobacterium SS-5 (assembly GCA_009497875.2). NCBI lineage: Bacteria > Pseudomonadati > Pseudomonadota > Gammaproteobacteria > Chromatiales > Sedimenticolaceae > Magnetovirga > Magnetovirga frankeli. The sequence goes on along the minus strand of CP032508.2, from coordinate 76,597 downwards.
TGGTCAGGTTGGGCACATAGTGGTTGTCCATGACGTCGAAGTGGACGATCTCGGCGCCGGAGGCGAGCACCAGGTCCACCTCTTCGCCCAGCTTGGCGAAGTCGGCAGAGAGGATGGAAGGGGCGAGTTTATCGGGCTGACGGGCCATCTGGGGTCTCCTGTTAGGCTGTGCTTGAGGCCCTGGCCGGGCGAGGGATTGCCCGGCCAGGGCGTTGAGAAAAAATTCAGAATCGGCCACTCTACCCGAATTCGATGAAAATTCCAGTGATCCTAACCCGGCGAAGCCGGATGCAAAAACGGATCGAAAAGAAGGCAAAGAGTTAATGAAGTTGCAAACTAACGGACATGGAGCGGACAGCGATACCCCGGAACATGAAACATCTCTTGGCGGCTCCGGGACTCGGGACTGGGGACTCGGGACTCGTGAGTTGCCACGGATGTTTCACAGTAAGGGCCTATTCCCTCGTCATTCCCGCCAAGGAGTGGCGGGAAGCCCGTACCAAGGATGGCAGCCTTCGCAATGAACAGGCCTTGCCCTCCCTGGCGACTGGATTCCGGCGGTCCATGCCGGAATGACGGATGGGTATGGTTTAGGTTGCAAGTCTGTGTTTCACGGCAATGCGCTAAATTATTTTAACCCTATGAAAATAAAACATTTAATCTACGATAATCGGTGTAATCCGTGGTTTATCGATTGATCCAAGCCCCCAGATTCCTGCTGCTTTGTCTGTTCTGCTGCGGCCCGGCCCTGCTGACGGCGGCGGACCTGGCCCGGGAACAGCGTATCAGCGCGGACATAGAGCGCTACCTGAGCTTTGGCCAGGCGCTGCGCCTCAAGGCCGGTCAGTGGGAGTTTCTGGCCCTGCACGAGGAGGCCGACAGCCAGGAAATCAAGGGTGGGGTGATCCTGCTGCACGACTGGAACGGCCATGCCGACCGCCTGGGGGTGATCCAGCACCTGCGCATCGGCCTGACCCGGCACGGCTGGGAGACCCTCTCCCTGCAACTGCCCCTGGCCAGCGAGGGTGCCCCGCAATTCGAGCGCCAGGGGCTGATCACCCAGGCCCTGCCGCGCATCCAGGCGGCAGGCGATTATTACGCCAAGCGTAATATCAAGCAGACGGTGCTGATCGGCCACGGCCTGGGGGCGCGCATGGCCCTGGCCGCCCTGGCCGGCAATCAACCGGCCAGCGCCCGTGGCCTGGTGCTGATCGGCATGGCCCTGGATGAGGCGGATCAGGCCGGCAAGGAGCAGCTGCGCAAGATCCAGCTACCCCTGCTCGACCTGATGGGCCAGCGCGACAGCCCGGCGGTACTGGCCAGCAAGCGGCTGCGACGCAAGACGGCGCGCTACGGCGGCAACCGTAACTATCGGCAGGTGAGCATCATAGGTGCCGATCATGAGTTCTACAATCGGGAGCAGATGCTGCTGCTGCGCATTGTCGGCTGGTTGAATCGCCACCTAAAGCCGGATGAGCCGGGCAGCTACAAGGGTATAGGGCCCTGAGGTCAGACCCGCTAACGCACCCGCTCCAGCGCCCGGCACAGCTGTTCCACCCCGTCGAGCATGCGCGGGGTGGGGCGCTGCAACAGGTCCGGGGCGAGCTGGGCGAACTGCCAATCAGCGCTGGCGGGCAGGCGCTGCCAGTCGGCCTGCCAGCGTTGCGCCAGTTCCTCGGCCACAGGCAGCAGTACCAGCTCCGGCTGGCTCAGCAGTACCGCCTCCCGTGACAGATGCGGGGTCAGGGTGGTCAGCTCGGCAAAGGGGTTCAGGCCGCCGCAGAGTTCAATTGCCTGGTTCAGAATATGCTCGCCATTGATGCTCATCAGGGGTCGATCCCAGATCTGATAGAACACCCGCACCGGCCGCAGCAGGTGGTGTCTGCGTTGCAGGCGGATGATCCGCTGCCGCAGTTGCTCTGCCCGTTGGCGGGCGATGGCGGGGTCCGGGCCGAGCTGGCCGATGCGCTCCAGGTCATCGGCGATGGCGCTCAGGCTATGGGGCTCCGAGGTCTCCAGCTTCAGTCCCAGCGCTCTAAGCCTTTCCATCACCCGGCTGCCGGTGCCGCTGGGCCAGGCCAGCACCAGGTCGGGGCGCAGGGCGAGGATGCGCTCATAGTCCAGGCCGCCGTGGCCGCCCACCCTGGGGATGGCGCGGGCGGCGGGCGGGTAGTCGCTGTGCTCGGCCACGCCCACCAGCCAATCCCCGGCCCCGGCGGCAAACACCAGCTCGGTGATGTGCGGCGACAGGCTGATCCAGCGCTGGGGCGCGGCCAGGGTCGGCTCGACCAGCAGCCAGCCGATTGCGGCCAGCAGCCAGCAAAGCCGCCAGCGGCGGCCGCCTCCCCCGATGGCCCTTACCATTCCGGTCGGTAGCTTAGACTGAGCAGCAGGCTGCGGCCGGGCTGGTTGTAGAAGCTGGCGGTTTCATAATCGGCATCCAGCAGGTTTTCCAGCCGGGCCTGCAAGCGCAGGCGTCGGCTGAAGCGGTAACCGGCGCGCAGATCGACCCGGCCGTAGCCGTCCAGTTCGCGGCTGTTGGCCAGGTCATCATAGCGACGGCCCTCGGCATGGAGGCTGGCACCCAGGCTATAGCGGCCCAGGTCCCGATCCAGATCGACAGACAGCATTTGGCGGGCGCGGCGATTGAGCTGATTGCCCTGGTTGGGCCCGCCGGACCTGTCCTCCGGGTCCTGCAAGGTCAGGTTGCCCGCCAGCCGCCAGTCGGCCAGTTGCTGGCGCAGGCTCAGCTCAACCCCGCTGATGCGGGCCTGGGACAGATTGACCATGCCGCCGCTGGCAAAATCGTAGGCAATCAGATCCTCGATCCGGGTCCGGTAGAGGTTGATCGACCAATCGCCCCTGGCCAGCTCACCGCTCAGGCCCAGCTCCAGGGAGCGGGCGGTCTCCGGGCCCAGATCGGGGTTGCCGCCACCGCCCCAGACCGGGTCGGCCGGCCAGTACAGGTCGTTGAAGCTGGGGGCGACAAAGGCGCTGCCGTAGGCGGTTGTCAGCCTCAGCCCATCGGTCAGGTCGTAGCCCCAGGCCAGGCTGCCGCTGTCTTGCTGGCCGAACTGCTGGTTGTCGTCCCGGCGCAGGGCCAGTTGCAGGCTATGGCGGCCGAATTGCCCCAGATACTGGCCAAACCCGCCCCGGTTGTCCCGCGTATTGCGGCTGTAGGCGGTATCACTGGCCAGTTGGTCGCGCTGGTAATCCAGCCCCAGGCTGAGCTGTTGCTGCCCGTTCAGCTGCACATGATTCAGCCAGGAGAGGCTGTCGCGGGTGGTTCGGAAGCGGCCCCTTGGGGTCTGCTCCTTAAAGAAGTCGCCCTCATCGATGCTGCGCCCGGCCCGGAACTCCATGCGCCAGCGCCCGTTCAGGGGCAGGTCCAGCTGGCCGCCCAACACCTCCTGGCGATACTCGGAGCGGTTCTGATAGCTGCCGTCGAATTCACTCTCGCCCTCGGCGCGCAGCCAGTTCAGGCGCAGCTCGGCCCCGTTGGCGAGCCTCCAGCCGCCGCTCAGGTGGCCGGACAGGCTGTCGAAGCCATCGTCATCCGGCTCCAGGGTGGCGCAACCGGCAAAGCTCAGGGGGTCGCCGGTGCAGGCGTTGAAGCCGTCGCTGGCCTCGCCGCTCAGGCCCAGGCTGTACCAGGCCCGCTGGTCGCCGCCGGCCAGTTGGATATCGGCCTTGCGGTGGTTGTCGCTGCCCAGGGTCAGGCCCAGGCTGGGGCCGCTTGGGGCCGCGCCGCTGCGGGTGAAGATCTGCAGCACCCCGCCGATGGCCTCGGAGCCGTACAGGCCAGAGCGCGGCCCGCGCACCAGCTCGATGCGCTCGATCTGCGCCAGCGGCAACAGCTCGATGGCGCTGGTGCCGGAGCTGGCGCTGCCGACCTTGACCCCGTCGATCAGCACCAGCAGGTGATTCGACTCGGTGCCGCGCACAAACAGCGAGGAGAGCTTGCCGCGCCCGCCCTGATTGGCCAGGCCGACCCCGGCCAGGCCGGCGAGCAGGTCCGGCAGAGACTGGGCCTGACGGCGCTCGATCTCGGTGCGGTCGATGACGCTGACCGAGGCCAGGCTGGCATCGGCGGTCTCGGCCAGGCGTGAGGCGGTGATGATGACCTCGTCGGTCTCGGCAACGGCGAGCAGGGGCAGGGCGCAGCAGGCGGCCAGCCCAAGCAGAGGGGTTTTCATGGCAATCTCCGGCGCACCACCCGTACGCCTTTCCGGGGTGATATGCCAGGCCGGTCTCCGGGCTCATGAGCGGGCCGTCGAGATGCCGCCTTCCCATCAGGCCCGCTTGCACGGGGTCCAGACAGTGGCCGTTGGCATCCCTGGTCCTGGGTTGGACGTTCAAGGTCCGGGCCAGGATCACTCATCTACCGTTGCGGGGGCAGCGCCGGACTCAGACCGGCTTCCCGTTTCACCCCCTCGGCGGGGGCACCTGACACAAAAGAGGCGGCGAATCTACGCCATTGGGCAGGCTGGCGCAAGGGGTCAGTGGCGGCCAGCGGTCAGCCTAGGCCCCTTGCCGCCTTGATCTGCTCATAGGCCTGCTTGATCTCTATGGTCTTCTGCTCGGCCACCTTGATCATCTCCTCGGGCAGGCCCTTGGAGACCAGCTTGTCCGGGTGGTGCTGGCTCATCAGGCGGCGGTAGGCGCGTTTGATCTCGGCCTCGCTGGCCTGGCGGGTCAGGCCCAGCAGCTGGTAGGCCGCCTCCAGCCGTGGCCCCGAGCGCGCCCGCTGGCCGCGCCCCGTGCTGCCACTGAAGCGGCGCTCCGCCTCCATGCGCTGGCGCAGCAGGCGAAAGCTCAGCTCAGACAGGCCCAGCTGGCGGCACAGGCGTAGCAGCAGGGCCTCCTCGGCGGGATGCAGGGCACCATCGGCATAGGCCCCTTGCAGCTGGATCTCGATAAACATGCGCAGCAGGTTCTTGCGCCGCCGACATTCCCGGCGCAGCTGCTCGATCACCTCGTCGAGGGGGAAGTCGGCCGATTTGCCCTCATTGAACAGGCGGATGGCGATCTCGCGCTGGCTGGGGTTCAGCTCCATGTCGCGGATCACCGACTCGGCCAGGGCGATCTCCTCGCGGGTGACATGGCCATCGGACTTGGCCACCGCGCCCATCACCGAGAAGGTGGCGGTGAAGAAGGCCATCTGCACCCGCTCCTTGTCGCCCTCCAGCAATTCCGGCTCCTGCCCCAGATGGGCCAGCCCCTTGTCAAAGCGATGCCCCAAAGCCGCGCCCAGCAAGGCCCCCAACGGCCCGGCCACCAGCAGCCCAAAGGCACTGCCCACCAGTTTTCCCCACCACGCCATTGCATGTCTCCTCAACCTGGAAAGAGCAGTTGAACCACGGATTTTACAGATTTATGCGGATTTTCAGTAACTACTCGCCCTTCAATCTCTCCCCCCTTTACGAAAGGGGGGCAGGGGGGATTCCTTCATATTTCTCCCCCCTTTACAAATAGGGGGGCAGGGGGGATTCCCTCAATATTTCTCCCCCCTTTACAAAAGGGGGGCTGGGGGGGGATTCCCTCAATCCCTCTCAATATTTCTCTCCACTTTACAAAAGGGGGGCTAGGGGGGATTTCTTCATATTTCTCCCCCCTTTACAAAAGGGGGGCAGGGGGGATTTCTTCAATCCCCTTTGGCATAGGTCGGGCCGCGTCCGCCGCCAAGCCACGGCAATGAAGCCTGCCCCTAGTGGGTGCTCGGCGGCCACGGGCCGGCCTATTCGATTGGCCGGGATTTGTGGGTAATCAGGAGAATGGTTACATCCAGGGTTTATAGGCTCAACCGTAAATACCTGAGTGTAACCGTTCACTGAGCGAAGCCGAAGTGAACGGCGGCTGTGGCCCCGCGCTTTCGAGCGGCGCAAACCCACGGACAGAAAATCATTAAACAAGAACATTCTAATATGCTAAAAACATAATAACAAAATAAAGTAATATACCAAAATGCCTGCCCTCTAATGCCAGTGAATACAGCGATTATCCACTAATAACCCTTTTCAAATCCTTCTTGTTCCTTTACTCTTAGATGCCCGGTGAGCAGGGCGGGCTTTTGCCCACACCGGTAGATCATGACCATACAACTGACCGTTCAGCGCCGCCCTCAGGGTGGGCAAACGGGAACACTCAGGGTGATATCAGCGCCATGAAGTTTCTCCTATCCGCCAAGTTCATCTTTGCCGTGGCCATCTTTGTCTTCGGCATGGTCTCCCTGGCCGGGGTGAACGGCTTTTTCGCCGTCACCAACCAGATGGAATTCTGCACCTCCTGTCACTCGATGAAGGTGAATCTGGAGGAATATCAGGAAACCGCCCATTTCAAGAGCGCCTCCGGCGTGCAGGCCACCTGTGCCGATTGCCATGTACCCAAGGCCTTCTTCCCCAAGGTCAAGGCCAAGCTGCTGGCGGCCAAGGATGTCTATCATGAAATCATGGGCACGGTGGATACCTCCGAGAAATACGAGGCGCACCGCTGGGACATGGCCAATGCCGTCTGGGACCGGATGAAGGCCAACGACTCCCGCGAGTGCCGCAGCTGCCACGCCTTCGAGAACATGGACCTGAGCGCCCAGGGGCGCTCCGCCCGGCGCAAGCACCCCAGGGGCATGGAGGCGGGCGAGACCTGTATCGATTGCCACAAGGGCGTGGCCCACTACATGCCCTACGAGCCGGAACCCGAGCCGGAGCCTGCGGCAACGGATGGCAGCAAGGGCTGAGGCTACAGATTTAACTGATCGTTCCCCGACCCTGGCAATCACCCGGGGGATATGGCGCGCAGCGATCAGAGGATTTCCACAGGGATGGGATGATAAGTTGCGGGAGGTTATCCCGCCCATAAATGCGTCAATAAAACCAAGCGGAGGATCTCTGATGCAGAAATTGAAACTCAAGGGCACGCTGCTGGCGTGCAGTCTGGCGTTGAGCGGCGCCACCTTTGCCGCTCCCAGCGGTGCCATGCTGGGCAACACCTGTGCCGGCTGTCACGGCACCAACGGCAACAGTGTGGGCCCGGCCAGCCCGACCATTGCCGGCATGGATACCGAGGTATTCATCGATGCCATGACCACCTACAAGGACGACTCCCGTCCCTCCACCATCATGGGGCGTCTGGCCAAGGGCTACAGCGAGGATGAAATTGCCGCCATGGCGGAATACTTCGCCGGGCAGAAGTTCCAACCGGCCGATCAGCCCTTTGACCCCGCCCTGGCGGACAAGGGAGGCAAGGTGCATGAGCGCTATTGCGAAAAGTGCCACGAAGACGGCGGCCGTTCGGCCGAGGATGGCGGCATCCTGGCCGGTCAGTGGACGCCTTACATGGTCTATGCCATGGAGGACTTCATGAGCGGTGCGCGTGAGATGCCGAAGAAGATGAAGCGTCAGGTAGAAAAGATGCAAAAACGGGCCGGAAAGGGTGCCGCAGAGCAGCTACTGCACTTCTACGCCAGCCAGAAATAAGGGGGAGATAATGAGTAATTTCAGTCGTAGAGACTTTATCAAATTGACCGGTGGCGCCACTGCGGCGGCCGCCACTATGGGTTTCAGCCCCTTCGCCATAGGCGGCGCGGCGAAAAAGGTCGTGGTCGTTGGTGGCGGCACCGGCGGTGCCACCGCCGCCAAATACATCCGCATGGCAGACCCCAGCATAGAGGTTACCCTGATCGAACCCAATCCGATCTACCACACCTGCTACCTGAGCAACGAGGTACTGGCCGGCGTGCGCACCATGGAACAGATCAGCGTCAGCTACGATGGCCTGAAGAAGCACGGTATCAAGGTGGTCAAGGCCATGGCCAGCAAGGTAGATGCCGATAAAAAGCAGGTGGTTACCGATCAGGGCAACTTCCCCTTCGACCGCTGCGTGGTCTCCCCCGGTATCAGCCTGATGTACGATGCCTATGAGGGCTACAGCAAGGAGGCCTCCGAAGGCCCCGTGCCCCACGCCTGGAAGGCCGGACCGCAGACCGCCCTGCTGCGCAAGCAGCTGGTGGACATGAAAGACGGCGGCGTGGTCGTCATGGTCGCCCCGCCCAACCCCTTCCGCTGCCCGCCAGGGCCCTATGAGCGCGCCGCGCAGATGGCCCTCTATCTGAAGAACCACAAGCCCAAATCGAAGATCATCATCCTCGACCCCAAGGCCAAGTTCTCCAAGATGGGCCTGTTCACCGCCGGTTGGAAGAAGCACTACGGCGACATGATCGAGTGGCGTGGCACCCCGGAGGGGGCCGATGACAACAAGGTCACCGCCATCAATGCGGCCAACAAGACCGTGACCACCGCCTTTGACGAAATCAAGGCCGATGTGCTCAACCTGATCCCGCCGCAGAAGGCCGGCAAGATCGCGCTGGACTCAGGCCTGGCCAACGACAAGGGCTGGTGCCCGGTCAACCAGAAGACCTTTGAGTCCAGCGTCAAGGCCGGCGTGCATGTCATTGGTGATGCCTCCATCGCCTCACCCATGTCCAAGTCCGGCTACTCCGCCAACTCCCAGGGCAAGGTCTGCGCCGCCGCCGTGGTGGCCCTGCTCAACGGCCAGGAGGCCCCGGACCCGGCCTATGTCAACACCTGCTACTCCATCATCGCCCCCGATGACGGTATCTCGGTAGCCGCCGTGTACCGCTATGCCGACGGCAAGATCTCAGGCGTGCAGGGAGCCGGTGGCCTCACCCCGCCCTACGGCAAGACCACAGACGCCATGCGCGCCCGTGAGGTGCAGTACGCCTATTCCTGGTACAAAAACATAGTGCATGACAGCTTCGGCTGATAATAAAAGCCTATAGCAATAGGTTTGGGGCGCTGCGGCGCCCCTTTTTTGTGCTTCGGCTTCGCTCAGCGAGCGGTTTGTTTTGGGGCAGGCTCAGGGCAGCGCTTCGACAGCTGATTCCTTGAAATGCGCTCATTAGCTGAAACCGGGCTGTTTGATCTGCGATAATCGGCACTTCATCCTATATTCCTCAGTTAAGCCACAGAGACACAGACGACTCCAGGGCCACCGATGATCCAGTCATCGGTTTGGCATGACCTACCTCCCTGTAGGCCCGACGGAGGAGGTAGAGCGAAGCCTGGAGCCAGAGCCGACGACTCCAGGGACGGAGGAGGTAGAGCGAAGCCTGGAGCCAGAGCCGAGATCACAGAGTTGTTTCAAAGAGTTACACATCAGACCAGACTCACCTAGAAGGTGTTGAATGTTCGCTTTCTAACTCATTGATTTTTTCTCTGTGTGCTCTGTGGCTCTGTGGCCAAATGTTCTTTTTAGGTTCATGGATTCAATTCTGCGGTCTGCGCGCTTCTTTGCGTCCTTCTTTGATTCCGGCCGTTCCGGTTTAGGCCGAGGGGCAGTACACTGACCCCTTACAGCGAGTAACAGTAGCGTGAAACAGCAAAACCTCTTTCTTATCGGCCCCATGGGTGCCGGCAAGACCACCATAGGCCGACAGCTGGCCGCCCGCTTGGGCATGCAGTTTGTCGATAGCGACCACGAGTTGCAGCACCGAACCGGGGTGGACATACCCACCATCTTCGAGTTTGAGGGGGAGGCCGGTTTTCGCCAGCGCGAGCGTGACATGATCGAGGAACTCAGTCGGCGGGAGGGGGTGGTGCTGGCCACCGGCGGCGGCGTGGTGCTGGATGCCGACAACCGCCGTCACCTCAGTGGCCGGGGCCGGGTGGTGTATCTCTACTGCACCCCGGAGCAGCAGTTCGAGCGCACCCGCCACGACAAGAACCGGCCCCTGCTACAGACGCCGGACCCGCAGGCACGGCTCAGGACCCTGTTCCAGCAGCGTGACCCCCTGTACCGCGAGCTGGCGGACATCACCATCATTACGGAGAAACGCCCGGCCACGTCAGTTACCCGCGAGATCCTGCAACGCCTGGAACAGAGCGCCACAAAAGACCAGGGCTGAACAAGCCGGAGGGGAAAAGGCAGGACGCAGAGGGCGCAGGGCATAAATCGGCTTGAGCGATAAATATTCGATAAATCCAACTACTCACCCAGGCTCATCTCCAAGGAAAGAGCGTCAAATCCCCCTTTTGCAAAGGGGGAGGCCAATTCTCTACCCATCAAACTCCCTTCGGTTAAATTGGTTCAAGAGCAACAACCGTCTCCCGTCTCTGTCCTCTGTCCTCCGATTCATAGCCCACTGAAGTTGATGGTGTCGCTCTGGTTGAGAAACTCCAGATCCAGCTCGCCTTGCGCGGTCTGGGGCAGGGGCTGGCTGGCCTTGGCGTGGGCCTCGGCCAGTTTGCCGAGGATAGCCAGGTGCTGCATGGACAGCAGCTGGCAGTAGATCAGGGGCAGACCACCGGCCTTGCGCACGGCCTCGAACTGCTCAGGCTCCAGGCTATTGAGCCGGGCCTCGTCGATGCGGAACAGGCCGCCGATATCGCGTTCGCCCTCGGCCAGCTTGATCTTGATCGGCCAGGGCTGAAACAACCCCTGCTCGGCCAGCCGGTCGCACAGGGTCTGGGTGGCCTGGCGGTTGGCCTCCACCTGGCTGATGAAGTTCAGCACATCGCTTACCGCCTGGCTGGCCTTGCCCTCGGCGTCGAAAAAGGCCTCGCCCTCGCCCTGGGCGCAGATCAGGCCACTGTCTTCATCGATGCACAGCACCTGCTGATCGGTTTCGGTACGCGCCAGCTTGAACGGGTAGGCGCGGTAGGCGGCGGGGATGTAGCCCGCCAGCCAGCGGCCATCGGCGGCAACGAACAGGTTCTTGCCCTGGGCCAGACCCTGCACCGCCACCGGCACAAAGTGCTCCTCTACCTGGATGAAGCCAATGGGCAGGGTCATCGCCGCCCGTGGCAGCTCCTGCATCACCAGGGGTGCCAGGTTGTCACCGGCGGCAAAGGCGTAGCTGGAATAGCGCCGCCAGCCCTTGTCGGCATGTTGTTCTTTGGAAATTACGCTGTAGTTGGCCATGGGGGTCTCCGATTTGAAGCTGCCAGCCATCAGCTGCCAGCTGTCAGCCTAAGTTAAGCCCCTCGCCCCTTTGGGGAGAGGGGTTGGGGAGAGGGGGAGCAGATCAGGTCAGCACACCCAACACGCCACATAGCTGGCCGCTGATGGCTGACAGCTGACGGCTAATGTCACTTCACCAGCAGGCGATCCAGCTGTGCCAGGGTCTCTTCGCTCAGTTCGCCGGCCAGGGAGTAGAGATAGGCGCGGTTGAGCAGGTGTTCGTGGATGGCGGTATTGAGTTCGCGCCGGGTCTGGTACAGGTTGGCCTGGGCGTCCAGCACATAGACCAGGTCCTTGAGCCCAAGCTTGCGCGATTCTTCGGCCGCTTCCAGGGAGCTTTGCCGGGCCTTGACCGCCGAGCGCAGGAAACGGATCCGGGCCCGTCCGGAGTCCAGGGTCAGCAGCACCTGCTGGGCCTCCAGCAGGGCCTGCTCGTGGGCATCGCGCAGGCGCTCGCTGGCCTGATTCTTCTCCGCCAGGGCCTGGCGCACCCGTGAGTTGGTGTAGCCGCCTCGGTAGATAGGCACTTCCAGGGCCAGGGTGATACGGGCGTCCGGCCCGCTTTGGATGGAGTAATCATCGTTGGACGAATCACTTACCCGCGCCTGCAGGCTGAGCTTGGGGAAGTGGTCGGCACGCTCCACCTTGACGCTGCTGTCGGCCACCCGCACCTCGCTACCGGCCAGGCGGGCATTCACGTTTTGCCGTGCCACCCGCTCCACCCAGTCCTCGGCATCGAACACCGGCGGCCGGTAGGTGAATTCCGGCAGGGTCTTGAGTTCCTGGGTGCTGAACAGCCTGCCCACCCGTCGTTGCAGGGCCAGGCGCTGCTGTTCCAGCTGGCGCTGGGCGCTGGTCACCTGGGACATGACCTCCTCGTTGCGTGCCTTGGCGTCGAGCAGATCGGCCTTGCTCGCCAGGCCCAGTTCCAGGGCGGCGGATACCTTCACCGCCTCCTGTTTGTAGCGCTTGGTCTCGGCCTGATACAGGGCCAGCTGCCTGTCTGCCAGCAGGATCGCCAGATAGGCCTCGGCCACCCCCAGGGCCAGGGATTGGCGCTCGCCCTCCAGCTCGATATCGGCCGAGCCCTTGCTCAGCTTGGCCCGTTCGTAGCTGGAGAACAGTCGCTTGTCGAATACCGGCTGGCTGATGTTGAGATTGATGTTGCTGCTCTCGATGGGTGTTTCCACCCCGCGCTGCTCGTAGTCCGCCGAGGTATAGCTGGCGGACAGGCCCATGTTGGGCAGCATCTGCGCCCTGGCCTGGTCTATGCCCTCGGCGGTAGCTCGGTTACGCTGCCGGGCGGCGGAGAGGCGGGCATCGTTGTCCAGCGATAGCAGGAAGGCGTCGGCCAGACCGACCTGGGCCTGCCCCAGGCCGGGCAGCAGGCACAGGCAGCAAAGCAGCAGGGGGCGGCGCAGGGGCGCGCTCAGAAAGGACATGGCTTACTCCTCTTTGAAGGCGCGGGCAAACATGTTGCTGATGGGTTGAACCAGGTACTGGGCGAAGGTACGGGCCCCGGCCTTGATCATCACCTCGGCGGGCATGCCGGACATGAGTTCCAGGTTGTATTCCTGCATCTGTTGCATGCCTGTTCCGGTGACCAGCACCTTGACCTCATAGTACGGCACGCCGCTGTGTTCGTCCACCAGGCTATCGGCGGAGACCCGCTGCACCTCGCCCTCGATCACCGGCGTATCGGTCATGTCAAAGGCGGAAAAGCGGATATCCGCCGGTTGCTTGGGAAACACCCGGTCGATGTCCGTGGTCTCGATGCGGGCGTCCACCACGAACTTCTGCGACTGGGGCACTATGTGCATGATCGGCGTGCCGGGTGAGATCACCGCGCCCAGGGTATGTATGTCCATGCCCACCACCAGGCCGCTGTCCGGTGCCGTGATGGTGGTGCGCTCGACCCGGTCGCTGAGCGAGATCATGCGCACGCGGAAGTCCGCCAGGGCGGCCAGGCTCTCGCGCAGCTGGGCCAGCACATCGGTGAGAAACTGCTGTTTGAGCAGCAGGATCTGCGACTTGGCCTCGCCGATCTGGATCTTCAGGCGGGCGATGTCGGCCTTGTGCTGGGCCACCTCGCCCTCAAGGGACAGCTTCTGGTGCTCGATCTGGCGCAGCTGCTGCTTGTCCGCCAGCTGGCGGTCATACAGGCTCTGCCACTCGGCGATCTCATCGCTGGACAGCACGATACGGTCCTGTTTGATGCGGGACACAGCCTCCAGGCCCTCGATCTGCTGGCCGAGCTGTTCGATGCGGTTCTCCAGTACGTCGATCTCGCCCTGCATGGACCTCTGGCGGAAGTCGAACAGGCGCGTCTCCTGCTGGCGCAGGTCGTCCAGTTCCGACTGATCGAAGTCCTGGTCGGCCACCTCGGGGAATTCGATTTTGTCCAATCCATCCCGCTCCGCCTGCAGGCGGGCCAGCTTGGTCTGCTCGTTGTAGAACTGCCAGCGGACTATGTCCAGCTGCACCCGGGATTGTACGTCGTCCAGCTTCAGCAGCAGCTGGCCCTTGTCCACGTAATCCCCATCGCTGACGGCGATCTCGCTGACCAGGCCGCCCTCCAGGTGCTGCACCGTCTTGCGGTTGGATTCCACCTTGACCTGGCCGGTGGCCAGCACGGCGCTGTCGATCGGCGCGGTGACCGACCAGGCGGCCAGGCCGCCCAGCATCACCAGCAGCACCAGGTTGCCAAAGCGGCGGTACTTGCGGTCGTTGGAGTCCGGCGCGCCGGTATTGGCAAACTCGTCAGCCTCGGGCTCGGGCTGCGGCCTGGCGCTGTGCGGCTGGATCTGGGTCTCACCCTCGGCGGGCTTGGCCAGGGGGGTCTCGGTATCTTTCGGGGCTTGTGACATGGAGGCGTTCAATCCTAAGTAGAAATCGGGCAATCAGGCGGTCAGGGCCGGCGGCTGCTTGGCCTGGGTAGCGGCGGCCAGCTTCTGCAACACCTCCTGCTTGGGGCCGTACATCACCCCCTGACCGTTCTGCAGCACCAGCAGCCGGTCCACCACATCGATGATACTGGTGCGGTGGGTGATGAGGATGACGGTTACCTTACGCTCCTTCAGGGACTTGATGGCCGCGGTCAGGGCGCGCTCGCCGTTCTCGTCCAGGTTGGAGTTGGGCTCGTCCAGCACCACCAGCCGAGGATGGCCATAGATGGCCCGGGCCAGGCCCACGCGCTGGCGCTGGCCACCGGACAGGGCACCCCCGGCCATGCCGATTACTGTATCGTAGCCCTCCGGCAGTTGCAGTATCATCTCATGCACCCCGGCCATCTTCGCCGCGTTGACCACCTGCTCGGGGTCGATCTCGCCAAAGCGGGCGATGTTCTCCGAGATGCTGCCATCGAACAGCTCGATATCCTGCGGCAGATAGCCGATGTAAGGCCCCAGCTCATTGCGGTTCCACTGGGTCACATCGGCCCCGTCCAGGCGTACCTCACCGGCCCGGATCGGCCACAGGCCCAGGATCACCCGCGCCAGGCTCGACTTGCCCGCCGCGCTGGGGCCGATGATGCCCAGGGTCTCACCGGCCGGCAGGTCAAAGCCCACCCCGCTGAGCACCACGTTCTGGCTGGCCGGCGGCATGGCCATCACCCCCTTCACCAGCAGATGGCCCTGGGGCGCGGGCAGGCTCATGCGGTCCTTCTCGTCCGGGATCTGCTCCAGCAGCTTGTTCAGCCGGTCGTAGGCCGAACGGGCATCGGAAAAGCCCTTCCAGCTGCCGATCAGCAAATCCAGCGGGGCCAGGGCGCGGCCCATGAGGATGGAACCGGCGATCATCATGCCCGGCGTCAGCTCCATCTCGATCACCAGATAGGCACCCAGCCCCAGCATCAGCGACTGCGAGGTCAGGCGGATGGACTTACTCACGTTGCTCCACACGCTGGCCCGGTCGCTGGCCTGGGTCTGCAGGCCGAGGAACTTGTTGTGCCCCTCCAGCCAGCGCCCGCGCAGGTTGTCCTGCATACCCATGGCGTGTACCACCTCGGCATTGCGCTGGGTACTGGCGGCGCGGTTGAAGGATTTGATACTCTCCCCATTGGCCGCCGCCAGCAGCTTCTTGGTGCGCCACTCGTTGACAAAGGCCAGGGACACCAAAACAACCGCGGCCAGGGTGGCAAAGATGCCGTAATAGGGGTGGAACAGGTAGAGAATGGCCAGATAAATCGGCAGCCAGGGGCTGTCAAAGAAGGCGAACAGGCCGTTGCCGGTCATGTACTGGCGCAGGGTGGTCAGGTCCCGCAACGGCTGGGAGCCGCCCTGGCCGGGGTTCATCAGGCTCAGCTTCATCGAGGCATCGAACAGGCGCTGATTGAGCGACTCCTCGATCTGGCTGCCCACCCGGATCAGCACCCGCGAGCGGATGAACTCCAGCATGGCCATGCTGATAAACAGAAACACCACCACCAGGGTCAGCATCACCAGGGTCGATTCACTCCGGCTGGTCAGCACCCGGTCGTACAGCTGGAGCATGTACAGCGGCGGGGTCAGCATCAGCAAGTTGATGAAAAAGCTGAATATCCCAGCGGCAACAAAGGAACGGCTGACGCGGGAAAGGACCTCGGCCAGGGGGGATTTGTGGTCGGTTTTGTTCATGACGCAGCGGTACTCGTGGTGTGAGCAGGGCCAGGGAGCCAAGCGGCCTGGGGTTTCCGTAAGAACCGGCTATTATTGGGGTTTGGCCCGTTTTTTTCAATGTCGGTGTGGGCGTGTACTAGGAGCCTGTCGGATTTAGGATGCTCCTACTGCGTCGGTGGGAAGAACGGCTCAGAATTGTTTTAAACATTGGCCCCGATTTTTCGTTGCGTAGGCCAACTATGCGCCTCAAAATCGTGAAAATTTGTTCTCGCTCTCCCACCTTGCTCGCTACGGGCACCTAAACCCGACAGGCTCCTAGTTGACAAGATTGCGGATCGGCCTGAATTCGCGCATTCTTCCGGTTTGGGCCAATCCGGGAAAGAACAATCTAAACTACAGGTTTCCATAAAGTGGTGATGGTGGCTTTGCCCGGCAGGTGATTGCGGGCATCCTTAACCCGCTTACTGCAAAAAAGCAATAACCTGCACAATCCGTAGCTTGTTGGGAAAGCCATTATGGGCCAGCCTGGGACCTTTATCACAATGCCATCCAAGCCGTTGGTCAGTATTATAGTGCGTAGCATGGACAGGCCCTGTCTGATGCAGGCCCTGGAATCCATTGGCGAGCAAAGCCATTCCCCTATCGAGGTTGTCCTGGTCAAGGCTTCTGGCACGCGGCATGGACCTGTACCCGAAAACTGCGGGCCATGCCCGGTGCGCGCCATAGGCAGCGACAAGAATCTGTCTCGGCCCGCAGCGGCGAATGTCGGACTGGATCATGCGTTGGGTGAATATATTGGTTTTCTGGATGATGACGATTTGCTGGATAGCAATCACGTCGAGGGCCTCGTCGTGCTACTGCAGCAGCACCCCGAGATCCGGGCGGCCTATGCCGGGGTGCGTTTCCAAGGGCCTGATCCGGGCTCTGCCAGGGAGTTCAACGAGGCCTATGAGCCGGTCAGGCTGCGGCTGGGCAACTACATACCCATTCACGCGGTCCTGTTTCACCGTTCTCTCCGTGACCAGTGCCGCTTTGATGAGGCGCTGGAGGTCTATGAGGACTGGGATTTCTGGTTGCAGATGTCGCGCCACACGGATTTTCTGCATCTATCCAAAATAAGCGCCACCTATCGGGATATCGGCAATTCGGCGGTGAATCCCTCGGCCATGGCGGTCAGCAGCCAGCGGGCGGCCATCTACGAGAAATGGCGGCTGCGGTTCAGTGGCGAGGAGATAGAAGAATTGCTGGGCTATAGCGAAATGCACTTCTCTCGGCCACTACGCCAGCATGCGCAACAGTTGCAGAGCAAGGTGCAAGGCCTTGAGGTTGAGAAAGACCGCCTATGGGTACATATCCGGCAATTGCAGGCGGAGATCGACAAAATCCTCCAATCGACCAGTTGGCGTGTCACCACCCCGTTGCGCTGGGCAGGGGATGTGCTGGCCCGCGCCAGGCAGCTGGGCAGGAATCTGAATCGGCTGGTGCGCCAGCAGGGCGGCTTGGCACATGCCGCAGGCAAGACCCTCAAATTGGTTCGGCAGGAAGGTTGGCAGGGGTTCTTGTGGCGTTGCAAAAGGGAGCTATCATCGGACCCAGGTCAGCTATCCGGAAACGACTACCAACTCTGGATCGAGCACTACGACCAGCCCGGCGAGCCTGAGATAAAGGCCATGCACAGGCAGATGCGGGCCTTCGTCAGGCAACCGAAAATCTCCATCCTCATGCCGGTTTATAATCCCAACCTGCGCTGGCTGCAACAGGCCATTGACTCGGTTCTGGCGCAGATCTACCCCCATTGGGAACTCTGCATTGCCGACGATGCATCGACCCAGCCCGAGGTGCGGCAGATGCTGCAGGGCCTGGCCACTCAGGATCAGCGCATCAAAGTGGTCTTGCGCAAGACCAATGGCCATATCGCGGCGGCCAGCAACAGTGCCCTGGAGATCGCCAGCGGGGCCTACGTCGCCCTGATGGATCAGGACGACCTGCTGGCTGCAGATGCCCTCTACCATGTAGCCAAGGCCCTGGAGCAGGAAGACATAGCCCTGATCTACAGCGATGAAGACAAGATCGACGAGCAGAACAGGCGTCATGCACCCTACTTCAAGTGTGACTGGAACTATGATCTGTTCCTCTCGCACAACATGATCTGCCATCTCGGTGTCTATGACGCCGCGCAGGTCAGGGCCTTGGGTGGCTTCAATGAAGCACTGTCCGGTGCCCAGGATTACGACCTGGCCTTGCGTCTGATCGAACGGATTTCACCCGAACGGATCAGACACATCCCCCGCGTGCTCTATCACTGGCGCAGTCATCATGCCAGTACGGCCTCGGAGGAATCGGTTAAGCCCTATGCCCTGGAGGCCGGAGAGAAGGCCCTCAACCAGCACCTGCAGCGGCGTGGCATAGCTGGCCAGGCAATACTCCAGCCGGGTGGGCATTATCGGGTTCGCTACCAGCTACCGGACCCTGCCCCACGGGTTGGACTGATCATTCCCACGCGCAATGGCCTGGAGCTTCTGAAGACCTGTCTTGGCAGCATCCTGAACAAGAGCACCTATCCCAATTACCAGGTTCTCATCGTCGATAACGGCTCGGATGACCCCGAAGTGCTGAGCTACTTCGATGCCCTCGGGCGTGACCATGGGGTTCGTGTTCTCAGAGATGACCGGCCCTTCAATTATTCGGCATTGAACAATCGGGCCGTATCCGAGTTGGACTGCGAATTTGTGGCATTGGTGAATAATGACATAGAGGTCATCAGCCCCGACTGGCTGGAAGAGATGGTCAGCCTGGCGGCACAACCCGGGGTAGGTGCCGTGGGTGCCCGCCTGTGGTACCCCGATGATAGATTGCAGCACGCGGGGGTCATCATGGTCGGCGGGGTTGCCGGTCATGCCCACAAGGGGCTGCCCCGTGGCGCGCCGGGCTATGCCAAGAGGGCTATACTGCTGCAATCCTTCTCGGCGGTTACCGCTGCCTGTCTGGTGGTTCGCAGATCCACTTTTCTGGCAGCGGACGGACTGGACGAGGAGCATCTGGCCATCGCCTTCAACGATATAGATTTCTGTCTCAAGCTGGAAACCCTGGGCCACCGGAATATCTGGACCCCCTACGCCGAACTCTATCACCATGAGTCTGCCAGTCGTGGCCTGGAGACCACGCCGGAAAAACAACAACGTTTTGCCCAAGAGGTTCGTTTCATGCAGGACAAGTGGGGGGAGCGGCTGAGGCTTGATCCGGCCTACAGCCCCAATCTCAGTCTGGATCGGGAGGACTTCTCGCTGGCCTGGCCACCCAGGGTACCGCCCATCACGGCATCGGACGCCTAGTATGACCCTCGGCCAAAGACTGAAAGCGGGCCTGGGCAGGCTGTTGCGCGGACAAGGGTTTCTGCGTGGCTCTATGGCTGGGTTGAACAGGTTGAGCAAACCCCTGAATGAAGCGCCGCTCAGCCGTATCGACAAGGCCCTGCATCGAATCAGGCGCAGCGGCAGGGGCCTGGAGATAGGCCCCAGCCACAACCCCATTGCGCCCAAGAGCCAGGGATTCGATGTCGATATCCTGGACCATGCCAGCGCCGAGGAACTCAGGCAGAAGTACAAAGGGCACGCTGTCGATATCGAAAGAATCGAGGCGGTTGATTATATCTGGCAGGGGCAACCGCTGGACGAACTGATCGGCCAGCAGCAGTGTTATGACTATATTATTGCCTCTCATGTCATAGAGCACACGCCGGATCTCGTGGCATTCCTGCAACAATGTACCCGGCTGCTCAGGGCTGATGGCATCTTGTCTCTGGTCATCCCCGACAAGCGCTACTGTTTCGATTACTTCCGCTGGCCCAGCAGTACCGGCGAGGTGCTTGATGCCTACCTGCAACAACGCAGGCGGCACAGCCCGGGAGTGGTTTTCGAACACCTGGCCAATGCCGTCAAGAGCGATGGCCAGATTGCCTGGGCACAGGGCATCATGGGCAATCTGGAATATGTCCACGGCTTTGAACAGGCCGTGGCCGCCTGGCACCAGGCGCAGCAGACAAGCGAATATCAGGACGTGCATCAATGGCGCTTCACCCCGGCAAGCTTCCGCCTTGTACTGCACGATCTGAACCGGATGGGCCTGACGGAACTGACAGAGGCCTGCCGCTTTGATACCCAGGGTTGCGAGTTCTTTATCAGCCTAAGCAAAGGGGCGACGGCGGAACCCAATCGTATGCATCTGGCCAAAGACATGATGCAGGAAATGCGTCTGACATGACTCCGGCACAAAGCAGTCAGGAAAGGGTGCCATGCCGCCCCATGGTCTCTATAGTCATAGTCAACTACAACAGTGGCACCCTGCTGGCACGCTGTCTCGAATGCCTGACCCGGCAGAGCTATAAATCATTCGAAATCCTGTTGGTGGACAACGCCAGCCAGGATGCCTCCCTTGCAGGGGCCGAGGCCTGGCCATTGCAACTCCGGCTGATCAGATCCGAAACCAATCTCGGCTTTGCCGCAGCCAACAACCGTGCCATTCAACAGGCCAGGGCAGACTGGGTGGCCTGTCTCAACCCAGACGCCTATCCCCAACCCGACTGGCTGCAGGAACTCATGCTGGCGCGGCAGGAACACCCCGAATTTCAGTTCTTTGCCAGCCTGCTGCTTGATGCCAGCGAACCCAACAGGCTGGATGGCACAGGGGATAACTATCATGTCAGTGGTCTTGCCTGGCGGCGTGACCACGGACGCCTGTTTAACCCGCAATGCTTGAAGCCAGAGGAGGTGTTTGCCCCTTGCGCAGCGGCGGCCCTGTACAGGCGCGACATCCTGCAACAGGTAGGAGGGTTCGATGAGTCCTACTTCTGTTATTTCGAAGATGTGGATATCGCCTTTCGTCTCAGGCTGCTTGGCTACAGATGCCTGTTTGTGCCTGACTCGCGCGCACTCCATCAGGGTTCCGCCATAACCGGGCGGCGTAGTGAATTCAGCCTCTACCACGGCCACAGAAACCTGATCTGGACCTATTTCAAGAACATGCCGTCACTGATGCTCTGGGTATTTCTGCCACAACACCTGCTGATGAACCTGATTGCCATCATCCGTTATGGGCTTACTGGTCAGGGGGCAGTGCTGCTCAAGGCAAAGTGGCACGGCCTGAAAGGGATCTTTGAACGCAGGGGGCAAAGAAGGGCCATACAGTCGAGTCGCAAGATCAGCTGTTGGCAGCTGTATCGCAGCATGAGCAAGGGTCT
The DNA here is from genome assembly GCA_009497875.2 of gamma proteobacterium SS-5. Classification (NCBI taxonomy): domain Bacteria; kingdom Pseudomonadati; phylum Pseudomonadota; class Gammaproteobacteria; order Chromatiales; family Sedimenticolaceae; genus Magnetovirga; species Magnetovirga frankeli. The sequence continues at coordinate 55,792 of CP032508.2, read as the reverse complement.
GCTTACCCCCTATCTCAAGAGGTAGGGCGTGGCCCCAGCCGCAACAAGGCCAGCAGCAGACAGGAGCAAAAGAACCAGAGCCGGTCCAGCCGTCTGCGCCGACATTGCCCTGCCCTCAGGCCCAGGCGCAGAAAATCGGCACTGGATCGAGGGGGCTGGATAGGGGCATTTTTATTGGAATCAAACAGTATCTCCAGCAACAGGGCCACCTGCCGCCAGGCCGAACCACCAAAGATGGCGCGCGCGCGGAATATCAGGGGCCGCAAACCCCGATTGACGCCAAGCTCGTTGGCCCCATGCTGCCGGTAATGCACCTGGGGCAGGGGGTCAATGAACCAGGGTAGGTTTAAACTGCGCGCCAAGGCATAGATAAACCAATCATGGTGTTTGATTTGTTTCATCAATTGCGGCCTGGCGCGCATTAGCTGTTGTATTTGCTCCACCAGGCCAGCAGACAGTACATAGGTACAACCAGGCCCCGCGGATTCAAACAGGTAATCCAGCCCGCGCTGAGGCTGCGCCTTGTCTATCAGCGAACGGCGGCCATCGGGCCAAAAGGCGACCACATTGCTCGAATAACCGGCATAGCCACCGGCCTCCATGATCTCCAGGGCTCGGATCAGCTTGCCTTCATGCCAGATATCATCCTGATCCGCCAGGGCAACGGCTAGCCGGTCTGGATTCTCGATCTGCGTCAGCAGGTGAAAAAAATTGGCGCTGGCCGAGCCGAATGTCTGGCCCGTGGGCAGCAGCCGGACCCGCCCATCCCGTGCGGCCAGATCCCGGCACCAGGCCTCGCTGCCATCGCTGGATGCATCCACGCTGATCAGCAAGCGTACCTGTACGGATTTTTGCCGCAGAATGGAGGCCGCCTGTTCGGGCAGCCAGCGAATGCCGTTATGCACGGCCATGGCGACGATAATGGAGTTCAAGTTTATCTGCTCAGGCCACTTGTTCCCTCTCCCCCTAGGAGAAACTTAGGGTGAGGGGATGGTTCAGGCCGCGCCAGCTCGCCCTCTCCAGGGCCTCATAGGGAGAGTGGGGCGGGTCGTTACGAATGGAGTTTAGCCGGGATGGAGTTAGTGTGGAAGCATGAAGGCTGGCCAACCGAGTGTAGCCCGGATGCAGCGCGGCGGAATCTGGGGTTGGCACCAGACCAGTGCAGGCCGGTCGTGCCTGCTCCCAGGCAACGGATTGGGGACAGAGGGGTGCTGGGATGATAGACTCTGTGGCCGTCATTTCTAGTTGAGGCCAGGGCTGGTTTCATGTTCTTATTCAAGTTCTTAGCGCAACCCTTTGGCCGCCTGTGGATTTCGGGTCTAATGCTGCTGGTACTGGCCGCGCCGGTACAGGCGGCTTGTCCCGATTTGCTGGCGGTTTCCGCGCCTGCGGACAGGGCGGGCTGGCTGAGCTTGCGTGACCGCTTGCTGAGGCTGCAGGGGCCCTGTCTGGACCGGCCCGAGTATTACGCCCTGCTGGGGGCGGCCGAGCTGCATCTGGGGCGGATCAGCCAGGCCTTGCTGGCCCTGGAGCGGTCGCTGATGCTGCTGCCGGACCAGGGCGGGGCGCTGATGGACTATGCCGAGGCACTCTACCACAGTGGCGATCTGGCCGGTGCCCGGGCCCTGAATCGGCAGTTGCAAGGGCGCTCCGACCTGCCGCCGGGGGTGGCCGAGGTGCTGGCGCGGCGGGAACAGCTGTGGCGACCCAGGATAGTCCGCCGCAAGGGGGTGCAGCTGGGGGCGTTCAGCGGTTTTGATAGCAATCTGAACAGCGGCGCGGACCTGGATCGCCTCACCCTGACCCTGCCGGATGGGCCGGCGGAGCTCTGGTTGATTGGGGACAATCGGCCGGTAAGCGGGGCCTTTGTACGCCTGCAGGGGTTGGGGTTCTGGCAGGAGCAGCGGGAACGGCGGCTGGATAGCCTGCGCCTGGGCCTGAGCGGGCGCTTGAGTGAACACGGGGCAAGCAATCAGTGGCAGTTGCAGGGCTCGTTTCAGCAGCAGCGGGCCCTGGATTTTGGGCTGTGGGATTGGGGCCTGTACCTGAGCCATCTCAATTATGGGGGTTCCCCCTTGTATTCTCAGGCGGGGCTGAATACGCGCCTGCTGTGGGATCGGCCGGGCCTGTGTCAGCCACTGTTGGCGGCAAATCTGGAGCGGCAGTTGTTTGCCGAGGATGAGGTGCTCGATGGCACCGAGCTGCGCCTGGGCCTGGGCGGCCAGTGCCGCTGGGGCAAACAGCGTCTTGAGCTTCGCCTGGACGGGCTAAGCAATCGGGCGGAGGATGGGCAGCGCCCTGGGGGGGATCGTACCGGTTGGGCGCTGGAGGCGCAGTGGCACCGACCCCTGCTGGGCGGTAGCCTGCTGCTGCAGGGTTCTGTCGGCCGCAGCCAGGATGAGTCGGGTTACAGCCCGCTGTTGAGCGCCGGGGCGCGGCGCAGGCTGGACCGCGCTGAGCTGACATTGCAGTTCGTGCGGCCACTGGATAAGCAGCGTAGTTGGGTGCTGAGCCTGGGGCATTACCGCCAGCAGAGCAATCTGCCGCTGTTTGATACAGACTCGACCCAGATTGAACTGGGCGTGATCTGGTGAAACGACAGGTGCACAAAGCCCCGTCTGGATTTTTCTGATTTTTTGGAGTGGCTTAGATTATGGCAGTTTGGTCAAGCGCCGAATCCGTGGCGCAGAATAACGATGCGATATTTGCCCTGAATTACCTGGCGGCCACGCCGGTGTTCGATGCCGAGGCGCAGACCCTCAGCTTCAGTGCCCTGGGCCAGCAACTGGTGCTGGGGGGTGACTTCAGCCAGGCGGCGGATCGCAGCTATCAGGGGCAGGTCAGCTCCATCGGCTTTTTCGACGGCACCGGCACCCCGGTGTACAGCCTGACGGAGTTTCAGGCCAATCTGACCGACCTGCTGGCCAATTATGCCGATCCCCAGGCCATGCAGGGGCTGTTTTCCGGCAACGACACCCTCTATGGCAGCGCCGAGAACGATTGGCTCTATGGCTACGCGGGCTCGGATGTACTGGTTGGCGGCGCGGGCAGTGACTTCATCGATGGCGGAACAGGCACGGATTATGTATGGCTTAGCGGCGTATCCAGCGACTACAACCTGCTGGCCTTCAACGGAATGCTGCAGGCCAGCCCGGTAAACAGCCCGGATGTGGATACCCTGGTCAATGTAGAGCGCATCCTGTTCAGCAATAATGCCGTATTGGCGATGGACACAGACGCCAACCCAGGGGCCGTGTTCGGGCTGTATTACACGGCGCTGGGCAGGACACTGACCTCGCTGGAGGAGTTGCAGGCACTGGGTGCCTCGGTGCTGGCGGCGGACCGGGGTGCAAGCCTGAATCAGGTGGCCGGGGATCTGCTGGCGGGTGACCTGATGACCACCACCTACGGCGAGTTATCGGATTCCGCCTATGTGGATCTGCTTTATCAGAATGTACTGGGCCAACCGGCCAGTACTGCGGACAACGCCTATTGGGTAGATCAGCTTGAGGCCGGAATGGTGCGCGGGGATCTGCTCCTGGGTGCCGCCCAGCTGGACCTGGTGCAGGCCGAGGTGGCGGAGTTGACCGGCTCTGGGGTGTGGTTTTTCGTGTAATTGCCTGGCCGTCGGAGGCCTTGCCGGGTAGAGAGTTGGCCTCCCCCTTTGCAAAAGGAGGATTGAAGGGGATTGAAGGAATCCCCCCTGGTCCCCCTTTAGCTAAAGGGGGGAATTTGAGTCTCTCTCCCTTAAAGATTGAGAGGGATCGAGTGGTTACTATTGAGGTTATTTTATGGCATTCAGCAACACCGAGATCGTGGATAAGGTCTACAAGGCCACCCTGTTTCGCGCGCCAAGCGAGGATGAGTCCAGCTATTGGGCGGATCAGTTGGATCAACAGCTCTATACCGGGGTGACGCTCACCTTGTTGGGGGCCTCTCAGGATGTCTTCATGCAGCGCAATCTGCCCGTGGCCAACCTGTTCTACGGTATTTATGGGCGACTAATGGCGCAGGATGAGATGCTGTTCTGGGGCCGGATTCTGGATCAGGGTGCCAGCACTGAGCAGGTGGTTGAGGCCTTTCTGGTATCCAATGAGTTCGCTCAAACCTATGCTGGTGTATCAGGGCTGGATGCCTTCAAGGCAATCTACGCCCGCCTCTGGGGGGGAGAGATCCCCTCGGTCCTGCTGGATACCTATCTCGAACAGTTGGCCAATGAAGAGATGAGCATCAGCCAGGTCCTGCTTGATATCGGCAGCCTGCCGCCCAAGAGCCTGGCCGTCGCCTTGGGGCTGGTGTCGGCCAGCCTGAACGGCGTGGTGCCCGAGTTCACCGAGATGGATACCCTGGCGGCGAAGCAGGGGGCTTTGAGCGATCTGTTCGGCGTTGTCAACGAACCTGAAGTGGTCGAGCCGGTCGAGCCCATCGAGGAGATCAATGGCCAGCTGGCTTTGAGCCTGAGCGCCACGGAGAGTATTGTCGTGGATCTGGAGAAGGACAGCCTGATGGTGGATGGAACGGCCAAGGCCCTGACCGCTGGCAACCTGGCCAACCTGTATTACCTGGATGCCCGTGATCAGAAAACGGTATCCGTCAGCATCCAGGGCAGCAGCGCCGGTGAAATCTATTTTGCCTCGGCCCAGGGAGACAGCATCAGACTTAAGGGCGGGAATGACCAGATTACTCTGAACGCAGGTACCGACAGCCTGATCTTTGAATACAGCGCCAGCACCAACGGCCTGGACAGTATCAGCAATTTCAATATCGGCAGTGGTGGTGACACCCTGGATTTCAATGCCTTTCTCAACGCGGCCAATACAGGCAACCTGGCCACCCAGGATGCCACCAGTACGGCGGCGCAAACCTGGAACAATGGCGATGTGCTGGTGGTCTCCGGCAACGGACTGGACAGCGCCACCGCCATTGCCGGTCTGTTCGGCGCGGCCAAGACCTTTGCCGCCCCTCTGGGCGCGGCCAAGGCGGTCATCATTTCTGCTGACATCGTGGGTGACGCCAGTGTCTGGTATTTGACCAACCAGACCGATACCGGGGTGATTGCCAGCGAAGAGATCACTCAGGTGGCCACCTTGGCGGGCATCAACAACCTGGGCCTGGTGGGCTTTGATGCGGCCAATTTCGTGGCCTAGGAAACCAATCGAAGGTGCTGGCCAGTGGCCTCCTGCTGCGCAGGGGCGTAGAGTTGGTGCGGCGTGCGCAGGCCGTCGAGCAGATAGCTGCCCTGGGATTGCAGGCCTTGGTATTGCAGGCTGGCAGCGGCGCTCTCGCCAAGCAGGATAGGTTGGGCCAGGTCGGCGGTGAGTTTCTCGATGCGCAGCACTATGGTCAGGGTATCGCCAAGCATGCTGTGGGCGCGGCGATGGGCCGGGCCGAGGGAGCCCACCAGCACCGGGCCCTGTTCAATACCAACCCCCAGGGCCAGGGGCTCCAGCCCCGGCGGCGGAGCGCCAACAAACAGCCCCTGCACCATATCCTGTAGTTGCCGGGCCGCATCCAGCGCAGCCTCGGCGGCTTCTGCCTCGGCCCCTGGCCAACAGGCGAGCAGGGCGTCTCCCCGGTATTCCTGAATGCCGCCACCCTGGGCCTCGATGATCTCCGCAGCGCGGATGAAGAAGCCGTGCAGCAGGGCGGCGGACTCCTCCGGCGGGCGGGATTCACCATAGGCGGCAAAATTACGCAGATCGGCGCACAGCAGGGTCATCTGTCGGCGCTCGGCCTCCAGGCTGCCGCTGGGCTGGTTGTAGGCGATATCGCGCGCCACCTCGGCCGGTAGGTAGCTGCTCAGATTGGTAAACAGGCGCTGGCGCTCGGTGCGGGTATAGCCGTGCTCCAGCAGGCCCAGGGCAGTGGCGGCGAGCAGGCCAAAGCCGGCCGGGGCGAGCCAGCCCAGCCAGAGCTGGGCGCTGAGCAGGGCCTGCCAGTGCAGCAGCAGGGCGGTCAGGGGCAGCAACAGCGCGGCCAGGGGCAGGCCCCAAGCGGCAAGACGGCCACGGCGGGCGGCCAGGCCCCAGAGCAGGCCGGCATAGCACAGTCCCAGCAGCAGTTGATACAGGGGTGCCAGGCGGGGGCTATAGGGCAGGCGGGCATCCAGCAGGCCAGCCATGAGGCGGGCCTGCAGCTCCACCCCAGGGGTGCGCGAGCCGTGTGGGGTAACCACCAGATCCCCCAGGCCAAAGGCGGTGACCCCAACCAGGGCCCAGCTGCCGCGCAACAGGGCCGGATCGATACGATCGTGCAGCACATCAGCGGCGGGGATGTATTGAAAGGCGGCCGGGGCCTGCTGATAGGGCACGCGCAGATTGGCCTCGGCATCCAGGGGGATCTTCAGGCCGGGATAGGCCTCCAGGCTCAGGGTCCAGCTTGGGGCGAGCAGGCCGGGTTCGGCCTCCAGTCGGATGCCGGTGCGCTCTATACCGGCCGCCTGCAGCACGGCGGCCAGGGCCAGGGAAGGATAGACCTGGCCCTCGACGCAGACCAGTGGCGGCTGACGGCTGACCCGGCCATCGGCATCCACCGGGGCGGCGATGTGGCCCTTGGGCAACTCGCCCAGGCTCTGGTGACTGGCCAGATAATTGGCGCTGATCGGCAGGGCCGGGTGGCAGCGCGTCCCGGACAGGGGATGGGTCATGCTGCCGGCGCGCAGGGGCTCGGCCGAGTTGAGCAGGGGGATCTGGGCAATCAGGGCATTGCCCTGGCGCAGGGAGCGGACCAACTGGCCATCGCCGGGGCGCCGCTCGGGAAAGACGATGTCATAGATCTGCTGACTGACCCCGGCCTGGCTGAGTTTATCCGCCAGCCGGGCCAGGGTCTGCCGCGGCCAGGGCCAGGGGCCTATCTCGGCCAGGCTCTTTTCGTCGATGGCAATGATGTTGATGCGCTGCTCCAGCTCCTGCTCCGGCAGCAGACTCCAGACCTGGGCACCGAGCCGTTCCTCCAGCTGGCGCAGGCCAGCGCCGGCCAGCAGCCAGAGCAGGCCCATCGACAGGGCCAACGCCAGCAGCAGGACCAGGCGCGATAGACCGGGGCCAATGCGCAGGCTATAGGCAAGGGGATCCAGACCGACCGAATTCATGTCCTTCTCAACGCCCCCAGAGGGTAAGGCCGCTGACCATGCCTTGAGGGACCTGCTTATCGAACAGATAGGCCGCCTCCGAGCCATCCAGACTCACGGCACCCTTAAGGCCCTGCTCCGCGCTCTGGGCGCTGAAACGCCCCTGGGCATCGACCTGCCCATTGGCCTGCAGGCTGATGGGACCGGTGGAGGCGGAGTTCATGTTCAGCTGGGTGTCGAACACGCGGTTGGTAAAATCCACCCCAAGGCGTCCGGATTCCACCCTCACTGGCTGCAGGGGTTCACGCCCCTGGCTCAGATTGGCCTGGGCCGCCTCCAGACGGAAGTTGACCCGACCCAGCTGGGCGTCCAGGGTCTCGCCCTCGGCCTCCTGCCGGTAGAGGCCGTAGCGGGTATCACCGGTGACTATCCTGCGCCCCTCGCGGGCCTCTTTGTAACTGAGCGCCAGGGGCTGTTCCGGCGTAGCGCCACCGCCCCAGCGGCCCCACACCAGCTTGCGCTGTTGTAGTTGTTCCGCGCTGGGGTTTTGCGCCGGCGGCTGGCTCAGAGCGGTCTCCTGGATGATGTCCTTGGCCAGGCTTTCGTTTTTCAGATCGGCATTGGCCGTGTCGCTGGCACCCCTGTCTTGCTGTCCCTCCTTGACCTGGTCCTCGTCCTGCAGCAGTTGCCGCAGCTCGGCATCCTCCACCGGGCGCAGTTGCGGTTGGTTGTGGCGGCGGCTGTATTCCAGCATCTGCTGGCTGTCGGCCTTGAGCTGGACCCCATCGCAGGAGGTCAGGGCGTTTGGACTACAGGCCGCGGAGAAGGGTGCCATGACTATGGCCCCCTGGGTGACCAGGGCGCGGACCTGCCGTGCACTGGCCTGAACCACGAAATCGGTGCCGCGCACGCCGATGGCGGCGATGGGGGTATTCAGGCGAAAGCGCTGCCGGGCGGCCTCGGCAGCCTGGCCGGATACGGCGCGCACCGTACCCTTGTCCATGCTGAACTTGACCGTGGAATCCTGTGGTCTGGCGGCATCGAATTGGTAGCGCTCCACCAGCAGGCGGCTGTTGGGGCGCAGGCTGACCAGGGCCTGATCGATGAAGCGGATGTGCAGGTGGCCATTGGCGGCGGTGCGCAACCGGTCGCCTACCCGAATGGGGTCGCCGGTATTCAGGGGCAGTGCCTTGCCCTGGGCTGGCTGCCGACTGGCCTCGCCGATGACCAGGCTGACCTCCCCCACCGCGTGGGGGGGGTCCGCCCAGAGGCCAGTAGCACTGAGGCTAAGTAGAATGAGTGCAATGATCTGTGTCGGGTACTGCTGCATGACAGGATCTCTCAGGTTGTATTTAGCCGGTTCAGGTAATAGGAGCATTACCCACCTATCCCACATCGATCAGCAAGCGGCTGGAATCGCGGGCAAGCCCGCTCCCACCGGCCAGCCCAAGGCTGTAGGAGCGGCCTTGGCCGCGAAGGGCGCAGAAATCGCGGGCAAGCCCGCTCTGAGCCTACCTTATCGATGCGGTGAAAAATGACCAGCTTGGGCTGGAACAAATGGGTAATGCCCCCGGTGACTGCCAAGGCCATCAGGCTCCCAGGGAGTCACTGGACTGTCAATGCTACTCCAGTTCCAGGATTTACGGGTGATGGCTGTCACACCCCTGGCATATTATGCCGCTTTGGCCCCGGCTATGGGTAGAATGCCGCCATGGCTAGCGAGTTAAAGCCCACCGCCGATCTGTTGCGCCGCTTTTCCCTGTTGAGCGGCCTGCCCGAGCCTGCCCTGAATCTCCTGGCATCCCAGGCGGGGCTGCGTCGTTATCGGCGGCGCGAGGTGGTTCTGGAGGCCGGTCAACTGGCCCCCGGCGTCTGTTTCCTGTTCGAAGGACGCCTGCAAGGGGTCGATTTCACCCTGGATGGGCGCGAGGTAGGGCTGTATTTTGTCAGCCCCGGCGGCTTCTGCGGTGAGTTGGGGCTGTTTGACGGCAAGCAGCAGCCGGAATTCGTCATCACCCTGGCCCCCTCCCTGGTGGTCAACCTGCCCATGCCGGCCCTGCGTCAGGTGATGCACGAGGCCCCGGCGCTGATGCAGGCCTTCTGTCAACGCCTGGCCGAGCGGGTGCGCACCCTTACCGAGCAGCGCAATCTGCTCGCCCTGAGCAGCATCCCGCAACGGGTCTGCGCCCAGCTCTGGCTGCTCAGCCGGGAACTGGGCGATGCCAAGCAAAGGCCCCTGACCCTGGACAACCCGCCCACCCACCAGGAACTGGCCATCATGCTCAATCTCAGCCGGGAGACGGTAACCCGGGTATTTCAGACCCTGCAAGCGCGGCAGATCGTCAAGCGCGACGGCAGCAGTCGCCTGCTGATCCTAAACCTCGGCCAGCTGAAAAAACTGGCCGAAGGGGAGGAAGCACCTTGAGTATCGAACCCTGGTTTGTCCCTTACCAGGCCTTGGCCTGCCTCCCCGGAAGGCGCGTAACCCTACTCGCCCCCCATGCCGATGACGAGGTATTCGGCTGCGCAGGCAGCCTGGCCCTGCTGGCGGCAGCGGGGGCGCAGATCCGGGTCTGCGTGGTGACCAGCGGCGATGCCTGTGGCTCAGAACTGACCGACATAGTGCGACAGCGCGAAGGGGAATCCACAGCAGCGGCAGCCCTGCTGGGCTATCCGCCACCCCAGTTCTGGCGACTGCCGGATGGCCGATTAAGCCAAAACCAGACCGCATTGGCGGCGCGTCTGGAGCAACACCTGACCCAGTGGCGGCCGGACCTGATCCTGGCCCCATCCCCCTGGGAGATGCACCCGGACCACAGGGCGCTGGCCGAGACCCTGCTGGCCCGGCTCGATCTACTGGCCCCCGGCTGTCGCCTGGGCCTCTACGAAGTCGGCAACCCCCTGCAACCCAATGCCCTGGTGGGCCTGAATGCCGAGACCCTGGCCCGCAAGCAGCAGGCCATGGCCTGTTTCGTCAGTCAAGAGCCATTGAACAACTACGCCGAGGTCATCGGCTGTCTGAATCGTTTCCGCACTTTCACCCTGCATGGCTTTGCGGCAGCAGAGGCCTATGTATTGCTGACAGGGGATGAGGCGCGGGCATTTTTCACCCAGGCCAGGCCCGACCGCCTCAGCCTGGCGCTGCACCAGGCCAATCAAGCCCTGGCCCAGGCGCAGCAAGCCCGGCAACAGGCAGAAACCGCCCTGGCAGCGATACAGGCCTCACGCAGCTGGCGCTGGAGCGCGCCCCTGCGTTGGCTGAAAAGACGGGCAAACAGCGGCGGCTAGTTTGGCTTTGGTAACCTGAAACAACCTTGCCGGTGGGGGCGGGCTTGCTGGTGGGAATGGGTTTGCCGGTGGGAGCGGGCTTGCCCGCGATGCGCATTCCTTCAAACTTTTTCCTGATAACCCACAAACCTCAGCCAATCGAATAGGGCGGCCCGTGGCCGCCGTGCAACCACCAGGGGCAGGCTTCATTGCCGTGGCTTGGCGGCGGGCGCGGCCCGCCCTATGTCGCTGGTGGGTATTGGTTTGCTGGTGGGAGCGGGCTTGCCCGCGATGCGCATTCCTTCAAACTTTTTCCTGATAATCCACAAACCTCAGTCAATCGAATAGGGCGGCCCGTGGCCGCCGTGCAACCACCAGGGCAGGCTTCATTGCTGTGGCTTGGCGGCGGGCGCGGCCCGCCCTATGCCGCTGGTGGGCATTGGTTTGCCGGTGGGAGCGGGCTTGCCCGCGATGCCAAAAACCGCCCGAAGGGCCCATTCCTTCAAACTTCACCCTTCAAACTTCACCCTTTATTAAGCGCCCCTTCGCGGCCAAGGCCGCTCCTACTTCCAGACCTCCTCAGGAGGCGGCATTCTGCCCGTGGCTGTGTAGTATTCGATGGCCGAGGTGCTGCCACCACCCACCACCTGACCGTTCAGCGGGTCGGTACGAAAGCCGTATTTGGCCAGTTGCACCGCCGGTGATTCATTGAACTGGCCTGCTGGCGGGGTCTGATCGAGCTTGCTGAACAGGCCCTGGGGGTCGGTCCAATCCAGGCCGGGGTCCTGCCTGACCCCGTACTGGGCCAGCGTATCCTGTACCCTCATGGCGGTCTGGCTGTTCCAGGTCTCCGGCGTGCCTATGTCCAACGCCCTGAGGGCATTGCCCTGGCTATCGCGCACCGTCAGGAGCTTGGCACCCTCATCGCCATGGGCGTCCAGGCTGGTATAGGTGCCCATGCCCTGGTGGATATCGGCTATGGCCCGGTAGGGGTCGTCCTGGCTGAGTATATTGAGCAGGCTGTCACGGCTCAGGGGCAGTTCATTGAGCTGTTTTCTCAGTTCATCGTCATGGATGTTTTCCCGCTGCCAGGCATGGCTTTGCGGGTCTTGCTGGTAGAGCGTCAGGCCATTGGAGTAACGACCGCTGTCGGCCTTGGCCGCGGCCACGGCCTCCTGATTGACCAAGGCTTGGGGGTTGCTCGCTCGCTGCTCAAGGGCAAGGCCTTGCCCCTCGCTTGCCGTTCCAGTTGCCGCCTGTGCCGGGCTGCCGGCGTTGATCTGGTTGAGCATGTCCAGCAATTGGCTGGAGCTGTCCTGGGCCGGGCTGGGTGGGGCCTCGCTGGTCAATACCGGGCCAGATGGGGCCGGGACGGCCTGGGCCGAACGGGCTTGGGGCTCCGCGCCCTGGGTTTGCTTGAACAGCTGGGCGAACTGGGATTCCAGCTGGGTTCCCAGCTGATCCAGGGTTCCACGCAGATTGGACAGCTGCTGGCTGACATCCTGGAGGGTTTGCATGCTGAGGGCATCGGTTGACATGGGTGGCTCCCTTGTATCTGATTGGGCTAATGGGTGCCGCAGCACCCCTTGCCTCATGCGTAGCATGTATCATGCCAAATACCCCATCCACTGCCCTGGCCTCGGTGCCTGCTCAGTAACCAAATCTTTCCATGGTCTCCTGCTCCGTCTCTGTCACCCTCTGCCTCAGCTCAGCCCTGTATTCGGCGGGAAACCTGGACTTGTTGCTCACATTGAAGGGGGGCATTTGTCTGATAATTGACTCATCAAACCCCTCTCCCGCCATCCTCAAGGCCGAAATCAGGTCTTCGACCAGGTTCTCATACCTTCCAATAAAGTCGATTTCACTGCTCCCCTTGCCGACAAAGGCGATAAGACCCTTGCTGTAAAACCCCGGATATCCGGCCAGCATGTTCTCAATGAACTGCAAGAAGTTGTCAGACCGGCAGCCCAGATCAAAGGGGTTTCTTTCATCCCAGCCATAGGTCATCTTGAATTGCCAATAGGACTGGTACCAATTCAGTGGATGGCGTACAAAGGCAAATTTAAATCTTGCCGGATCAGGGCATTGACTCAGGCCCAGGTGTGGATCGCCATTCAATCTGAAGTCCTCGCATTGGATTCCAGAGGCCACTATTGCCTTGGCAGCCCATGAGCCCCCTGTCTTGGGAACATGCAGGAAGCATGAATTTGGAAGTATCAGCATGTTTTTTTTACCCTAACGATCATGGGGCGAGACGGCCACCCCGCCCGGGCTATTTGCTCCATTGCCAGACCGGCATCTGGCCTGTCTTGCCCAGGGGAGCGCCAAGGCGTGAATAATAGTGACCCGAATGAAGCAGTGGCCAGCAATCTGCGGCAATACTGGCCTGCGGACCCTGGCCAAACTGACCAATTGCCGGCACCAGCCAGGGAGAGGGGCTGATCTCAAGCAGCCAGCCTTGCTGCCATTGCTCGGGTACGGGCAGACACAAGGGCCCCCGTTGCACCCCCAATGCCTGGGTGCCGGGGAGTTCTATGTTTCCCACAGACTGATTCCGCCGGGCAATCCAGTTGGCCAGGCGGGCGCGAGGGGCATGGGCAAAATGCTTGGCATAATAGTAGGGGGCCGCCTCAACCATGAGCCTGTGTTTAGCGGGATGATGTTCATAGCTGTGGCTGGCCTCGGCCCTGGGCGCGTACGCCAGGCGATAACCGGCCTGGCGCAGGCGCCAGAACAGATCGGAGTCTTCGAAATACATGAAAAAACCTTCATCGAACAGGCCACCGGCATGTTCCAGGGCCTTGCGACTGAGCAGGGCCAGCCCACCAGACAGGGCATCAACCCTGCAGGGGTCTTGTCTTTGCCAAAGCCTGATGGCCTGGGCGCGAAAGCGCTGACTGTAATACTCGCGCAGCCCGGCGTAGCGGCAGTTCATGCTATGCCAGAGCAGTTGTTCCGGGCCGGGGTGAATGCTGGGGGGCAACAGGTAGTGCCTGGCGGAATCCCAGAATATTCTGGGCCCTACGGCACCAATACGCCTATCCGCCAACAGTGGTTTACAGAGCTGCTCAAGGCAGCCGGGATGCAGCAGGGCGTCCGGATTGAGCAAAAGGATCATATCACCCCTGGCCCTGGCATAGGCCTGGTTACAGGCACGACCAAAACCCAGATTGCTGGGGCTGACAATAAGCCGGGTTTGTGGCGGTAAATTGGCAGCCAGCCTGTCTGCCTCTGACGGGCTGACGCTGTTGTCCACCAGCAGAATTTCATGGGGGACTGCCTGGGCCTGTACCGATGCCATGGCGCGGATACTCAGATCGGCGCAATGATAGTTGACAATGATGACGGATATCATGATTCCACAAGCCCAGCCGCGCCAAGAAACTCACTGCTCAGACTATTGCCTTTTTACAGAGTATATGGAAAACCAGGGCCTGCAAATTCTCTTCATCAAGCTGCAACCCACTGGTTTTGCAGGCATTGAAATAAGCCTGAAAGGTATCAGAAAACGGACTGTGCTGGTTATGCCAGATCTCAATACTGAAACCGGTTTCATCCAGTAATGCAGTCAACTCGATACGGGTAAAAAAGCGAATATGGGTTTCACAGAGAATCCCCACCGGCAGGTATTCGAAGCGCCCGTGCAGGAGGTCCAGGACCACGGACCAATGCCCGATATTGGGCACGGAGAGCAATAGATATCCCCCGGGCCGCAAAAGCCCATGGGCCTTGCCCAGTACCTGATCGGGGTCCGGCATATGCTCCAGGACATCAAGAAAGGAGATGCAGTCGTAGTCAACCCCGGGTTGTAGTGACGCAAAGGGTTGATGGATGACATCTATGCCCTTCTGTCTGGCAATGCCGGATGCGTCTTCATTCATCTCAACCAGACTGGCCTTGCCTTGACGCTGTTGCATAAAGGCTGCGGCAAACCCGCCCTGACCCCCGCCCACATCCAGCAGGTGATGCACGTCCTTGGGCAGATAGGCCAGCATTTCTTCACGCCTGCCCTGGTAATAGTCGGAGTATGAGTGAACATAGGCATGTTGACAGATGAGACTACGCCCGCCCAGCAGGTCGGGCAGGTCGGACCATTGCGCCCCTGCCTGATCTTCAGCCATGGCCTCAATGGCGGCGCGCTCTATCAGGTAAATCCAGGCGGGACGCCCATCATGGGGGACCGTCTCGGATTGCCCCTGCAGGCGTTTGACAAAATCCTCAAGACCACTGCGATTGACATAGTCCAACACAACACCGGGGGCAAATCCTCTCTGGTCGCTGGGCAGGATACAACCCCCAGGGGGTATGCTGCGCTCCAGATATTGCTGCATCTGATCGGAGATTATCAGCGCCGGGTTGAGGATCACCAGAAATTGTCTGGCCGCCGACTGCTGCAGGATCTGCTTGGGAGAAGGCGGGCCTTGTCTTTCCGTACCCGCCCAACAGCGATCAAAATGGAGACTTCTGCGTAGTTGCGAGAGACCTCGACGAAGCTCCGCCGTGCCTTCCATCTGCGGATGATGGAAATAGATCAGATCGGTCATTGCTGGCATTTCATCCTGGGTTGATAGCTAACTGCTCAGGCCTCTTATTCCCTCGCCCCTTCGCGGCCAAGGCCGCTCCTACAGGTGAGAGCGGGTTTGCCGGTGGCAGCGGGCTTGCCCGCGATACCAGCCGCCAGGCCGATTTGGCTGATCGGGGTGGAACAAGCGAACTCTGTGGCTAAATGCCCTTTTCAGGCTCAATGGCGTGTTCCAGACCAGCCCAACCCTCCCAGAATTCCGGTTCGGTTTCAATAATACCGTCCAGCAGCCTGAAATACCTGGTCAATATGACATCAACCGGCACGGGTTCCTGACCGTTCGCGTTCAGTGAACTCAGGAATACGTCCAGCCTGCGTCGGCCAGACCACCTCACATAACCCACAGACACCGGCAGGCCATGCCTTTGCGCCACATCCAGCATCCCTACCGGGGCATCAATATCCCTGCCTTGGATCGTTGCCCGAAATGTCTTTGCCCGCGCATAGTAATTGGGAAAGTCGTGCAAGGACACCAGGGCCATGCCTGCCTTGAGATCACGCACTACCCGATGCAGAGGGTTGTGGCCATCTCTGCTGAGAAATATCCATTTGCCACCGTTCAGAAATGCCTCAATATCCGCAAACCATCCAGCTGCATATTCTTCATACAGCGGGTTATCACTCGGGGACCGCGCCAGAATATTCAGTGGTATGCCCTGGCTGCCAACCAGGGCCGGCAGATGGTAGGCAAACGAGTGGTGATAGGTAAGAATCAGCCCCCCTTTCTGCCTTATTGCGTCAAGCGTGGCATCGGGGTCATGCCAGGTGATGTCGGTCAGGCGGGAAATCTCCCGAATGCGATAGATCAACGCGGTAGCGTAAGAGGAAACCCTCAAGTAATGCCACCAGCGATGCGCCCATTCAGGGGGGAGTCTGTTTGCTTTTTTGGCGGGATGAAGCCAGGCACCCAGCCCGGTCATCAGGGGGGTGAGCGGCGGCGCATAATCCAGCAGCCCGGCCGCACTTCTGTGGAAGGCAAGAAAGCGCCTGTACCTGTTCAGATCTGTAGTCTTCATATTTCGTAACTACTCGCCCACTCTCATCTCTGAGGACAGAGCATCTAATTCCCCCCCCTTTACAAAGGGGGGTAGGGGGATTTCTAATTCCCC
Organism: gamma proteobacterium SS-5; assembly: GCA_009497875.2. Taxonomy (NCBI): domain Bacteria; kingdom Pseudomonadati; phylum Pseudomonadota; class Gammaproteobacteria; order Chromatiales; family Sedimenticolaceae; genus Magnetovirga; species Magnetovirga frankeli. The sequence goes on along the minus strand of CP032508.2, from coordinate 39,765 downwards.
CCTTTACAAAGGGGGGTAGGGGGGATTTCTTCAGCCTCAATCCCCCTACCTACCTACCTTCCTACGGTACGGTACGGTACGTACCGTTACCCGTTAACCGGTACCGGTACCGGGTACGGGTACGGTTACGTTACGTACGTACGTACGTACGTACGTACGTACGTACGTACGTACGTACGTACGTACAAAGGGGGGCAGGGGGGATTTCTTCGGCCAGAATCCCACTCAATTGTTTGTCGTGTTGCAGAGGCACCCTGAATCCGACAGGCCCCTAGGAGCCTGTCGGATTTAGGATGCTCCTACTGCGCCGGTGGGAAGAACGGCCCAAATTTCCCCGATTTTTCGTTGCGTAGGCCCACTATGCGCCTCAAAATCGTGAAAATTTGTTCTCGTTCTCCCACCTTGCTCGCTACGGGCACCTAAACCCGACAGGCCCCTAGAGAAAATCCGTATCCCCCGCCATCCACCAGGCGCTGCCGGCCAGAGACTCATCCGGACAAGCCGAGGCGGTAATCAGGGCCGTTGCAGACACCTTCTCCCTGTGCAGAAGCCCAGCAGAGCAAAGCCCGGCCAGTGCCTCCGGGCTTGCCACGAACTCAACCTGGGCAAGTCCGGCAGCATAGGCCAGCCGCTGCATGGCATTCTGGGTTGTTCTCAGCAAGTCCAAAGGCCCGACAAAGTCCAGCCACTTGAGGCTGTCCCCCTCGTTGCGCACAACGGCAATGGCCGACGGGCCGGGCCAGCGCCTGCTGATCTGAAAATAGCTGTAATCCACGGCCGGTCTTGCCGCGTAGCGCGACCGGATATGCCGTGCATCACGCACCCCTAAAATACCTTTCCGGTTCTGCCCCCGCATGGCCTGCCATGCCCGGTTTGCCAGGGTATCAAAATCGGCGGTGGAGGGCCTGATCTGCCTGATCTTCCAGACCCATGACCTCTGCCCTGATCTGGCCGGAAGGACAAGGCGGTCAAGCGTACCCACCTGCTGATAAAGCCCAAGCGTAACACCCAACCGCATGGCGCGTTCGTGGGTAAAGCCAAAGCAAACCGCATAGGGTTTATCCGCACCCACCCAGTGCTTGAAGAAAAAACGCGATACCTGAAAGAAGGCACCATGACGGGTGAACAGGCCCCTGGCCTGGGGTGCCACCATGAGGTCGCCAATCTGAATCGCCGACACCTCCCTGTCACGCCAAAGCAGCGTCCGGGGGATCCCCCCGTTATGGGCCAGTAGGTTGCCGTCCTCATCCCACAAACCCATGGCCCTGCCACCCAGCCCTTCCGGGCTGTATTTCCACTGCCACCAGCCCGCTGGTGGGGTCTCGGCAAAGACCCGGTGGAACAGCCCAATCACAGCATCCCTGTCTTCTGGTCCCACCGCTTTCAGTACATAGGTCCTACCCCCAATGCGGCACTCGCCCCTCTCCATATCAGGCCCTGCCGTGTTCCCAGTAATGGGGTAAGGCAACTACACCCTGGGTCACATCCTGCTGCCTGACTTCCAGACTCAGGCAATGGGGTGCCGCCTCATAGACATGCAGGCCACGTTCACAGGCAAGATAGGCGGTTACGGAGTAACTCCCCTTGAGCAGGGGCAGGTTCGGGAAATAAACCACGGCATGTCCCGTGCCATCCGCCTCACGCAGGTTCTCCTGTTCAGCGCCGAGGAGAATCACGCTGGTGATGCCCACCCCGGCGCGATTGGTTATGGCAAATGCAACCGTAGGGCAGGGCAATGCCGGGTCCGATGCAAAGTCCATGGAGAATCCCACGCTATCCAGACCAGACTCCACCTCTAAGCGCTTGCCCTTGTTACCATTGCAAAAACCCTCGATGCGACGGATTCGTGCCGTCCCCGCAGCCGTCTTGGACAACACCCTCCCCTCTTCGGCGTCAGCGTCCTTCTCCCCGCTCGAACGGGGTTCGCCCTGACTGAGGAAATCGTTGTATGCAACGGTCACCCGTTGTGTCTTATCCAGCATCTGCTGTCGCCCCTGCTCCAACCAGAGGGCCCGGTCGCACAGGGCATCGATCTGATACATGGAGTGAGAGCAGAACAAAATAGTGGCCCCCTTCTCCTTCAGCTGCATGATGCGGTCAAAAGACTTGCGGGCGAAGGCGCCGTCGCCCACCGACAGGGCCTCGTCGATGATCAGGATATCCGGGTCCACCGAGGTGGCCACGGCAAAGGCCAGGCGCACGAACATGCCGCTGGAGTAGGTCTTCACCGGCTGGTCGATGAAATCACCGATGCCGGCGAACTCGGCAATGGCCGGGTAGCGCCGCTCGATCTCCTGCTGCGACAGGCCCATGATGGCGGCATTGAGAAAGACGTTCTCGCGCCCGCTGAACTCGGGGTTGAAGCCCGCGCCCAGCTCCAGCAGGGCGGCGATGCGGCCCTGCACCTCAATCTCACCCTGGGTCGGGTTGAGGGTGCCGCACAGCAATTGCAGCAGGGTGGATTTGCCGGCCCCGTTACGGCCGATGATGCCGATCACCTCGCCCTTGCGCACCTCCAGGTCGATGCCCTGCAAGGCCCAGAACTCACGAAAATAACGGCGGCGGCCACGGGCGAGAAACTGTTTCAGCCGATCCTGCGGCCGGGCATAGATCTGATAGGCCTTGCCCAGATCACTGACCCGGATCTGAACCGGCTCAGAGGACATCGGCGAACCCCTTGCGGGTCTTTTCGAACCAGACGAAACCCAGCCAGGCGCAGACCAGGCCAAACAGCCAGTACAGGGCCAGGGCGCCAGGCTCAGGCACCTGGCCCTTGAGTATCAGGTTGCGGAAGGTCTCGATGGGAAAGGCCAGGGGGTTGAGCACCAACCATTGCTGCATACGCGGCGACAGATCACTGAGCGGATAAAACACCGGGCTGAGAAACAGCAGCGCGGTCTGCAACATGCCAACCAGCTGGCCAATATCGCGCACATAGGTACCCAGGCTGGCCAGAAACCAGGTCAGCCCCAGCAGAAACAGGCAAAACGGCAGCAGCAGCAGGGGCAGCAGCAGCACGGCCCAGCCGATGCCGCCGCCGAACAGGGCCTGAACGGTCAGCAGAATGGCCAGACTGACCAGAAAATGGGCCAGCGCCTGGAACACCGTTGACCAGGCGAGAATATCCAGGGGAAAGACCACGCGCTTGACGAAGTTGGTGTTTTCCAGGATCAGCCCCGGCGCCCGGCTGAAGGGCTCGGAAAACAGGCCAAACAGGCTCAGGCCGGCAAACAGGGACAGGGCAAAGCCCAGGGTGCCCGGCTCGCCCCCGGACCAGCGCACCTTGAGGATCAGGCCAAAGAAAAAGGTATAGAGCAGCAGCATGGCCAAGGGGTTGAGCAGGGACCAGAACAGCCCGAGAAAGGCCCCGCGATAACGGGACAACAGCCCCCGCCGACCGATCTGCCAGGCCAGATGGCGATGGCGGATGACCGAGACAAAGGGGGCCAGGGGGCCGGGCAGGGATGAGACAGGCGCGTTCATGGGGCCGCCATAATAGCGCGATCAGACCGCAACGACATCACCAATTGGTTTGCCGGTAGGAGCGGCCAAGGCCTATCCATAGGGCGGGCCGCGCCCGCCGTTCGAAGCACCACAATCGCGGCCAAGACCTATCCATAGGGCGGGCCGCGCCCGCCGTTCGAAGAGCCACAATCGCGGCCAAGGCCTATCCATAGGGCGGGCCACGCCCGCCGTTCGAAGAGCCACAATCGCGGCCAAGGCCGCTCCTACAGGTAGGGATTGCGGCGCCCTGGTTTCAACTACAGATACTCAACCCCAGTCGCCTGCAACCCGGTCAGGCCAATCTGCTGATTATTCTGATCCAACTCCGCCACGGCGGCCAGAAAACCCGCCTGACCGTAAACCCCGACCAGGCCGGTCAGGCTACTCAGGCTGGCCTGATCCGGCTCGCTCTTGAGCAGATTGACATAGGCCAGATAGGCGATATGAGTGTCAGTGTCCCCTCCAGCCAGACTGGCCACCAAGTCTATATCCAGCGCCACCTGGAAGAGTGTTTTTTGACTATAGCCCTGATCGAAGAAATCCAGAATATCCCCCACCACGGAGGGCGCGGCGATCAACCCCGGGGCCAGCACGCCGATAAACTGCAAGGCCTGAGCGGCCGCCTGCCCAGGTTGCAGGTCCAGGGCCAGCCTGGCATCGGAGAAATGGATGCGCTCGATGCCATCCAGCCGGTCGGTACCGTAGCGGGATTGCCGATCCTGGATGCTGAACAGGCCATCACCCAGGGCCGTCAGGCTGAACTCGCCCCGGCTGGCGGGAAACTCGATGCGATCCAGCCCGCTGGAGCCGATCAGGGTATCGTCCCCCGCGCTGGCGCTGAACACATCGTCCTGCCCCGGCTGGCCCTGGAATACCTGGCCGCCGCCGGACGAGGTGCCACTGCCGCTGACCAGGCCGCTCAGCTGGCCGAAGCTGTAGTCAGCCCCCCCGCTGAACTCGATGCGCTCGATGCTGCTGCTGATGACATGACGCACGGCCCCCGCCTCGGCCACCAGATCCCCGGAAACATCCCGCCAGGCATAGTCCTCGAAACTGCCGCCAAGGCTCAGGCTGTCATCACCACCGCCACCGTACCAGGCCGCGCTCTGGGCACCGGCGCTGAAGGCCTCATTGGCCGCCGTGCCGTAATAGTAGAGGGCATCGGCATCCACCCCGTAACCGCCGCCCAGGCCATCCAGGCCGTAAAGAAACACCAGGGCGGACAGATCATAGGGCTGAAAACCCGTCTTGTAGCCGCCGCCATCGGTGTAGGACATCACCGTATAATCGGTATTGTCCACCGCGCTGGGCAGGCGCACCGGGTCTTCAAAGGGGTGCTCCAACCCCAGGGCATGGCCGATCTCGTGCAGCAGGGTCTCATAGCCCTGCCCCCCTGCCGTGGGGTTGAGGTTGTAAGAGCCCCACTCCTCGCTGTCCAGAAACACCATGCGGCTGGCATCGTACTCGGTAATCCGGCCGCTGCCGTCATAGCGCCAGCCATCCGCCAGGCTGGTGATGCCGGAGGTAGAGGCCCCATTGATATCGCAGTAGCCAAACAGTATCTCGGCATCGGCAGAAGCGGTTTCGACAAAATTGATGCCAGTGACTTGAGCCGCATGGGCCATCAGCTCCCGCGCCGCGCTCTGCTGATAGGCATTGAAGGGGCTGGTGCTGCCGGAGCCTATGCCCCGCTCTTGTCCGGCATCCGAGCCGATGGTAAAGCTGTAATAGACCGTATTGGTGCTGCGGGAAACCTGCAAGGGATTGAGATCAGAGCGGCTCCCATCCCCACTGACCAGCGCATCGATCCAATTCGCGCCGGAATAGATCACTTGACTCAGCTCGGACACATACATTGGCAATCACCTCGCTTTGCACAGCCTTGGAAACTTCTATCCTCACTACTAAGGCCACTAGCCCCCATGTATTGACTTGTCCAAGGATACTCCAGCTGCTAGCATAAGCGCAGATTCTTTTCAAGATAGCCGGGCAAACCATCAACCGGCATCTCCACCAGTCACAACAGGGCCTGAATACTGGCCATTATTCCAAATGAGGAGCGTAGCATGACCCTATTTACCTACTGGCTTTCTGAATCAACCACGTCCACTAGTGGCAGCGACAGTGGGGGTGGCGACCCATCATTGGTCACCGGCACCGCCAGCGCCAACACCCTGATCGGCACCGACAAAAACGACACCATCTACGGTGGCGGCGGCAACGACACCCTCTCCGGCGGCTCCGGCAACGACATCCTGCTCGGCGAGGCCGGGAACGACAGCCTATCCGGCGGCGATGGCGACGACACCCTGGATGGCGGCACCGGCGCGGACACCATGGAAGGCGGGGCAGGGGCCGACACCTACTATGTCGATAACAGCGGCGACCAGGTGGTAGAGCAGGACAACAACCCCCCCGACAGCACCCAGGCACGGGTCGTCGTCAGCCTGGACATCGGCAGCACCATCGACAAGGTCTTCGCCAGCATCGACTACGCCCTGAGCACCTACGTCGAAAACCTCACCCTGACCAAGGCCGCCAAATACGCCACGGGCAATGAGCTGGACAACGAACTCATGGGCAATGCCGAAAACAACATCTTCACCGGGGGCGCGGGTAATGACACCATTGATGGGGGCGCGGGCATAGACACCGCGCTATTCACCGGCAACAGCTCTGACTACAGCCTTGACTGGCAATCCAGCGAACTGACCGTTAGCGGAGGTGCCGATGGCACCGACACCCTGAACAGCATCGAACGCCTGCATTTTGACGACAAAAAACTGGCCTTTGACCTGGGTTCAGATGAAAACCCGGCCCAGGCCCTGGCCTTCATCAACGTCCTGGCCCCGAGCCTGGTCGCGGACCAGGCCACCCGCGGCACCATCCTCAACCTGTTCGATCAGGGCAACGATATGTCCGACCTGTTCGATCTTGCTGTAGAAAAAGGCCTGGTGGCAAATCTCGCCGGCGGCAGCAGTAACCAGGCCGTTGCCGCCATGGCCTTCAGAAATCTACTGGGTTACGAGGCCGACCAGGCCACCCTGAACAGCCTGACGGACTACATAGCCGGCACCAGCCAAGCACAATTTCTCACCACGGTCGCCGGTCTGGATCACAACCTCCAGCAGATCGACCTCACCGGCCTGCAAACCAGCGGCATGGAATTCATCTGACCCACCCCGACCTACCACCTCCCCCCCCCACCGGTAGGAGCGGGCTTGCCCGCGAAGACAAGACCGCCGCCAGGGAGGGCAATCAACCCCTCCCCCACCGGGGGGAGGCTGGGAGGGGGGAGCGGCTGGCAAGGCGCAAGCCCCCCAACCCCTGGCACCCCACCCCCAACCCCGCTAAACTTCACCCAACACCCCAACCCGGACCACACCCATGAGCCTGGCTGCAGAAGACATCGACTACATCAAAACCCACATAGGCGAATGGCTGGCCGAGGTCTCCCTCGGCAAGCCCCCCGTAGTCTATGAAATCGAACTACGCGAACGCATGCTGCGTGTCGAAGAAGAACTCAAGCACCAGCGCGAGCTGATGAAACAAGGCTTCGACGCCATGGAAAAGCGCTTCGACGCCATGGAAAAGCGCTTCGAAGCCATGGACAAACGCTTTGAAGACATGCAATCACAAATGGACAAACGCTTCGAAGCCATGGACAAACGCTTTGAAGACATGCAATCACAAATGGACAAACGCTTCGAAGCCATGGACAAACGCTTCGAAGCCGTGGAAAAGCGCTTCGAAGCCATGGACAAACGCTTCGAAGCCGTACAACAGCAAATGGACCAACGCTTTCTCGACCTCAACAAGCGCCTCGACCGCTTCATGCTCTGGAGCCTAGGCCTCACCCTCAGCGCCAGCGGCCTGGTCATCGCCGCCCTCAAACTCTGGCCCTGACCCACACCTCCCCCCACCGGGAGAAGGCCGGGAGGGGGGTAGCCGCCAAAAAAGCAACCCCAAACCCACCCACCCAAGGCCGCCCCACCGGTAGGAGCGGGCTTGCCCGCGAAGACAAGACCGCCGCCAGGAGCAGGCTGGCCCAGCAACCCCACACACCCATCCCAATCGGCCAAACCCCTCCCCCCACCGGGGGGAGGTTGGGAGGGGGGAGCGGCTGGCAAGGCGCAAGCCCCCCAACCCCTGGCACCCCACCCCCAACCCCGCTAAACTTCACCCAACACCCCAACCCGGACCACACCCATGAGCCTGGCTGCAGAAGACATCGACTACATCAAAACCCACATAGGCGAATGGCTGGCCGAGGTCTCCCTCGGCAAGCCCCCCGTAGTCTATGAAATCGAACTACGCGAACGCATGCTGCGTGTCGAAGAAGAACTCAAGCACCAGCGCGAGCTGATGAAACAAGGCTTCGACGCCATGGAAAAGCGCTTCGAAGCCATGGACAAACGCTTCGAAGCCATGGACAAACGCTTCGAAGACATGCAAAAACAAATGGACAAACGCTTCGAAGCCGTGGAAAAGCGCTTCGAAGCCATGGACAAACGCTTCGAAGCCGTACAACAGCAAATGGACCAACGCTTTCTCGACCTCAACAAGCGCCTCGACCGCTTCATGCTCTGGAGCCTAGGCCTCACCCTCAGCGCCAGCGGCCTGGTCATCGCCGCCCTCAAACTCTGGCCCTGACCCACACCTCCCCCCACCGGGAGAAGGCCGGGAGGGGGGTAGCCGCCAAAAAAGCAACCCCCAACCCCATCCGCCCAAGGCCGCCCCCACCGGTAGGAGCGGGCTTGCCCGCGAAGACAAGACCACCGGCAGGAGCAGGCTGGCCCAGCAACCCCACACACCCATCCCAATCGGCCAAACCCCTCCCCCCACCGGGGGGAGGCCGGGAGGGGGTAGCCGCCAAAAAAGCAACCCCCAACCCCACCCACCCAAGGCCGCCCCCACCGGTAGGAGCGGGCTTGCCCGCGAAGACAAGACCACCGGCAGGAGCGGGCTTGCCCGCGAAGACAAGACCGCCGCCAGGGAGGGCAATCAACCCCTCCCCCCACCGGGAGAAGGCCGGGAGGGGGTAGCCGCCAAAAAAGCAACCCCCAACCCCACCCACCCAAGGCCGCCCCCACCGGTAGGAGCGGGCTTGCCCGCGAAGACAAGACCACCGGCAGGAGCAGGCTGGCCCAGCAACCCCACACAACCATCCCAATCGGCCAAACCCCTCCCCCACCGGGAGAAGGCAGGGAGGGGGGTGCCATAAAACCCCTACCCCCCACCCGGGGGGACGGGCTGGGAGGGGGGTGGCTGTCAGGGGGAGGTTGGCATGGGTCACCTGTCCCAAAAACACCACAAATCTCAAAAACACCAAATAAAAGCTTGAAACCCGGTCACAAACCCCCGTATCATCCGCAACTGCAAGTGGAATGGCCGAGTCACGTCGGGCAACTGGTGTGCGCAAGGGGCAACAAAAACCCCCCTGTGTGATGCCAGTCACAGGGATGCAGCCCAACCCAGCGTAGTCTTGCAACCTGGTTAATTGGCCACCTGGGCAAGGAAAGGTCAAACCACTACTGGCTTTCAATGCTTCCTTCACACTCTAACGGAGAGTTAACACATGGCACTTACTACCAACCAACTCGTTTACGGCATCATGGGCATGGCAGTCGGCGGCTACAAGACCGTCGTTGAAGACTACGTCACCGCCAATGGTACCGACGCAGCGGCCGCAGCCCTGCTCACCAAGACCGACATCAACCCGCAGGCCCCCCTGGGCGGCGACCTCTACGACAACGACACCTTCGCCGCCAAGCTCGTGGCCAGCATGTTCCCCGAGCTGGACGACGCCGACCAGGCCGCCCTGGCCACCTCGGTCGTCACCTACATGACCAACAACGGCCTCAGCCGTGGTGCCGTCGCTGTCGATCTGATCGAAGCCCTGGACAGCATCGAAAGCACCCATTCCGTGTTCGGTGCCTCCGCCGCCCGCTTTGACGCCGCCGTCGCGGCTGCCGATGCTTACGAAGGCGACGCCACCGACATCAACACCCTGCAAGACATCGTCGGCACCACCGGCAGCGATCGTGGTCAAAACTTCACCCTGCAACCGACCCCTGATGTCATCAAAGGCGGATCCGGATCTGACACCATCTTCGGTGTGGTTGACGATGCCGTAGCTGCACAAAACACGCTCACCGCAGCAGATGAAATCGACGGTGGAGCCGGTAACGACCTCATGACCGTGCTGCTGCGCTCGGACTATGATGGTGGCGCCACCATCGAAAACGTTGAAACCCTGCAGATCGGCTCCAACGATGCCGCTGTTCGCGCCTTCGACTACAACGTCAACCTGGGTGCCTATGAAGTCACCGGCGTTGAAACCGTTGTTTACGACCAGATCAACAACGGTGAGCAGCTGACCGTCAATAACATCACCCCCAGCGCCGAAGGCGGCGTGGCTCCCGCCCTGAAGTGGGACAACGAAGCCGGTTCTCGTGCTGGCACCATCGCCGCTACCTTCCGTGAAGCCACGGTCACCGGCACCACCAACCTGAGCGTCATCCTGGACGACGTCAACGCCATGAACGCCGGCGACGGCATCATGAACATTGGCGGCGGCGTAGAAACCGTCACCATTACCTCTCAGTCTCAGGGCACCACCACCAACACCCTGAACAACAGCGGTAATGCGGATACCGGATCCAATGCTGTAGGTGCGGATATTATTTCGGCTGGTAGTTTGACCAAGGTGGTTCTGCTGGGCTCCCAGGAAATTGGCAAAGCCGCAGGCGTGGTCACCGACACCACGGGTGCGCGCGCTGCATTCCTTGGTCGCACCGACCGCGCTGTCAATAACGACATGGGTTTGACCGCTGACTCCACCAACAATGCCACCGAATCCAACCTGCTTTCCGTGGGTTCTCGCGTGACGGAAGTAGATGCCTCAGGCATGACCGCCTCGGCCAACGTCCGTTTCGTCGCCAAGAACGACGGCTCCGCCACCAACGTCACCGTCACCGGTGGTTCGGCCAACGACTATGTCGAATTCGAACTGGGCAACATCAACGCCGATGGCGGCGCAGGCGATGACACCTTCGCCTTCATCAACAATCAGGGCAACAGCACCTTCGGCGAAGGCGACAGCATCGACGGTGGCGAAGGCGACGACACCATCCAGCTCGGTCTGAACGGCATCGGAACCTACAACATCTCCGAAACCGAACTGCGTAACAAGACCAGCATCGGCACCCTGGATCTGCGCGGCAATGCAACCAACCTGACTCTGTCCAGCGATTTCGTCGCCAATGCCGACACCGCCAACAGCATCGCCATCCGCACCGACAAGATCATTCAGTCCAGCGCTGACAACGCCGCCAACCCGACCGACGGTCCGACCAATAACCTGGAAGATGCGTCCACCCACACCATCGACATGACCATGCTGTCCTCCAATCAGGCGGTCAATTTCATGGGCGGCTCCGGCTCCGACCGCATCATCCTGGACGATGCCAGCTTCAACATCCTCAAGACCCTGGATGGCGGTTCACGCGAAGATCAGATTATCCCAGCCGGTGCTGATCGGTACGACACCCTGACCCTCACCACCAACGGTGAAAACGTGGTGATTGACAGTCAGGACCTGTCCAACGTCTCCAACTTCGAAGGCATGATCCTGACCAAGAACTCTGCGACGGCCGTCTACGACATCACGCTGACCCAGACCTTCGTCAACAACAACACCGAGTCGTCCAACAGCGGCAACACCGGCATCAACGACACCATTTTCCAGATCGGCACCACCAACGCGGCCAACCAGTCCGCGCTGTCCGCCGGCGATACCGTCGAGATCGATGTCAGCGACCTGCTGAACGCCACCGATACCGGCCGTGCTGCGGGCTTCACCACCCGCACCATCGACATCACCAGCCTGGAAAACGCGGGCGTCATCGTCACCTTTACCGGCAACACCGGCGCCCTGACGGCCGCTGCTGTGCGCCTCACGGGCGTTCTGGTGGCCAATGGGGCAGATGGCAATTTCGCCGACGTCACCCGCCAGTCGGGCGCCAAGGTGGATCCCAATGTCGTGGTCCTCGACACCACCACCGGTGTGGACGGCATCGACCTGAACGTGCTGGGTCGTGACGTGGAAGTGTCCCAAACCACCCTGCAGGCCTTTGACACCATCATCGGCACGGGCGCCACCACCAACAACGACATGAACTTCAACGGCGCCGTCACCACGCTGATGATCGACAGCAGCGCGGGTCAGCCCTTCGCCAATGTCACCAACCTCAACGCCATCAACCTGGACGACGAAGTCAACAGCGTCTACATCACCGATGACGGCATGTTCGCTGCGACTGGCCTGAACATCAGCGGCGGCGGCAAGACCGATAGCTTCGTCACCATCGGCGCCAACATCAATGGCTTCAGCACCACCGGCACCATCAGCGGCGGCGGCAAGACCGACTCCCTGACGGTGAATGCGGTCACTACGGGCCACAACCTGGGCCAACTGGTCGCCGATGTCGAGACCATCACCCTGAACGGTGCTGCGACCGAAGACCTCAGCGCCCAGTTTGGCGGCGGCGCTAGCGCCATCGTTGTCGGCGCCACCACCACCTCGCTGACCGTCAACAACAGCGGTACAGCCATGGCGGGGGTGAATCTCTCCGCCAATGTGCCGGCCACGGTGACCATCACCAATGATGATGATGTGGTCTTTGCTGCGGCTGCTTTCGATGGGGGTTTGACCAACCTCACGGTGGATGTTAGTGGCGACACCACGGGAGCTAGCGTGGATTTCTCGGCGGTAACCTCTCTGGTTGCACCAAGCACCACGGTCACCCTGGGCGCGGCCAACGGTGTTGCCGACAATGTCGATATCAATGCGGTATCCACCGTGACCAACATCGGCAATATCGTCACCATCGAGAACTTCGAGGCAGGCGCAGGTTTGGATACCATCACCACCTCGGTAGCTGGTCCTCTTAACGATGCCTTCATCGTCACCTTGGCCAGCACCACCGAAGCCAACTTCGTGGCCGATGTCAACACCGCGGTCTCGGGCCTTGCCTTCACCACGGACGCCGCTACTGACAACGACTTTGTCGTGGTTACGGTAAGCGGTGGCGCGATGGCCGGCACCTATGTGGTTATCGACTCGGATGGTAGTGACAGCGTTAACGCAGGCGACGAAGCCATCATGGTGGTCGGCATGACCGGTACCCTGACGGGCGCTGATTTCGCCTAATGCCTAAGAGGGCTGCGTTTTTCGATACGCCCTAACCCCCACAAGGGGTAACCCCTTCAAACCCCGCTTCTCACAAGGAGGCGGGGTTTTTTTATGTCCAAGGCGCGGCAACTGATGGTAGGCAATTTGTCACAGTGGTATGCTGGCTGTTGTATTAGATGAAAAAACAAAACGAAAAAACATAAAACATAAGGACAGTCCTTTCTTTGAGAGCTATAAGCGCCATAAGCCCGAGCCAGTATTCCAGCGTCCGCTCGGCAGTCGCCCTGAAGGGCGACCTACAACGCCAGGCCAGATGAAAGGGATTTTGCCCTGATCTCTGTGGGGTAGGTTGGCCTTCAGGCCGACAGGGGTTGCCGGTTGGCGTGGTCTGACCCTGCTCAGGGGCAGTCAAAGGGGCTTGAGCGGAAATTTCCTGATAACCAGCCATGCAAACCAGGGCATGAGGGCAACAGGGGGAGCGGACAATGGACGAGCATTTTATTTTTCCCCTTTTGCGAGGGGATTCTCTGTTGGCGCATGAGGGGCGCTTATACTGCGTGCGGTGCTTTCAGGAAGATAAACAGCCGCGCCAGGTCAGACCCACGCGCGAGCCCGGCCTGTATAACTGCCCGTCCTGTGGCAAGACGTATCGGGTTCCCGAGGATGGGCCAGATCGGCGCTAGCTTCCCTGTCGGCCCGGCCTAATGTCGCCCATAAGGGCGACCTGTTTATTCAGAAGGTGTGCGGGTAAAAGGGAGGACAATCAGCGCCATTTCGGTCAAAATACCCCTGCGAATCCGCGTTCAACGAGCCCCAAGACTCCATGCCCAAGCCGAAAAAGAGACAGAAAAAAACGGCGCTTCCGCCAACGCGCACAACGGCGGACCGGGGCATTCAAAACACATTGCGCCAGGCCGTTGCGTGCGCGCAGCGGCAGGACTTCGTCCAAGCCGAGACCCTGTGCCGGCGTGTGCTCACGCTCGATCCGAACAACGCCGCTGCCCATCAGGGGCTCGGTTTGGCGCTGTGGCGGCAGGAGCGGCCCGCCGAGGCCTTTCGCCATTACAAGCAGGCGCTGGAAAGCGCGCCCGGCCAGGGGCAGTATTGGCTGGGCTATATCGAGGTACTGATCAGCGCCGGCCTGTGGGACAGCGCCCGCAAGATTCTGCAGCAGGGCAAGGCCCATGGCTTGGCCGGCGCGCGACTACAGGAGCTGGAAGCGCGCATAGCCGCCATTCCGGACGAGACCAGGCTGCAGCCGTTGCGGCAGGCGGTGAATCAGGGGGATTATGCCCGCGCCAAACCCTTGGCCGAGGCGTTGATGCGCGAATGCCCCGAGCACGGCTTTGCCTACAAGATGTTGGGTGGCGTCGCGCTGGCCCAGGGCGACGATGCGGTGGCCCTGCCCTTGCTGCAAAAGGCCGCCCAATTGCTGCCGTTGGATGCCGAGAACCTTAACAATCTGGGTATTGCCCTGGGCCGGCAGGGGCAGGCGAACGAGGCCGTGGCCCAGTACCGCAAGGCGCTGGACCTGGTGCCGGATTTTGCTGCGGCCCATAACAATTTGGGCTCCGCCCTCAAGTATTTGTGCGCCAGGGACGAGTCTATACAGGCCTTCCGCACCGCGCTGAAGCTGCAGCCCGATTATCCCGACGCCCTGACCAATCTGGCCCAGGCGTGCCATGACGATGGCCGCCTGGATGAGGCGCGCGTGCATGTGCAGAACGCGCTCAGGCTGGATCCGGCCCACGCCAACGCCCATTTGGTGATGGGTAAACTGTTGGAGGAGCAAGAAGATTTCCCGGGCGCGCTGGATCATTACCAGCAGGCGGTGCGCCATCGTCCGAACCTGGCAGAGGCCCATCTGTATCTGGGTAATCTGTATAAGCAGTGGGAGAACCCCGCCGCCGCCGACGCCAGCTTTCGGCGGGCCTTGGAACTGGATCCGCACCAGTGCGATGCGCTGGTGGCCCTGGCGGATATGGTGCTGGACCGGGGGGAGTTCGCCCAGGCGCGGGAGATGCTGGAGCGCGCCTTGCAGATCAATCCCGGCTCGGTGGAGGCGACCGCTTTGCTGGCGCGGGTGCGCAAGATGACGCCAGAGGACAGCGCGTGGCGGGATGCGGCCTTGGCCTTGAGCAAGGGCTCATTGTCACTGCGCAGCCGGGCTACCCTGTTGTACGCGGTGGCGAAGTTTTTCGATGATGTGGCGGACTATGACCGCGCCTTTGAGCATCTGCATCAGGCCAATAGCTGCAAGAAACAATTGACGCCGCGCTATGACCGGGATAACCAGGAGCGGCTTGTCGGCTATTTGATCCAGCACTACCAAGCACCCATCATGGCCCTGCCGGGGGCCAGCGAGAGCGCGCGGCCGCTGTTTATCGTGGGTATGCCGCGTTCCGGCACCTCGTTGATGGAGCAGGTGCTTTCTTCGCATCCGGAGGTCTTTGGCGCGGGCGAGCTGCGTTTTTGGAATGATCAGATGAAGGCCCATAAGCTGGCCTATGTGCATAACCGCTATACGGACGCTGCGGTCGGCGCGTTGGTGTCGGGTTGCCTGGAGAATCTCGACCGGCATCATGCGCAGGCGCTGCGCGTGGTGGATAAGATGCCGGGGAATTTTCTGGCCCTGGGCATGATCCATAGAGTATTTCCTCAGGCACGCATACTTCATGCGATGCGCAACCCCATCGACACCTGTCTGTCGATCTATTTTCAGAACTTTAATTTGCAGCATACCTACGCCAATGACCTGGAGGATCTGGCCCATTATTGGCGACAGTATCACCGTTTGATAGCGCATTGGCGTCAGCTGCTGCCCCAGGAGGTTTTCTTGGATGTGCCCTATGAGGCGCTGATCGAGGATCAAGAGGGGTGGAGCCGCAGGATCATCGATTTCATCGGCCTGGATTGGGACGATCGCTGCCTGGAGTTTCACAAGACCAAGCGCAAGGTGGGTACCGCGAGTAATTGGCAGGCGCGTCAACCCATTTACAAGAGCAGCAAGGAGCGTTGGCGCAACTATGAGCAACATCTCGGCCCCTTGTTGCCCCTGGCGGAATGGTATGACCTGAGTTGGGTGCAAGCCAATGGGTGACGCATGACGCAGCAGACGCTTTCCATGTCAGTCGCGCAGTTCGAGGCCTACGTCGTGCGGGCCCTTAACGCGGCCATCGCCAAGAGGGATCTCGCCTCGGCGCGTTTAGCCTTGCAGCAGGGGCTGGAGAAGGTACCCGGCTCCCGGGTCTTGCGGGATTGGGCGTTTTTGCTGAATCCGGCTTGGCAGGATACCGTGCAGGCGAAGAACGTGCGCCTGAGACCCCCGAATGCTTCGGACGCGGATTATGTGTTTGGCTGCTTTACCGATCAGGCTTTTATGCGGCTGTATAACCCCGCAAGGCTCGCAACTCCCCCGTCCCGGGAGCAGATCGCCAAGGCCTTGGCCAATGCATCCTTTTCCCTGGTGAATTCACGATCCACGGATTGGATTATCGAAAAACGCGCTACTATCCCAGGATCCTCACAGCCCATTTTCGAGCCGGTGGGCCTGGCGAACCTGACGAATATCGTCGCCGGCCATCGCAGGGCGGAGTATCTGATGGGCATCCTATCGCCGGAGGATCGCGGTGCCGGGATTGCGATCACTACCTCGCTGCTGATTTTCGACCTCGTGTTCAATCGCTTGGGCTGCCATAAGTTGAGCGTTGTGGTGATGAAGGATAACCGATTGTCGCAAGACACCTGTTTGTCCCTTGGCTTTGTCGAGGAAGGGGTGCGCCGGAGCCATGTTCTCCATCCTCTGGATGGAAATTGGATCGATTGCTGCGATAGCGCCATGCTGGAGTCGGATTTTCGCGGTAATTCCCGCTTGGCAAGATTGTCACGAAGATTGCTCGGACGCGATGTGACGGGCTGACCAACAAACAACAGGGCCGACACTCACTTTGTTTGCAAAATTCCACCTCATGGCCTATGCTCTTTCCCCTCTCAAACAAAAGGACACTCACTTTGTTTGCAAAATTCCATTTCATGGCCTATGCTCTTTCCCCTAGCCAAGGACACTTAACAACAAAAGGACAGTCACTTTGTTTGTTCTGGTTGGTACTATCAACGCTGGAACATTCCTTGATCTCGAAACCAAACAAAAGAAAACAAAAGGACACTCACTTTGTTTGCAAAATTCCGAAACTAAAGGACACCCACTTGGCAACAAAAGGACACTCACTTTGTTTTGAGGAAATTTCTCCCCTCTAGCCAGCCACCCCCAACCCATGCCACACTCTCTCCATGGGCCACACCGACATCATCTCCAAGCAACTGATCCGCCGTCTGGTACGTGTCATGGCGCACTACATCCTGGGGTTGGAGCTGAAGGTCATCAAGGAGCTGCGCACCGAATCCGAGCGGGTAGAGCATCGCTTTGCCGACATCGTCATGCTGGTGGAGACCCCCGATGGCCAGCGCTTTGTCCTGCACCTGGAGCTGCAGGACAGTCCCGAACAAAAGGACAGTCGTTTTGTTTGGTTTTGTTTGCAATAACGACCGACATGGCCTATGCTTTCTCCCATAGCTAACAAACAAAAGGACAGTCGTTTTGTTTGTTAGCCGGCAACAAAAGGACACTCACTTTGTTTTGAGGAAATTTCTCCCCTCTAGCCAGCCACCCCCAACCCATGCCACACTCTCTCCATGGGCCACACCGACATCATCTCCAAGCAACTGATCCGCCGTCTGGTACGTGTCATGGCGCACTACATCCTGGGGTTGGAGCTGAAGGTCATCAAGGAGCTGCGCACCGAATCCGAGCGGGTAGAGCATCGCTTTGCCGACATCGTCATGCTGGTGGAGACCCCCGATGGCCAGCGCTTTGTCCTGCACCTGGAGCTGCAGGACAGCAACGACCCCACTATGCCCTACCGCAACCTGCGCTATTACACCGACCTGCGCCTGGCCGGGATCAAGAATCCTATCCGCCAATTCGTCATCTACACCGGCAAAGACCCCCTCAACATGCAGGACTGCATCGAAGACGGCGGCTGGAGCTACAGCTACAGCCTCATCGACATGCACCGGCTGGACTGCGAGCAATTCATCAACCAAAATACCCCCGAAGCCCTGGTGATTGCGGTACTCTGCGACTTCAAGGGCAAGGACGAAAAGCTGGTGCTGCGAAAGATCATGCGCCGCCTGATCGAGCTGGTGGGTGGCGACAAGCGAGCCCTGCGTAACCACATCAAGATGATGGAACACCTGTCCGGAAACCGGGGTCTAACCGATAAATTCAAGGCCGTGGAGGTCGAAATGCTACGTGAAGTCGATATTGAGAAAATGCCGTCTTACCAGATCGGTATGGAGCGGGGTAGGGATGAGGGCATTGATGAGGGGGTCCGCCAAGTGGCTATCAACTGCATCAATCAAGGCATGACGCTGGATAGCATCATCAAGATCACCGGCCTGAGCAAGGATGAAATCCAAGACCTGATGCCGCCCAAGCACCACTAAAACCATCCCCACCAATCCCTCCCCAAGACCCGCTCCGGCGGGTTTTTTATTGCACTCCCTAAGCCCAAGGTGTCTCCGGATGCCCTGGGCTTTTTTTCATCCATCTATCTCCGATTCCACCACGTATCCACAGAGCCTGCAGGCAGTTAGGAGCAGCACCGGCATGATGCCAAGCCCCATTAAGCCGTCGGTCCGGGGGCTATAAATTGGAAAAACGGCAAGGGACAAGCTGAAACAAAAGGACAGTCGTTTTGTTTGCAATAACGACCGACATGGCCTATGCTTTCTCCCATAGCCGAGGAATCCACCCATGACCAAGCCCCGCTCCAGCCTTGTCTCCCTGGCCGACACGCCCTGGTACCACTGCGTATCCCGCTGTGTGCGTCGGGCCTTCCTCTGCGGTGAAGATGACCGCACAGGCAAGAGCTATGACCATCGCCGCGACTGGATTGCCAGCCGTATCAAACAGTTGGCCAATATATTCGCCATTGACGTTGCAGCCTATGCCGTCATGAGCAACCACTACCACATAGTCTTGCGTATCGATGCCCTGCGCCCAGCACAATGGGATACCCGCGAAGTCTTGCAGCGCTGGACTCAGCTCTACCAAGGCCCCTGGCTGGTACGCGCCTATCTGGCCACCGAAGCAGGGGAGGGCATGGATCAGGCCGAACTGGCCCGCGTGGAAGAATACGCCATGACCTACCGCCAGCGGTTGGCCGATCTCTCCTGGTTCATGCGCAACCTCAATCAATCCATTGCCTTCCAGGCCAATGCCGAAGACCACTGCAAAGGCCACTTCTGGGAAAGCCGCTTCAAAAGCCAAGCCCTGCTGGACGAAGCGGCCCTGCTCGCCGCCATGGCCTACGTCGATCTCAACCCGATCCGGGCAGGCATGGCGGAAACCCCCGAGACCTCCGACTTTACCTCCATCCAGCAGCGCATCCAGGAAGGCCAAGCCAACCCCAAGCCCAAGCCACAACCCACAGAAGCAACAGCAGAAGAAGAAATCCTGCCCGAAGCCCCGCTCATGCCCTTCGACGCCACAGGGCGAGCCGACTGGGCCATCCCCTTCGCCTACGACGACTACCTGGACCTGGTCGATTGGACAGGCCGAGCCGTGCACCCCAAAAAGCGCGGTGCCATCCCCGCGCATCAACCGAAAATCCTCCACCGAATCGGTATGGACGCCGAGCAATTCATCAATTATGCCCACCGCTTCCTTAAGGAATTCGGCAGCGCCGTCGGCAAGCCACAGAAATTGGTGGAGTTGTGCACCCAGCGGCATACCCGCTATGTGCGCGGGGTGCAGACAGCGAGGAAGCTGTTTGAGCAGAAGGCGGCCTAGGCGCTAGCCAGCCACCCCCAACCCATGCCACACTCTCCCCATGGGCCACACCGACATCATCTCCAAGCAACTGATCCGCCGTCTGGTACGTGTCATGGCGCACTACATCCTGGGCCTGGACCTCAAGGTCATCAAGGAACTGCGCACCGAATCCGAGCGGGTAGAGCATCGCTTTGCCGACATCGTCATGCTGGTGGAGACCCCCGATGGCCAGCGCTTTGTCCTGCACCTGGAGCTGCAGGACAGCAACGACCCCACCATGCCCTACCGCAACCTGCGCTATTACACCGACCTGCGCCTGGCCGGGATCAAGAATCCTATCCGCCAATTCGTCATCTACACCGGCAAAGCCCCCCTCAACATGCAGGACTGCATCGAAGACGGCGGCTGGAGCTACAGCTACAGCCTGATCGACATGCACCGGCTGGACTGCGAGCAGTTCATCAACCAAAATACCCCCGAAGCCTTGGTGATTGCAGTACTCTGCGACTTCAAGGGCAAGGACGAAAAGCTGGTGCTGCGAAAGATCATGCGCCGTCTGATCGAGCTGGTGGGTGGCGACAAGCGAGCCCTGCGCAACCACATCAAGATGATGGAACACCTGTCCGGAAACCGGGGTCTAACCGACAAATTCAAGGCCGTGGAGGTCGAAATGCTACGTGAAGTCGATATTGAGAAAATGCCGTCTTACCAGATCGGTATGGAGCGGGGTAGGGATGAGGGTATTGATGAGAGAAACCGTCAGATAGCCACCAAGCTGCTGTCCAAGGGCCTATCTGTGGATGAAGTCATGGAAATGACCGACCTCAGTCGTGACGAACTCCAAGACCTGATGCTGCCCAAGCACCACTAAATACATCCCCGCCAATCCCTTCCTATGAACCCGCTTCGGCGGGTTTTTTATTGCCCCCGTTTCATACACGCCCAAGGCGTCTCCGGATGCCCTTGGTTTTTTGTGCTTCGTCCCTACGGTCCTCCTCTCCGACCTCAAGCCCGATGGGCTTTCCACTACGTATCCACAGCGAAACAAAAGGACACTCAGTGCGCCGGGACAAGCTGGCGAGAGATTGGAGGTGCAAGTCCTCTGCCCGGTAAGGAGTAGCGAACCGCCGGGACCCCGAGTCATGGGCGTCTGCTCGCGAGGGCAGGGGTTAAGCGTTGACAGGGGAACACACAGGCTCGGTATTGAGCTCCGAAATCAAGGTTGGGAATGCTGACCGTGTTGACTGGTCGGGAAGGCAAAACTGCAGGCTACGCTAGACGCGAGTAGCAGGCAGGTTCCCCGGAGTCGCAGACCCGGTGCATGTGTGGATGTCTCTCGTACGGAACCCGGGAGGCCTCGCCCGCGGGGCAAGAAGCCACTCCTGGCTCAAAGGTCAATAGCCGAACAGCCAGGAGAGCGGAACGAGGAGTCGGACAAGGCCTGAGTGTGAAGAAGCGAGCGAACAACTTAAAGGTGGCATGAAGGACAGGCGTGCACTGGCGATGCGGAGTTTGTGGAGCGAAGGGCCTTGGCGAAGGGGAAGCTGGCAGAACCGCCTGTATGTTCAGGACGCAGTTCTACCTGGGCAACCGCGCCATGCGCATCGCCCTGCTCGCCTCCAGTCTCGCCTGGATCGCCAACGACATCCTCTGGCACGCCTGGCCAGCACTCCTCGCCGAAGTGGTCGCCGCCGGGCTGAACCTGCGCACCATCCAGCGCCTGGGGCAGGTGGAGCAGCTGGGATAACCGAGGTGCTAGCGATAAACATGATCGAGGTGCTGGTGTGCGAGAGCTGGCTGATTCGGTCAAGCTCTGGCATTCCTATTCCCATATAGGCATAATGGGCTGATGTCGACTTCAACCAAACCTCTGCGCTGGGTCGCGTCCAGCAAGAAAGACCTGATGGGCATGCCTGAGGAGGTGCAAGACACCTTCGGGTACGCGCTGCATTTAGCGCAAGTTGGCCAGAAACATCCTGATGCGAAACCGCTCAAGGGCTTTGGCGGCGCTGGCGTACTGGAGGTGGTTGAGGACTTCAGGGGCGACACCTACCGTGCGGTCTATACCCTACGTTATGCCGAGGCAGTGTATGTCGTGCATTGCTTCCAGAAGAAATCCACCCAAAGCATTGCAACGCCCAAGCCGGATGTGGAATTGATCAAGTCACGATTAAAGGCCATTGAGGCCAGCTTAGGAGGTCAGAAATGATCGACATCGAAGAAAGCAGCGGCAACGTCTATGCCGACTTACAGACCCCGGACGCTGAGGCTATGTATGTCAAGGCCCGCTTGGCCAGCAAGATCGGCGACATCATTCGTCACCGCCACCTGACACAGCAACAGGCTGCCGAGATTTTGGGGATTACACAGCCCAAGCTTTCCGGACTGCTTCGAGGTCAGTTCCGTGGCATTAGCGAAGCAAAGATGATCGAATGCCTCAACCGACTCGGGCGTGATGTGGAGATTGTGGTGCGTAAGGCGCCGCGCAGCCATCCGAAGGGGCATACCCAAGTCGTGTTTGCCTGACCTGTGCTGTGTGCTGGGTAACCCCTAAACAAAAGATAAACAAAAGGACACTCAGTGCGCCGGGACAAGCTGGCAAGAGATTGGAGGTGCAAGTCCTCTGCCCGGTAAGGTGTAGCGAACCGCCGGGACCCCGAGTCATGGGCGTCTGCTCGCGAGGGCAGGGGTTAAGCGTTGACAGGGGAACACACAGGCTCGGTATTAAGCTCCGAAATCAAGGTTGGGAATGCTGACCGTGTTGAGTGGTCGGGAAGGCAAAACTGTAGGCTGCGTTAGACGCAAGTAGCAGGCAGGTTCCCCGGAGTCGCAGACCCGGTGCATGTGTGGATGTCTCTCGTACGGAACCCGGGAGGCCTCGCCCGCGGGGCAAGAAGCCACTCCTGGCTCAAAGGTCAATAGCCGAACGGCCGGGAGAGCGGAACGAGGAGTCGGACAAGGCCATAGTAGTAATGAAGCGAGCGAACAACTCAAAGGTGCCAACAAGTACAGCGTGCACTGGCGATGCGGAGTTTGTGGAGCGAAGGGCCTTGGCGAAGGGGAAGCTGGCAGAACCGTCTGTATGTTCAGGACGCAGAGCCTGAGCTGAGCAGAAGAGGGGTTCGAAAGGCCCCCTCTGTCAGGATAGGCGCAGCCAGAGACGGCCAGCGTGGTGGACACCTACAGGAGCCGGATGCGTTAGTAGCGCACGTCCGGATCTGTGCCGGGGGGATTGATCTGCAAGTTTTCCTTGTAGATCAGTCTCCTACGGCGACGTGCGCCGGGACAAGCTGGCGAGAGATTGGAGGTGCAAGTCCTCTGCCCGGTAAGGTGTAGCGAACCGCCGGGACCCTAAGTCTAGGGCGTCTGCTCGCGAGGGCAGGGGTTAAGCGTTGACAGGGGAACACACAGGCTCGGTATTGAGCTCCGAAATCAAGGTTGGGAATGCTGACCGTGTTGAGTGGTCGGGAAGGCAAAACTGTAGGCTGCGTTAGACGCAAGTAGCAGGCAGGTTCCCCGGAGTCGCAGACCCGGTGCATGTGTGGATGTCTCTCGTACGGAACCCGGGAGGCCTCGCCCGCGGGGCAAGAAGCCACTCCTGGCTCAAAGGTCAATAGCCGAACAGCCGGGAGAGCGGAACGAGGAGTCGGACAAGGCCTGAGTGTGAAGAAGCGAGCGAACAACTTAAAGGTGGCATGAAGGACAGGCGTGCACTGGCGATGCGGAGTTTGTGGAGCGAAGGGCCTTGGCGAAGGGGAAGCTGGCAGAACCGCCTGTATGTTCAGGACGCAGAGCCTGAGCTGAGCAGAAGAGGGGTTCGAAAGGCTACATGCAGCCAGAGATGGCCAGCGTGGTGGACCCAACGCAGGAGCCGGATGCGTTAGTAGCGCACGTCCGGATCTGTGCCGGGGGGATTGATCTGCAAGTTTTCCTTGTAGATCAGTCTCCTACGGCGACCTTTGTTTTGCACTTTGTTTTGCACTTTTGTTTTTGTAGGAAATATCTCCCCCTCTAGCCAACCACCCCCTAACCCTATGCCACACTCTGCCCATGGGCCATACCGACATCATCTCCAAGCAACTGATCCGCCGTCTGGTACGGGTCATGGCCAAGCACATCCTCGGCCTGGACCTCAAGGTCATCAAGGAGCTGCGCACCGAATCCGAGCGGGTAGAGCATCGCTTTGCCGACATCGTCATGCTGGTGGAGACCCCCGATGGCCAGCGCTTTGTCCTGCACCTGGAGCTGCAGGACAGCAACGACCCCACTATGCCCTACCGCAACCTGCGCTATTACACCGACCTGCGCCTGGCCGGGATCAAGAATCCTATCCGCCAATTCGTCATCTACACCGGCAAAGACCCCCTCAACATGCAGGACTGCATCGAAGACGGCGGCTGGAGCTACAGCTACAGCCTCATCGACATGCACCGGCTGGACTGCGAGCAATTCATCAACCAAAATACCCCCGAAGCCCTGGTGATTGCGGTCCTCTGCGATTTCAAGGGCAAGGACGAAAAGCTGGTGCTGCGAAAGATCATGCGCCGCCTGATCGAGCTGGTGGGTGGCGACAAGCGAGCCCTGCGCAACCACATCAAGATGATGGAACACCTGTCCGGAAACCGGGGTCTAACCGACAAATTCAAGGCCGTGGAGGTCGAAATGCTACGTGAAGTCGATATTGAGAAAATGCCGTCTTACCAGATAGGTATGGATAGAGGCATTGATGAGGGGGTCCGCCAAGTGGCTATCAACTGCATCAATCAAGGCATGGCGCTGGACAGCATCATCAAGATCACTGGCCTGAGCAAGGACGAAATCCAAGACCTGATGCCGCCCAAGCACCACTAAAACCATCCCCGCCAATCCCTCCCCAAGAACCTGCTTAGGCGGGTTTTTTATTGCCCCCGTTTCATACACGCCCAAGGCGTCTCCGGATGCCCTGGGTTTTTTTGTGCTTCGTCCCTACGGTCCTCCTTTCCGACCTCAAGCCCGATGGGCTTTTTACTGCGTATCCACAGAGCCTGCAGGCAGTTAGGAGCAACACCGGCATGATGCCAAGCCCCATTAAGCCGTCGGTCCGGGTGAGCAAACTAGAGGACACCCACTTACTTTTACATAAAATCTATTGTGCGCATTTGCTGCCGACCGGTGGAGTCGCTAGCCCGCATATCTCACCAAACCCTGTAAAAAAGGCCACCTTTCTGGTAAAATTATGTTTTCAAACAACAAATTAACCAGATAAAGCAAGGCGGCCTTATGGAAACAGAGTGTACCCCAACCCAACTGGAATTTCAGGGTCTCGGACGGCGTGATGTAGTGGCCAAGTTCGATGGCGGACAGATCAGCTCCGATGGTGGCGGTCTGCTGTTGCGCGAGGTGGAACGCAAGACCGGTATCATCCGACGCCTGTCCGAGTGCTTTCGCGATTTCAGAGACCCTGAGGCCATCGAGCATACGGTAGAAGACCTGCTCGGCCAGCGTATCTACGGTTTGGCGCTGGGCTACGAAGACCTCAATGACCACGACCGACTGCGCCTGGACCACCTGCTGGCGGTCCTGGTCAACAAGGAGGACCCGACCGGATGTGGCCGTGCCATGGCCCGCGATAAGGGCAAACCCCTGGCCAGCTCCAGCACCCTCAATCGTCTGGAGTTGACCCACTGGAGCGCGGACCACTCCAGCCGCTACAAGAAGATCGTCGCCCAGGTGGGGAAGATCGACAACCTGCTGGTGGATCTGTACCTCGACGCCCATGACGAAGCACCCCGGCAGATCTGGCTGGACCTCGACGCCACCGACGACCCCCTGCACGGCAGCCAGGAAGGCCGATTCTTTCATGGCTACTACAAGAACTACTGCTATCTGCCCCTATACATCTTCGCCGGTGAGCACCTGCTCTGCGCCCGGCTGCGCGAGGCCAATCAGGACGCCAGCGCAGGCAGCGTGGAGGAACTGGAGCGCATTGTTGCGCAGATTCGTCAGCGTTGGCCGGCCACCCAAATCATCATCCGTGCCGACTCCGGTTTCTGCCGCGAGGAGATCATGGCCTGGTGCGAGGCCAACGGGGTGGACTTTCTCCTGGGGCTGGCGAAAAACAAACGCCTTAACGCGTTGATGCACCACGAGATGGCGCAGGCGAAGGAGCAGGCAGAGGCCACCCAGGCCGCAGCACGGGTGTTCAAGGACTTCAGCTACCGCACCCGCGCCAGCTGGAGCCGTGCGCGCCGGGTGGTCGGCAAGGCAGAGCACCTGCGCGGGGGCGCCAATCCGCGCTATGTGGTCACCAGCCTGGCCCAAGACACTTACGAGGCCCGCAGCCTCTACGAGGATCATTACTGTGCCCGTGGCGACATGGAGAACCGGATCAAGGAGCAACAGCTGGATCTGTTCGCCGACCGCACCAGCAGCCACGGCATGCGCGCCAACCAGAACCGGCTCTACTTCAGCTCCTTCGCCTATGTCATGTTATGCGCCCTGCGCCGTATCGGTCTGCAGGGCACCGAACTGGCCAAGGCCCAGTGCGGCACCGTCCGCACCCGCCTGCTGAAGATCGGCGCACAGGTGCGTATCAGTGTGCGCAAGGTTTGGGTCTCACTGGCCGAATGCTATCCCTACGCCGAACTCTTCGCACAGGTGCTGCATAACCTGCAAACGAGACCACCAACCTACGCCCCG
This sequence comes from gamma proteobacterium SS-5, assembly GCA_009497875.2. NCBI lineage: Bacteria > Pseudomonadati > Pseudomonadota > Gammaproteobacteria > Chromatiales > Sedimenticolaceae > Magnetovirga > Magnetovirga frankeli. The sequence continues at coordinate 13,552 of CP032508.2, read as the reverse complement.
GGATAACGCACAACCCGCTCCGGCAGACCACCGATCGGCAACGCCGAGGGTGTCCTGTGCCTACTGTTCGAGAATTGGTCAACAAATGACCAATTGACTGGACTTGTCCGGTGTCAAAACCGGTGAAAAGAGCGAATTCCATTGACCTGGAGGGTACATGCACCAATACACATATAAAAAGTAGGGCCTAATGCGCATCCAGTCAGGTTGGATTACTGGCTGGTGAGATATGCGGGCTAGCCGCTAGCGCTCCTGAGCAAAACTGCGCGGAGGATAAGCGAGGGGTTTGCTTTGCTCAAGAGATGTTGGCATAATGTGCCATAAACTCAGTTTTGGAGATTGCCATGCCTACTCGTAATGTTGTATTGACCGACAGCCAAGCAAGGTTCGTCGAACAGATGGTGGCCAGCGGTCACTACCAGAACGCCAGCGAGGTTCTGCGCGAGGGCTTGCGCCTTGTCCAGGCGCGTGAAGCCGAGCAGGCCGCCAAACTCGCCGCTCTGCGCGAGGCTGTGGCCGTGGGCGTTGCGGACATTGAGGCGGGGCGTTATACCGAATTTAACGATGCTGCGTCGTTGCGCTCGCACATCAATGGCATCAGCAAGCGTGTGCTGGCGAAACACTGATGAGTGGCTGGACGGTACGTCTGGCCGATCGAGCCGCTCAAGATGTTGAAGACATCCTTGGTTGGACGCTTGAGCAGTTTGGGCCGTTGCAACTGGAGTCTTACACCGACGTTATCAATGATGCGCTGGAGGCCTTGAACGCAGGGCCGCAGCTGATCGATGTGCGCTGGCGCCCTGAGTTGGGTGATGACGTAGCCACACTGCATGTGGCTCGCCATGGGCGCAAGGGTAGGCACCAGCTGGTGTTTCGTGTCGATGAAACGGCCTGCTTGATCGAAATACTGCGCGTCCTGCACGACAGCATGGATTTGCAGCGGCATCTGGATTCGTGATGTTGTGCGCTTCTGACAAACTCGCCGCCATTGAAGCCGAGTCCATCGGCTGGATTCCCCTGGGTGATCGAGCCTACCTGCATGTTGGCAAGCCGGATGAGGAGGATGTGGTGATCGCCGTCGTGGGTGTGCCGGATGTCGGGATGGCCGGGATGAATGTGGTGCTGGTGGGGTGAATCGGCAGGTAGGTTTTTTTTAATGGTGTAGCGAGACAGGAGAAGGCGGCCGTGAAGGCACAAAAATCGGAGAAATACGACTACATCACTGCCTTGGCGTCTGCCAGAAAGTTTCACGATGTAGGGAAACAATATCTGGATCAATGGGCAAAAACAGGCCATCTCTCCGCTACAGATGCTTTCGTTTCTGCGACCAATTACGGCTTGGCTCTTGAGTTGTACTTGAAAAGCCTCCTGATCATGGAAGGCACCACAGAGATCAAAGGACATCATCTCGATATCCTCTTTGAAAAACTGAGCGACGACACCAAGCGGGAGATTACCAAGGCCTACTAGAATGCCGGAGGCCTCGAACGTAAGGAGGCTTTTTACATTAGCAAACAAAAGGACACTCACTTTGTTTTGACTTTGTTTTGAGGAAATATCTCCCCTCTAGCCAACCACCCCCAACCCATGCCACACTCTCCCGATGGGCCACACTGACATCATCTCCAAGCAACTGATCCGCCGACTGGTACGGGTCATGGCCAAGCACATCCTGGGCCTGGACCTCAAGGTCATCAAGGAACTGCGCACCGAATCCGAGCGGGTAGAGCATCGCTTTGCCGACATCGTCATGCTGGTGGAGACCCCCGATGGCCAGCGCTTTGTCCTGCACCTGGAGCTGCAGGACAGCAACGACCCCACCATGCCCTACCGCAACCTGCGCTATTACACCGACCTGCGCCTGGCCGGGATCAAGAATCCTATCCGCCAATTCGTCATCTACACCGGCAAAGCCCCCCTCAACATGCAGGACTGCATCGAAGACGGCGGCTGGAGCTACAGCTACAGCCTGATCGACATGCACCGGCTGGACTGCGAGCAGTTCATCAACCAAAATACCCCCGAAGCCTTGGTGATTGCAGTACTCTGCGACTTCAAGGGCAAGGACGAAAAGCTCGTGCTGCGAAAGATCATGCGCCGTCTGATCGAGCTGGTGGGTGGCGACAAGCGAGCCCTGCGCAACCACATCAAGATGATGGAACACCTGTCCGGAAACCGAGGTCTAACCGACAAATTCAAGGCCGTGGAGGTCGAAATGCTACGTGAAGTCGATATTGAGAAAATGCCGTCTTACCAGATAGGTATGGAGCGGGGTAGGGATGAGGGCATGGAGATGGTTCGCCAGATTGCCATCAACTGCATCAAAGAAGGCATGGCGCTGGACAGCATCATCAAGATCACCGGCCTGAGCAAGGATGAAATCCAAGACCTGATGCCGCCCAAGCACCACTAAATACATCCCCGCCAATCCCTCCCTATGAACCCGCTCCGGCGGGTTTTTCATAAACAAAAGGACAGACGTTTTGTTTGGAATAAAAACAAAAGGACAGTCAGTGCGCCGGGACAAGCTGGCGAGAGATTGGAGGTGCAAGTCCTCTGCCCGGTAAGGTGTAGCGAACCGCCGGGACCCTAAGTCTAGGGCGTCTGCTCGCCAGCACTGGGGTCAAGCGTTGACAGGGGAACACACAGGCTCGGTATTGAGCTTGCGAAATCAAGGTTGGGAATGCTGACCGTGTTGAGTGGTCGGGAAGGCAAAACTGCAGGCTACGCTAGACGCGAGTAGCAGGCAGGTTCCCCGGAGTCGCAGACCCGGTGCATGTGTGGATGTCTCTCGTACGGAACCCGGGAGGCCTCGCCCGCGGGGCAAGAAGCCACTCCTGGCTCAAAGGTCAATAGCCGAACAGCCGGGAGAGCGGAACGAGGAGTCGGACAAGGCCATAGTAGTAATGAAGCGAGCGAACAACTCAACGATGCCAACAGCGGACAGAACGGGATCAACGACGCGGAGCGCGTGGAGCGAAGGGCCTTGGCGGAAAGAAGAGCCGAAAGAGCCACCTGTGACCGAGACGCAGAGCTCGGGGCAAGCAGAAGCGGGGCTTGGACGGCTACGTGCAGCAGCACAAAGGGATCGTACGCTGCGGTTCAACAACTTGATGCACCACATCGGGATCGACCGGCTCAGGAAAGCCTACCTTGCACTCAACCGCAAGGCGGCCCGTGGCGTCGATGGCCTCAGCTGGAAAGCTTATGGCGAAGGGCTAGAAGCGCGACTGGTCGACCTCCATGCACGCCTGCACAGCGGACGCTACCGCCCGCAACCGGTGCAGCGTGTCTGGATACCCAAAGCCGACGGACGCAAGCGTCCCCTCGGCATCACCGCTGTAGAGGACAAGCTAGTCCAACAAGCGCTGGTAGGGGTACTGGAAACGATCTACGAAGTGGACTTCAAGGGATTCAGCTACGGGTTTCGGCCCGGACGCAGCCAGCACCATGCGCTGGACGCCTTGTACGTTGCCATCACGCAACGCAAGGTCAGCTGGATTCTGGATACCGACATCAGCACCTTTTTCGACTCGGTCGATCACGACTGGCTGATGCGCTTTGTATCCCACCGAGTGGCGGACCGCCGCGTACTGAGACTGATCGAGCAGATGCTCACGGCAGGCATCATGGAGGAAGGCGAATGGCAGCTCAGTGAACAGGGCACCCCGCAAGGGGGCGTCCTCTCGCCGCTGCTGGCCAACATCTACCTGCACTACAGTCTCGACCTCTGGGTAGAGGCCTGGCGGAAACGAAGGGCACGGGGAGAAGTGTATATCGTCCGCTATGCCGATGATGCGGTGCTGGGGTTCCAGTACCACGACGATGCGCAAAGGCTGCGCCAGGACCTGACGGAGCGACTCCGTCGGTTCAACTTGCAGCTGCACCCGGAAAAGACTCGCCTGGTGGAATTCGGACGATTTGCCGAAGCCAACCGCAAACAGCGAGGACAAGGCAAGCCGGAGACCTTTGCATTCCTTGGGTTTACGCACGCCTGCGCCAAACGGCGTTCGGACGGAGGATTCACCATCCTGCGCACGACCCTGGCAAAGAAACTGCGTGGCTTCGTAGAGCGACTGAAAGACTGGCTCCTGAAGAACCGTCACCTACCGGTGGCGGAGCAGGGCCGAATGGTCAGTCAAAAGCTGCGGGGGTTTGCGCTGTACTTCGGCGTGCCGGGAAACTCCGGGGTACTCAGCACGGTACGAGGATTGGCAATCAAAATCTGGTTCAGGGCGCTGCGGCGCAGAAGCCAAAAGGCGGTTAGCCTGAACTGGGAAAAGATGAAGAAAATCGTACACCAATGGGTGCCATCACTGCGTATCGTCCACCCATATCCCAATGAGCGACTGCGCGTCTGACTTGACGCAGGAGCCGGATGCGTTAGTAGCGCACGTCCGGATCTGTGCCGGGGGGATTTGTCTGCGACTTTACCTTGTAGATCAGTCTCCTACGGCGACCTTTGTTTGACGAAGAACCAACTTTGTTTACTTTGTTTCAAGGTTGATAAATCTGATAAACTGCCACTTTACCAAGTGCAATTAGCAATAACACATGGACTCTCCCCGCTTACTCCAGCAGGCAATTCAACACCATCAGGCGGGCAGGCTGGAGAAAGCCGAGCGGGCGTATCAGAAACTGCTGAAATCCAATCCCCGCCAGCCTGATGTCCTGCACAACCTGGGTGTGCTGCTTATGCAACAAGGCCACTGGGGACAGGCCGGTGAATTGCTCAAGCAAGCGTTGGAAATCCGGCCCGGTGAGGGGCAATACTGGCTCAGTTGCCTGGAGTATCTGCTCCATGCGGGTCTGTTGCCGCAGATGGAACAAATGCTGACCGATGGTCGGCAGAAGGGCTTGCAAGGTCCGACTGTGGATAACCTGGCCAGCCGATTGGCCCAAGCCCAGAGGGATGCGGCGCAAATGGCCGCCTTGGAAACGGGCGGGGACTACAACCAGATGGAGCGACTGGCGCGAACCGCTTGGGAACAGCAAGGCCCCAATCCGGCTCGTGCCCACGCCTTGGGGAAGGCATTGCTCTTATTGAGACGCGATCAGGAGGCGCTGCCCTTGTTGCAGCAAGCCTGTGAAGGTGCGCCAGCCCATGTCACAATGCCTGGAACCAGCAGGGGCTGGCACTTAAGCGTCTGGGGCGGTTTGCCGAGGCCGAGCGCTGTTACCGGCAGGCCCTGCAATGGGTACCGGATTCTGCGGATATCCTGGCCAACCTGGCGGATAACAGCAGTGAGGCGGGTGACTACACCCAAGCCATTGCATACGCCGATCAAGCCCTAAAATCCCAGCCCAATCACCTGGGGGCACGTATCAACAAGGCAACAGCCTTGTACGCTGCGCTACAGCCGGAAGAATCCCTGAAGATATTTGAGTAGATCTATCAGGAGGGCGTGCGTCATCCACTGGCTATGGCCACACAGGTCTTGGCTTTACGGGCGATGAGGCGGCTAGATGAGGCCAAAGGCTTGGTTGATCAGTTGATCGTACAGGCCCCAAATCAATCGGAGGCGCGTACTGCAGAGGCAGAAATTGCCTTGGATTTTGGCGATTTTGATCGCGCCCAAAGCGCTTATCACACACTCCTTCAACACAATCCCCATGACAGCGCAGCCCTGGCAGGCTTTGCTAAAACGCGCAAAATGACCCTGGATGACCACGAATGGCTGGAGCGTGCCAGGCACTGCTTGCAGCAGCCCCTGCCGGTCAAGAAACGTGCAGAACTCAGCTACGCCTTGGGTAAGTACCATACAGACATCGCGGATTACGCCAACGCCTTCCACTACTACCAGCAAGCCAATCAGGCCAAGCAGCTATTTACCCCAGCCTATGATCCGGCCAATCAAGAGAAAATCTTGGCATTTTTGACAACGCACTACACTCGCGCTGTCTGTCACCAGAGCTGGCCAGGCTGTGTCGATTCCAAACGTCCCCTGCTGATTGTGGGCATGCCCCGCTCCGGAACCTCGCTCACTGAGCAAATACTGGCATCGCACCCCGACGTGGTTGGGGCAGGGGAGCTAAGCGACTGGTCAACACTGGCAGAGCGGCACAAGCAAGCCGTGTTGCGAGCCCAGCTCGACCCCGCTTTAGTGCAGTCCCTGGCGGATCACTACCTGGATACCCTGCATCAATTTGACCAAACGGCCTTGCGTGTCATCGACAAGATGCCGGGCAATTATCAGAACCTGGGCCTGATCCACGCGGTATTGCCCAACGCCAAGTTCATCCATACCCTGCGCAACCCCCTCGACACCTGCCTGTCCATCTATTTTCAGAACTTCAACACCGGCCACACTTACGCCAAAGACCTCGATGATATCGCCCACTACTACCGCCAGTACCACCGCCTGATGGAACACTGGCGCCAGGTCTTGCCCGAGGATGCCATGCTGGAGGTGCGCTACGAAGAGCTGGTGGAAGACCCCGAGACCTGGAGCCGACGGTTGATCGACTTCATCGGCCTGGAGTGGGACGATAACTGCCTCAACTTCCACCAGACCGAACGCCGCGTTGGTACCGCCAGTAACTGGCAGGTGCGCCAGCCCATCTATAAAACCAGCAAGGATCGCTGGCGTAACTACGAGCCGTGGATCGGCCCATTGCTGCCCTTGCTGGAGCTGTATTCACCAATGGGTGATGAGATGTCGCGCTAGCTAACCCACTCTGCCCATGGGCCACACCGGCGTTCAAAGACTTCGCCAATCCGGCCATAGCCGCTACAATGGACTTAGATACCCCTTGTCCAGGACCAAAGAATGCCCAGTCTCAACACCCCAGCCCCCAGCTTTGACGATGTCTGGCGCACGATCCAGGAGCTTGCTCTGTCGCAAAAAGAAACCGAGCGACTGATGAAGGAAAGCCAGAAAGAGGCCGACCGACGCCAGCAAGAAGCCGATCAGCGCATAAGGGAGACTGAGCGGCTGATGAAGGAGAGCCAGCAGGAAGCCGACCGGCGTATGAGTAAAACAGACAAACAAATCAGGGCATTAGCCAAGCAGTTAGGCGAGCATGGCAATCGCTTGGGTCAGTTTGTGCAGGAAATGGTGCGCCCAGCCGTGGTGGATTTATTTCAAGATCGCAAGATTCCGGTGCATCAAGTCCACCCCAATATTGTCGCCTATGACGACAATCGCCAGTTCATCATGGAGGTTGACCTACTGGTAGTAAACACAGATACCGCAGTAGTGGTGGAATGCAAATCCCGCCTGACCTATGAAGACGTGGACGAACACCTGGCCCGAATGGCCAAGTTCAAGTCCTGTTTCCCCCAGTTCTCAGCCCACATCCTGTTTGGTGCCGTAGCAGCCATGGTATTACCGGATGATGTAGGCCATTACGCCCGCAACAAGGGCCTGTTTGTGCTGGCCCAATCCGGTGATGCCGTAGAGATACGCAACGAAGACGGGTTTGATCCAAAGGCTTGGTAAGGCTTGGCTGATGCTGCACAAGCACCACTAAGAAATCCCCTCTAATCTCCCCAAGACCCGCTCCGGCGGGTTTTTTATTGCCCCAATCCAAGCTCAAGGTGTCCCTGGATGCCCTGGGCATTTTTGATTCGTCTCTACTACGGTCCTCCACTACGTATCCGCAGAGCCTGCAGGCAGTTAGAGCCAACAAAAGGACACTAAACAAGCGGCCAGTCCGTTGCATATCAAAGCGCCGAGGATCAGCGCGGTAGGTTGCTGATGAATAGTGCAGGTTTGCTGGACGATGACGGCATGGTTATACTGGTGTAATCATGAGAATTGTTTTAGACACATCGGTCTTGGTTGCCGCTGCCCGATCACGGCAAGGTGCCAGCTTTGCCTTGGTCAACAGTCTGCCCAACCCGCATTTTGAGATTGCCCTGTCGGTGGCGCTCTACACCGAATGGCAGGCCGTGCTGACGCGGCCCGAGCACCTTCCGCCGGGGCTGCGGGTTGAGGATGTCTTGGCTTACCTGCGCTATCTGACGTCCATCGCCCATCTGCAGGATGTGTATTACCTGTGGCGTCCATTTTTGCGCGACCCGGATGACGACATGGTGCTGGAGTGTGCGGTGGCTTCGGATAGCCAGTATCTGGTTACCCATAATATCCGCGACTTTCAGCGGGTCGGCGAACTGGGGGTTACCCCAATTACCCCTGCATCTTTTCTATCCTTGCTGAGGAGTTCATCATGACTGCCCTGACTGTACGCTTGCCGAATTCGGTGCACGCCAAGATCCGCGAACTGGCTGCGCGGGATGAAATCTCGGTCAACCAGTTCATCGCCAGCGCTGCGGCAGAAAAGCTGGCATCCATGCTGACCCTGGACTATTTGCGTCAGGAGGCAACCCTGGGCCGACGCGAAGATTTCGAGCGATATCTGAATGCCGTACCGGATGTTCCGGATGAGGCAGACAAACTTTGACAGGTTTCTTTCTGCAACCCGCCGTCCCGCCACTACCGACTTTACCAAGGAACACCATATGACCGACTGGACCGCCGGTGCGTCGCCGACATCGGCTAAAACAAAAGAAACAAAAGGACAGCCAGTGCGCCGGGACAAGCTGGCGAGAGATTGGAGGTGCAAGTCCTCTGCCCGGTAAGGTGTAGCGAACCGCCGGGACCCTAAGTCTAGGGCGTCTGCTCGCGAGGGCAGGGGTTAAGCGTTGACAGGGGAACACACAGGCTCGGTATTGAGCTTGCGAAATCAAGGTTGGGAATGCTGACCGTGTTGGCTGGTCGGGAAGGCAAAACTGCAAGCCACGTAAAACGCGAGTGGTGGGCAGGTTCCCCGGAGTCGCAGACCCGGTGCATGTGTGGATGTCTCTCGTACGGAACCCGGGAGGCCTCGCCCGCGGGGCAAGAAGCCACTCCTGGCTCAAAGGTCAATAGCCGAACAGCCAGGAGAGCGGAACGAGGAGTCGGACAAGGCCTGAGTGTGAAGAAGCGAGCGAACAACTCAACGATGCCAACAGCGGATAGAACGGGATCAACGACGCGGAGCGCGTGGAGCGAAGGGCCTTGGCGGAAAGAAGAGCCGAAAGAGCCACCTGTGACCGAGACGCAGAGCTCGGGGCAAGCAGAAGCGGGGCTTGGACGGCTACGTGCAGCAGCACAAAGGGATCGTACGCTGCGGTTCAACAACTTGATGCACCACATCGGGATCGACCGGCTCAGGAAAGCCTACCTTGCACTCAACCGCAAGGCGGCCCGTGGCGTCGATGGCCTCAGCTGGAAAGCTTATGGCGAAGGGCTAGAAGCGCGACTGGTCGACCTCCATGCACGCCTGCACAGCGGACGCTACCGCCCGCAACCGGTGCAGCGTGTCTGGATACCCAAAGCCGACGGACGCAAGCGTCCCCTCGGCATCACCGCTGTAGAGGACAAGCTAGTCCAACAAGCGCTGGTAGGGGTACTGGAAACGATCTACGAAGTGGACTTCAAGGGATTCAGCTACGGGTTTCGGCCCGGACGCAGCCAGCACCATGCGCTGGACGCCTTGTACGTTGCCATCACGCAACGCAAGGTCAGCTGGATTCTGGATACCGACATCAGCACCTTTTTCGACTCGGTCGATCACGACTGGCTGATGCGCTTTGTATCCCACCGAGTGGCGGACCGCCGCGTACTGAGACTGATCGAGCAGATGCTCACGGCAGGCATCATGGAGGAAGGCGAATGGCAGCTCAGTGAACAGGGCACCCCGCAAGGGGGCGTCCTCTCGCCGCTGCTGGCCAACATCTACCTGCACTACAGTCTCGACCTCTGGGTAGAGGCCTGGCGGAAACGAAGGGCACGGGGAGAAGTGTATATCGTCCGCTATGCCGATGATGCGGTGCTGGGGTTCCAGTTAGCAGGGTTCGGTTATGCACTAAATCAGGGCGGCAGCGGATCGCGGGTTAGGTTCGAGCATGAGCGTTTTGCGCCGGTATTAATGCATAAGCCGCACCCATCGCCCGCACTGAAACCTTATCAGATTGACCAAGTGCTGGATGTACTAATGCAGGAGGGTTTGCTATGAAGAATACTGTGGAATACAAGGGTTATACCGGGTCAGTTGAATATAGTGATGAAGATGGAATTTTTTTCGGCAAGGTGCAGTTTGTCCGTGCGCTAATTGCCTACGAAGGCAGCAACGCAGAAGAGTTGCGCCAGGACTTCCACGATGGCGTGGATGACTATCTATCGATGTGCAAGGAAAAAAACATCACGCCGGAACAACCATTCAAGGGTTCATTCAACGTGCGGGTTGGCCGTGACCTGCACCGCCAACTTGCACTTGAAGCAACCCGGCGCGGCGTGAGTTTGAATAGTCTGATCGTTGCCGCCCTGAAGAATGAAACGCACCACGCGGTGTAGATGGCTGGTGTCAAAGGGGTCAGGCACAATTAAATTGTCCATCCCCTAATCCCCCATAACAAAAGTCCACCTGATTACCCATAAACCTCAGCCATCTTCAGGAGCTGGTACGGCATCGGTGGCGTTCGTGCAGCGGCCCAGCCCAGCCGGGGCAGGAGCGTCTCCAGAGCAAAGCGTCGGTTGAAACGGTAGCAGTATTCAGCCAGATAGCGTGACAGGTGCTTATGCTGCATAGCATGGTAAACACCCGTGACGGCATTCTTGACGTTGCCGATCATCGTGTTGACCCAGGTAAATTCCTCATGCTTTACGCTATCGGGACCGCCGCCGGTGACAATCGGGATGTGCTGACAACCCGCAGCCGTGAAGGCGCGAAAGCAGGCCAGACCATCGCTGTAGACGGTGCTGCCGGGTGCCAACTGGTTGCGAGACCACTTCAGGATCTCGGCAGAGCGGAATCCCTTGACTACCTGCAGGTTCATGTACAGCGGATGGCCTGCGTCAGTGGTGGAAACCGCCGCCACAAAGGGGGTCTTGTTGGGTGAGCCGCGACCCACCTTGCCACCCCGATGCTCTCCACCCCAGTAAACATCATCCAGCTGGATGGTCCCGGATAGGGTATAGCCGTCATCCCGTTCTTTCATCACCTGCATCAGCTTGTGCTTCATGCTCCAAGCAGTGTTGTAGGCGACGCCCAGTTGCCGGTGCAGTGCCAAGGCGGACAGCCCCGTCTTCGCCTGCGTCAGCAGGTGCATGGCCAGAAACCAGGTCGTCAGCGGTAGCTTGCTGGAGTCAAAGATCGTGCGACTGGTCAATGAATGCTGGTGATGGCAATGATTGCACTGAAACAGTCCACCCCGGGATGGCAGGGTGCAGTACTTCCGGCCACCACACTCGGGACATACATAGCCCTCTGGCCAGCGCCATCGAAACAGGGCCTGGCGACACTGTTCCTCCGTGCCGTAGTCACGCAGAAATTCAGCTAGACTGTAGCCTTTCTGGAATTGCACTCGGTTTTTCATGGCGTTATACCTCCTGCACCAAGTATAGCTCCCTGTGTGAACGAGGCTGATCTTTGTGGGTAATCAGGAGAATCTTTGCCCGCATCCGCAGCTATCTGTCCACCTGCCAGAAAAATGGGGTATCTTCCGAACAGGCATTGCGGCTCCTCTACGAGGGGCGGTGGCCTGACTTCATGGGGATGACCCTTGAATAGTTACACGGCATCTACGAAATGCGAGAATTTTTCGGACCTGGCTGGCGAAGGTATTACCTACAGACTGGCGATACGGTGATTCTTATGCTTGGAGGTGGTGATAAAAGTACCCAATCCAAGGATATCGAACAGGCTATTGCATTGGCGGAATCGATAAGGAGTGGCAATGACCATGCAAATCAACATTGACGATCTGGCCGAATTTGATGTGGCGGAGTATTTGAAAACGGATGCAGATATTGCGGAGTACTTGCGTCAAATCCTGGAGGAAGGAGACAGCAACGAATTGATTGATGCTTTGGGCCAGATTGCAAGGGCGCGAGGCATGACAGAGATTGCTAACTCCAGCGGCATTACCAGAGAGGCGCTATACAAGGCATTGCGTCCGGGTAGCCACCCCCGGTTCGACACCATACAGCGTGTGTGTGGTGCTCTAGGGGTTAGGCTCACCGCAGAACCAATGCCACACTGATCGACACCCATCACCCCGCTGGGTGGGAACTCGGTTGACGGGGAAAACGGACAGCTGGGTTGGGTAGGTAACTACAGGAGCCGGATGCTCAGTAGCGCACGTCCGGTCTGTGTCGGGGGGATTGATCTGCGAGTTTTCCTTGTAGATCATTCTCCTAGGAGCCTGTCGGGTTTAGGTGCCCGTAGCGAGCAAGGTGGGAGAACGAGAACAAATTTTCACGATTTTGAGGCGCTGAGTTTCCCTACGCAACGAAAAATCGGGGCCAATGTTCAAAACAATTCTGGGCCGTTCTTCCCACCGGCGCAGTAGGAGCATCCTAAATCCGACAGGCTCCCAGCTACTCTAACTCGGTGACCTCTGGCCTGGATCGAGCAAAGCGGAATCCGGGGTAGTGCCGCACATACCCACAGGCTTACCTATACCTGATTACGCAAGGTCTTAGCCAGGCCCTTTACCCATCCTCGACCGCTGCATCCCGGCCCAACTGCTGGCGGATGAAGGGCACTGTCAGGCGTCGCTGGGCCGCCAGCGAGGCCCGGTCCAGCCGCTCCAACAGCCCCAGCAGGCCGACCAGGTCGCGCTGTTGGCGGTTGAGCAGGTAATGCGCCGCGTCCTCCGGCAGCTGCAAGCCAAGCTCCCCGGCCCGCTGTTGCAGTAGCCGCGCCTTGTGGCCATGGTCCAGCGGTTGGAGCTGATAGCAGGGGCCCCAGCTGAGGCGGGATTGCAGATCGGCCAGCTCCAGGGGCAGCTCCCGTGGCGGCCGACGGGAGGCGCTGACCAGGCAGCCGCCCTGCTGTTGCACGGCGTTATACAGGCCATACAGGGCCTCCTGCCAGGGGCGGTTGCCCAGCAGCCGCTCCAACCCATCCAGGCAGATCAGCTCGCGCTCGGCAAACAGCTCAAGCCCGGCCGGGTCCTGCTCCAACAGCGGGTCCAGGGGCAGATAGAGGGCCGCGTGGCCAGCCTCGGCGGCACGGTTGGCCAGGGCTTGCAGCAGATGGCTCTTGCCGCTGGCGGGCGGGCCCCAGATGGCGGTAATGCCCGGCTGGGGCTGCTCGGCCAGCTGCCGCAGCAGTAGCAGCAGCTCCCGGTTATCGGCGGCCAGAAAGTTGTCAAACCCCGGCGAGGGCTCCAGGGCCAGAGCCAGGGGCGGCTGTCGGCTCATCGAATAGCGGGGTTTTCGTTACGGGTGAAGCGCACGAACAGGGCACAGCAGAAGAACAGGCACAGGGACAGCACCACCTCCAGCAGGGGCAGCCAGAGGCGCTCGCTGACCCAAAGCTCTGAGCCGCCGTGCAGGGCATAGAGCAGGCTCAGATAGGCCGCCAGCAGGTGGCTGCGGTAACGGCCATAGAGCATGCCGCGCAGGGGCAGGGCCAGGGGCAATGCGGCAAGCACGATCAACAGCGGCCGGGGCCAGTGCGGCGGCTCGATGAACCAGATGATCCAGCCCAGCACCAGCCCCAGCAGCGACAGCAGGCTGAGGATGGCGAGGACATTGCTGATGCGGGTACGGCGGCTCAT